>JAEHGX010000001.1:0-90696 GCA_019248265.1 Candidatus Falkowbacteria bacterium S5_I03
ATTAGAAATTGGAAAATCATTATTTGACGCCGGTTCAGTGCCGGTCGTTAAGAAATTATTAACTGGCAAGGCTCGCGATAAAAAAATTGTTTTGCCTTTAGATGTGGTTGTTAAAACTAAAAACGGAAAAATATTGTCTAAGCAAGCTGATGCTGTTGCTAAAACCGATTGTATTTTTGATATCGGTCCGGAAACAGTCAGTTTGTATGCTCAATATATTAAGGAGGCCAATACTATTATCTGGAATGGTCCGATGGGGAAGTTTGAAGACCCACATTTTAAAAACGGCACCATTTCTTTGGCTATGATAATTGCCGCTCGTTCTCGGGGCCGCGCTTATGGCGTTACTGGCGGCGGTGAAACAGTATCTGCTTTGAAGATGACGGGGATGATGGAATATGTCGATTGGGTTTCAACAGCCGGCGGGGCCATGCTTTCTTATTTGGGTGGAGCGTCAATGCCGGGACTTAAAAAAATTGTAGTTTAATTTTTTCTTTTTATGCCAAAAATAAAAAATCTAAGCGCTAGAGAAATTTTAGATTCTCGCGGCTGGCCGACGATTGAAGCTAGTATCTTGCTGGATAACGGCTTGCAGGCTAAGGCTAGTGTTCCTGGAGGTTTGGCGCTCGGAACCTATGAAGCCTTTGAGCTGCGCGATGGCGATAAAAAACGTTATCAGGGCCGCGGCGTTTTACAGGCAATTACTAAAATAAAGGAAATTATTGCCCCCGCGCTTATTGGATTTGATATTTTGAAACAAGAGGCTATTGATAAAAAATTAATTGAACTCGACGGTACCGGCGATAAGAGCCATTTGGGAGCCAATTCCACTCTGGCTGTTTCTTTAGTCTGTGCTCGCGCTGGCGCCTTAAGCCAGAAACAGGAATTATTTTCCTATTTGCAAAAAACTTATTCCTTGGCGGCTCCTAAGATTCCGGTGCCGTTTTTTAATATTTTTAATGGGGCAACTCATGCCGATACTAATTTAGATTTTCAAGAATTTTTGCTTATTCCAAAAAAAAATACTGCCGCCGAAATGATTCGCGAGGGTGCGGAGATTTTTTACGCTCTTAAAGAAGAATTGCAAGCCGCCGGCTATGACACCGATACCGGTTCCGAGGGCGGGTATGCGCCTAATTTAGATTCCAGCATTGAAGCGATAGAATTTATGTTGGCGGCCGCAATTCGCGCCGGCTATAACCCCGGTAAAGATTTATGGATAGGTATAGACATCGGTTCCAATATTTTATTTGAAGAAACAACCAAGCGCTATATCTTTCCTTTGGACAAAACTTATTTTAGCGCCGCTAATCTTGTCGGTTTGTATGATTCCTGGTTAAGAAAGTATCCGATTATTTATTTGGAAGATCCGCTGGCCGAAAATGATTGGGAAAATTGGCGTAATTTAACTTCCGAAATGGGAGATAAGTTGATGATTGCCGGCGACAGTTTATTTACTACCAAGATTGATCGTTTGCGTCTTGGTATCCAAGAAAAGGCCGCTAATTCCATTGTTATTGAACCTAACCAAGTCGGCACCTTGACGGAGGCTGTGGATTGTGTAAAATTGGCCAATAAGCATAATTTTAAAATTATTGTCTCTCAGCGCAGCGGGGAAACCACTGATGATTTCTTGGTGGACTTGGCGGTAGCTCTGGGGGCAGATTATCTTAAGGCCGGCTCTTTATCTCGGGGCGAACGGGTAGTGAAGTATAATCGCTTAATGGAAATCGCTGATATTTTAGAAAATTATGGAAAAAAATGAAGCGTCCGACAATCCTGATTTAAGTCCTAAATCCAATTTAGTTTTTTTGTTGTTGCTTGATGGTTGGGGAATTACTGAAAAGAATGAAGCTAACGCTATTAGTAGCGCTCGTATTCCCAATTTTTCTAAAATGGCTAAAGAATATCCGGCCGCTATTTTAGAGGCCAACGCGCTTAATATTAATGCGCGTTATTTAATTTTAGGCAGCGGACTCGCTGTTAGCGATGAAACGCAGGCTGTCGGCAATGATTTAAGCTCAATAATTTCCGGGATTGGTTTGAAGCAGTTGAAAATTTTTGATAGCGAGCGTTTGGCGGCTTTAAGCAGTTTTTTTAACGGTCGTCGCGAAGAACGCCTGATGGGCGAAGATTGGCTGTCTATTTCTTTAGAAGACGATAAACAAGAAATTAATATCCCCCTGGCTTTAAAAAGAATTTTTCGAGAATCAGTAAAGGCTGTTAAGAGCGGAAAATATAATTTTATTGTTGCCGCTTGTTCGGCTTTAGATATTACGGTTGCCAGCGGAGATTTTGCCGAAACCGTTAAAACCGTTGAAGCTTTGGATAGAGCCCTTAAATCATTAGCGGCGGAAGTTCTAGATCATCAGGGCATCTTAGTTATCTCTTCTAGCGCCGGTAACGCCGAGCGCTTGAAAGATATGGTGACTGATTTGCCGGATAAGAATATTACCGATAATCCGGTCCCCTTGATTATTATTGGTCATGATTTTAAAGGTAAGACTATCGGCTTGAAAGATGCTCCGGATGGTGATTTGAGCTTGTTGGCTCCGGCTGGTAGTTTGTCGGATGTAGCGCCAACCATTTTAAATTTAATGGGCATAAAAAAAGATGCCGGTATGTCAGGTATTAGTTTAGTAGATGGAAAATAGAAACATAAAAATCGGCTTTGGTGTTCCTCAAGGAGGAATCCTGGTCGGCGGTGGTGGAACCATCGTAGATTTTGAAATTTTTATGAGAGGCGGCCTCGGTTCGTTTATAGATAACGGCAAAAATGGCCACCAAATCGATCTTTTTAAACCGTTAGATTTTATTCGCTCGCAACCAAAGATGAAAGATAGAGGTTGTGTGCTTGAAAGAAGACTGGGACTTGGTTTTACCGAGGGCTGGTTTACCTGAAATCTAATAGTGAGATGGCTAACAAAAAAACCGTTTCTTTTTCAGAAACGGCTTTTTTATATTTATTTTTTTAATTTAAAATAATAACCAAGCAAGCAAGCTGGTCAAGAAGCCAATCGTGCCACCGACCAAAACTTGTAGAGGCGTATGGCCGATTTTTTCCAATTGCTTTGGATAGCTGTTATCCAGAAAATCATCTTCCTTTAAATCTTTAACCAAAACGTTAAGAGTTTTGCCGTGTTGGCCCAAATAATTGCGCAAGCCGATAGCATCAACGATAACAATGGTGGCAAAAACAAAAGCGACCGCAAAAATCGGGGAATCAATTCCTAACTTAAAACCGATAATGGAAGCCACCCCGACTACTACCGAAGTGTGTCCGGAGGGCATATCAGAATAAGCAAAAACATCGTGCAAAGTAACTTTTCTTTTGAATGAGCGCAATAATACTTTTGTACCCTGAGCGATTATAAAGGCGATAATCGGCGCCAGAATGTAAATATACATAAATTTAATCCTCCTAAGAGGTTTTAGATATCAAGATTTTTAACTTTTTTGGCGTGGGTTTGGATAAAGTTTTTGCGCGGAGCAACGTTGTCGCCCATTAACATATCAAACATTTGATCGGCCTGCGCGGCGTCTTCCACAGTTACTTGCTTGACGATGCGTTTTTCCGGATCCATGGTTGTATCCCAAAGCTGTTCCGGGTTCATTTCACCCAAACCTTTATAGCGCTGAATAATAATGCGCGCATTTCTTTTCTTGTCGTCATCGTCTTTTTTCTTTTTATTTTTTTCTTCTTCACCCGGCATTTCTATTTCATTTTCTTCGCCCTCGTCATTTTCTTCGCCTATTTCGACAGCCTCTTCAACGCTGCCGCCGAATTCTAGAATTGCCTTTTCTTTCTCGGCATCGCTATAAGCATAACGAACAGCCGTTCCTTTTTTAACTTGATAGAGAGGCGGTTGGGCGATATAAACATGTCCTTGGCTGATGAGTTGAGTGAAGTGGCGGAAAAATAAAGTTAAGAGCAGGGTTCTGATATGGGCGCCGTCAACATCGGCATCGGTCATGATAATAATACGGTGGTATCTTAATTTATCTAAATCAAATTGCTCGTCAATATTGGTGCCCATGGCAATTACCAAATTTTTAATTTCGTTGTTAGCTAACATTTTATCCAGGCGCGCTCTTTCAACGTTTAAAATTTTACCGCGTAAAGGCAGAATCGCTTGAAAGCGGCGATTGCGTCCTTGTTTGGCGCTGCCACCGGCAGAATCTCCCTCAACGATGTAAAGTTCGCATTCTTCGGGATGACGGCTGGAACAATCAGCTAACTTTCCCGGCAAGGTCATGCCTTCCAGAGCTCCTTTTCTTAAAATCGAGGCGCGCGCCGATCGGGCTGCTAAACGAGCCTGAGAAGATAAAATACATTTACCGATTATTGCTTCCGCCTCCTTAGGATGTTCTTCTAAAAAAGTATTGAAAGCTTCGCCGAACAATTGTTCAACATAACCTTTCATTTCGGCGTTTCCCAGTTTACCTTTAGTCTGGCCTTCAAATTGCGGGTCAGGGAGCTTAACACTAATAATTGCCGTTAAGCCTTCACGGACATCCTCACCGGTTAGATTTTCTTGTTTTTCTTTGACTAGATTTTTGCTGCGGCCGTAGTTGTTAAGAGTTCTGGTCAAAGCGGTTTTAAAGCCGACCAAATGAGTTCCGCCTTCCGGATTATGAATATTATTAGCGAAGGTCAAAACAGTTTCATTATATTCATCGTTATATTGCAGAGCAACCTCTACCTTGCAGCCGTTTATATCTTTATCAATGTAAAAAATAGTATCATTCTTAACTGATTTATTACGGTGTAAAGATTTGATATATGATTTGATGCCGCCTTCAAAATGGAATTTATATCTTTTGGCTCGATGTCCTTCGCGCTTGTCGAAAACATTAATTGTGATTGCTTTAGTTAAATATGACTGTTGGCGCAAGCGATCAAGAATTTTACCCCAATTAAATTCTAGCTCGGTAAAAATACTGGCGTCCGGTTTGAAAGTAATAGTTGTTCCGGTCCTGTCAGTTTTACCGACGGATTTTATAGCTTTGAGCGGTTTGCCGATTTTATACTCTTGTTCCCAGACATAGCCGTCGCGATAGATTTCCGCTTTTAAATATTCGCTTAAAGCATTGACCACGGAAACGCCAACGCCATGAAGACCGCCGGAAACTTTATAGCCACCGTCGCCGAATTTGCCACCGGCATGCAGTTTGGTTAAAACTGTTTCCAGGGCGGAGACGCCGGTAACTTTATGTTTTTCTACCGGGATACCGCGGCCATTATCGGTGACACTGACTATTCTATCCGGGAGCAGGGAAACTGAAATTTCGTTGGCGTAGCCGGCCATGGCTTCATCGATACAATTATCAACCACCTCCCAAATTAAATGGTGTAAACCGGCAGCGGAAGTTGAGCCAATGTACATGCCCGGTCTTTTTCGAACTGGATCTAAACCTTCTAAAACGGTAATTTGGTCAGCGCCGTAATTACTGTGTTTTTTGTTATCTTCTTTTGTCATATTAAAACAAAAATTCCCGGTTAATAGGGGGTTTTTATAGTTAGATTAGCCTAATTAATTTAGACTAAGTTTATTAATTATCTACTATTAGTTTAGCAAAAAGATAAAGCAAAAGCAAGTCTTTAGCGGGGTGGTGAAGAGTCCATTTTTGCTTTAAAATAAGGCAATAATTTGACTAAAAAAGACTTTTATACTAATATATTTAGAAACTAAAAAGTAATTTAACAATTTTAAATATTAACCAAAAAATCTGTTTGCTATGATTAAAAAAATGATTTGGATGTTTTCCTGGATTCTTTTTGCATTCGGGATTTTTTTTGCTGTGGTGGTGTTTGTAGAAAACGGTAGCCATAGGCAAGAGGACTTACTGGCCTGTTTAGCGACTATGTCGCCGCGCTTCTTATTTTCCGCTTTTAATTTAGCGGAAGATGTTTGGATTTTTTCGATTTTTGGCCTGATAGCGCCAACCGTCGTGGTTGCCGTAGTTTTCTGGACTGCTAATTCGACGTTTCCCGGTCAACCGTCGCTTATTGCTATTATTGAGGCCGCCATATTTGTTGTCGTGTTTTTTATTGGCTTGATCAAGCATCGGCGCTGGCTTAAATCTTGGATGAAAAACGCTCAGAACGTTTTAGAAGAAACAAAATCTACTAAACGAGTAATTAAAGAGGGTTAAATCCAGAGACTGAAAAATAAAATAGCTGTCCAGTTTTCGTAATTTGCGGAAACTGGACTTTTTTTTATCAAAAAATCGTGTTATGATGTTTTTATATGGCTAAAATTCTTGTGACCGGTGGCGCCGGCTTTATCGGTTCTAATTTAGTTGATAAACTCATTTCCGAAGGACATGAGCTGGTTGTGCTTGATAATTTATCTTCCGGACGCAAAGACTATGTCAATAATAAAGCAAAACTGTATAAAATAGATATTCGTTCCGCAAAAATTGCCAAAATTTTTAAGCGCGAGCAGTTTGATTTTGTTTATCATCTGGCGGCGCAGATTGATGTACGCGTTTCCGTGGCAAATCCCCAACTGGATAATGATATTAACGTTGTCGGCGCTTTGAATATTTTAGAAAATTGCCGTCTACAAAAAGTCAAAAAAATTATTTTTTCTTCGACCGGCGGCGCAATTTATGGCGAAGCCGAAGAAATCCCGACCACCGAATACGCACCGACCTATCCGCTTTCGCCTTACGGAATCAATAAATTAACTTTTGAAAAATATTTAAATTATTATTATCAGGTTTACGGTTTAAATTATACAATTTTGCGTTTTGCCAATGTCTATGGCCCACGTCAATTTAAGGGCGGGGAAGCCGGGGTAATCGCCATTTTTATTGATAACGCGGTTAAAGGATTGGAAAGTAAAATGTTCGGCGACGGCCAACAAACCCGCGATTTTGTTTGTGTTCCTGATGTTGTTGAAGCTTTAAGCGCGGCTAAGGAAATTGATTGCCGAGGCGAAATGAATATTAGTACCGGCCAAGAATCAAGTTTGTTGGATATCATCTCCGGAATTGAAGCGGCTTTGGGCGAGAAAATTAAAGTCAAAGAGGAGCCCGCTAAGGCCGGCGAGCAGAGAAGGAGCTGTTTGAGCCATCAGCGAGCTAAGGATGTTTTGAATTGGGAACCGAAAATTGATTTAAAAACCGGAATTAAGTTAACAATTGATTGGGCTAAAAATAATAAGCGCAAATAATATGAAAAAAATTATTATTGCCAACTGGAAGATGCAATTAAGCTTTAAAGATAGCTTGATTTTAGCTAAAGAATTGAAGAAAAAAATTAAAAATCCTAAAAACGATACCGTTATTTGCCCGGGATTTTTAGCGATTGCGCCGATTGTCGATATTTTGCAGGGCGGAGATTTATTGTTAGGCGCTCAAAATTGCGCCCTTAAGAACCGCGGCGCTCTAACTGGCGAGACTTCGCCGGCGACTTTAAATGAACTGGGTGTTAAATATGTGATTATCGGGCATAGTGAACGGCGTTTAATTTTGAAAGAAGACCCTGATTTGATAAATGCCAAGACAAAAGCGGCGCTGGCGGCTAAATTGATTCCCATCATCTGCGTAGGCGAGACTTTAAATGAAAGAGAGCTCGGGCAAACTAAAAAAGTTTTACTGGCTCAAGTTAAGAGCGCTTTAAAAGAGGTAAATATTAAAAATTCTTCTGGAATTATTATTGCCTATGAACCGTTATGGGCGATTGGTACCGGCGAGCCGATAATTCCGTTTGAAGCAGAAGCAATCCATATTTTTTTGAAAGCCGAAGCTGCTAAAATTTTAGGAAAGAAAATCAGAGTCGTTTATGGGGGCAGCGTCAATGGCAGCAATGCCGCGCAGTTTTTGCAAGAAAAAAATATTGACGGCTTATTGATTGGCAGCGCCAGTCTTAATGTTCAAGAATTTGCTTCAATCGTTAAACTCTAAATCCATGCTTACTATTATTTCTATTATTTTAGTTTTGATTTCGGTGGCGGTCATTCTCGCCATCATTATTAAAAAGTTTCCGGCCCTCGCGATTTTGGATGTTAATAATTTACCCGGAGAAAAAGAAGCTAAATTTAAAAATACCATTATTAAGGCGCGCGTGGAAAGAGACCTGGCAAAATGGGGCGGATTTTTTGGTCGGATTTTTTTGTTTATTAATTCTAATCTATCAAAAGCTTTAAAAGCGGCCCATATTAATTTGAAAAAGATGAAGCTTAGCTATAAAGTTAGCTCTAAAATTCCTTGGCCGGAAAAACAGAAACAAATCAAAGAATTATTAACAGCGGCCGAAGATTTAATTAAGAAAGAAAAATTTAATGAAGCGGAAGAGAAGTTAGTGGAAGTTATCAGTTTGGATCAGAAAAATTTAGGCGCTTTCTTTAAGCTTGGCGGGATTTACGAAGAATTGAAGAAATTCCCGGAAGCGCGCCAGACCTATGAGTATGCCCTGAAGCTTGCCAAACAGTTTAAAGATGATTTGAAAATGTTAGGCGATTTAAGTTTGCCGGAAATCTATTTTTCCTTGGCTTGGCTGGAAAAATTAGCCGGACATTACGATGCCGCCTTTGATAATGTTTTAGAAGCTTTGGAATTTGAGGCGAACAGTCCGCGTTATCTTGATTTAATTTTGGATTTAAGTATAATAAGGAAAGATAAGGAATCGGCACTCCGATATTTTGAAAAATTAGCCGCCGCCAATCCAGAGAATCAAAAATTGGAGGAAATTAAGGAAGAAATAGAAAATTTATAAAAGGTAGGAATATATTTGAGAGCGCCTGTTATTTCGTAAAGTAAAAATGAGCTTTAGCTCATTTTTACCACAGAAATAACCGAAGCGAAAAAATGTATTCCTACCGTCTGCCGTTGTAGCTCAGCTGGTAGAGCATCTCCATGGTAAGGAGAAGGTCACCGGTTCAATCCCGGTCAACGGCTCACAAGAAAAACAACCCCGAAAGGGGTTGTTTTTTTGTTTAGACTGGGGTTTTAATAGCTATTGACAAATTACTAACAATAAGTTATATTTCTCTAGGTTAGTTTTAAAAGAAGAAAACTATAGTTATTTAACATAAAAAATAAAAAAACACACACAAAAAACGAGAAAAATGAAAAGAATCAGATTATTACTTTTTTTAGTTTTATTAGCGCCAATTATCAGTTTTTCCCAAAACATGATGTTGCCAAATATTAGCGTTCCTGGAGGAATTAGTACTGGCGTTATTAGTGGAGCAATCTTAAGTGAGAACTTGATTGGCCCCAGAAAAGTACTATTTTTTGGAGACCAGTCGGTTTTACAGAAAGAAGAATCTGGCAAAAAATCTTTAGAATTTGGGTTTGGCATACCGGGTATTGATCGGTTAGCTACTCGCTATTCAGGAAAGATTTTTTCACCGGGGATTATTGAACCCTTTGTTTTTGAAAACAAAACTTCTGAAGAGCTGTCTTTAATGGAAATTACGGTTTTCCCAAAAATTTTGGAGCAGCCGTACACCCTATTTATTGATTTAGCAGTTCAAGTATCCTCTAAACTCGTTCAGGACAATCAGTCCGATGACGCTGGAATTTATACTGCCAAAATAAACATTCGTTTAATCAAAATTTAAATCTCAAAAAAATTAAGAAATGAAAAGAAAAATTTTGCTTTGTTTAGCACTAAGCCTATTTTTGAGTTGCGCTTATGCAGTTAAAGTTTCGCCGGTGCGTTATGACGTATCAGTCGCGCGTGGTTCGAGCCAGGAGTTTACTTTAAAAGTTTTTGGTTCCAAGGGCGCAAAAAGTCAAGACTTAGTGCTGTATCCCTCTGATCTTTCTATGAACAGAGGAGGCGCTTTTTCTTTTGACTCCGTGCCCGGAAAAAATTCTGCGGTTCAGTTTATAGAGATGGGGCAAAAGGATTTAGCCTTGTTTGAAGATCAGGCTAAGGAAGTTAAATTTAAGATTTCCGTTCCCTTAAACGCTCAGCCCGGAGAATATTATGCCGTGATTTTAGTGGAGCCCAGTAAATACACTGTCGTTGATGATAAAAGCCGTAAGCTTAAATTTTTAATGATGGTTAGGCCGGCAGTGGTTGTGATTTTGGAAGTTCCAGGGCGTACCTATGAAAAAAAAGGCGAAGCTTTGGATTTGCAAGTTCTAAAAACCGACAGTTTAGTTGGTATTACAGCCTCTTTTAAGAACACCAGTTTTATTCATTTGGATGTTTCTGGCGACGCAGTCGTAAGAAGTGTTGATGGCAAAATAAATTATGGCACTTTCGGTCTTAATGCTTTAAGTAGTCCGACTAAAGCCGCTTTTATTTTTCCTGGAAACATACGTGATTTTACCGGAGCTCTTAATCGGCAATTGCCGGCTGGCGACTATATCGTTGAAGCTTCGTTTAGTTATGGTAGTAGTTTCAAGAAAGAACGAGTTGTTCAGAAATTTTCTGTTGTCAGAAAGAAACCTCTTAATGATAGTAAATCCGAATGTTTGCGCTTGAAAAGCAATAATTTAGATTTATTTATCCCTGATGGTGGGCGTCTGACTAAAACTATCACTTTGACTAATATTGATTATCGACCTTTGAGTGTCAAAATTAACTCCAGTGATTGGGTTAAAATTATTCCGGATAGCCTGACTTTAAAACCGGGTGAAGTTCGCAATATTATGGCGACCGTTTTAGTCGCTAAGTACGACGCCTCGCAAAAACAAGAAAGTTTGGTTTATTTTAAACCGGAGAGAGGCAAGAGCGCCGAGCTTAAAGTGTTTGCCACTTGTTCTAAAGATAATTTAATTAATAAAACAACAAAAAAGTAATCACCAAAAAATTAAGAAATGAAAACATCAGTAAAATTATTTTTCGCGATTTTTATCAGCACATTGATTATTAGCTGTGCTACAGTTAGGCAACCGATTGCCGTTAACAAGAAGCCGACTTTAACTCCGGCCGAAATTAAATCTCTGGAGCAATCTGAAGATTCAATCGCCGAAGCCAAGTATCAGTCTATCCTGAGCGAACAAGAAAATAATAACGTTCGCCAGCCGCTGATTACCGGCAATTATGTAGAAGCCGATATTAGGTCGCTGCTTACCTTGGACTTCTTTTCGGCCACCGGTATCAACATTATTCCGGATAACACCGTTGAGGGTTCAATTACTGTTTCTCTTAAGGATACGCCGCTGGAAAAAGCTTTAGAAATGATTTTGTATCCTGGTGGTTATAAGTATCGCTATGTAGCTGACGGTAATTATTATATCGTGGGCAAGGCGTTACCGGAAAATGATAGCTTTGGAACCTTAACGGCCACTAAAACTATTAAGACCAACCGTGGGGCGGAAAAAATCCTTTCTCAACTGTCTCCTTACTATCAAACATTTGTTAGGGCGGATGGGCAGACTATAACTATTACAGCCACGCCGGACATTATTAATCGTTTGGAACGAGACATCTCCTTGATAGATAAATCTAAACGGTTGGTGGAGATTTCTGCACAGTTTGTAATGGTGGAATGGGAGAAGGGAACTAATTTGGGTGTTCAATGGAGCGATATAAATTTATCCGCTCTGGGGATTGGAGATTTTATTAAAGGTGGGGCTAATGCTATGTCTTTAAATTTAACTTCCAGCCTGACATCCTTTTTGTCATCCAATGGTTATGACACTAAAATCAAAACTATTGCTGAACCTAAAATTGTGGTGGAAGATGGCGAGAAAGCTGAGATTAATATCACTGAAGAGCATTTATTTTTAATTCTCTCCGGTGGTGGCGCTGCCTATAATTATTTCACGACTAAAGATGTTTCGGTGGGTACAAAATTAAGGGTTCAGCCCTTTGTTTCTCGCGACGGGCAGATTCGTCTGGTTGTTAAACCAGAAGTCGCTGACATCGTTGGGGAAAGGGAGTTTAAGTCTAATGGTGGGCCGACACAAAAGTTGCCAATTATTGCTCGTCGTTCTACCGAAACCACCCTTAAAGTCCAAAATGGCGAGACAGTTGCTATCGGTGGTCTGATTACGAAAAACGAAAAAACCAAAAAAAGCGGCATTCCTTTTTTCAGGAAGATTCCATTAATTGGTTTTGTTTTCGGCTCTAAGGATGAAAGCAAAAAAGAAACCGAGTTAGTTATTTTCTTGAGTCCGAAAATTGTCGGATAACAAGTAAAACAACACAAAAAAGGGAGGCTATGCATATTGCCTAGTCTCCCTTTACTCTATTTTTAATAGGGGCTTGACAAGAAATGATTCGTTTGTTATATTCTCATTTGTGTTTGCACCTTCAAATAAGTTATCAAGCGAGTTTGTTTGGATTATTTTAGCTTTCATTAGCTAGATGGAAGCTAAAATAATCCAAGCAATAGTGCGCGGATGTAACAACAAAAACTTATCAAAATGAAAAAGTTAATGATTTTTTCGGTGCTCTTAGTAGCAACAATGATGTTCGTGACTAACCAGTCAAAAGCGCAGACAACTGATGACGTAACGTTTAACCTTTCAATGACGGTGGACAAATACATCGAATGTATGCCGTCTCCGGTATCCTGGGACTTCGGAACAACCAGTCATCAGGTAAATTATGGTGGGCCGATGGAATCGCTTTACGGTACTATGGGAGAGTGGAATGTTGGATATGCAAACTGTCCTTTCAGTATTACAATCAGCGGAAATAATGACGCTAATCAGGGAGTTCCAAGATTTGCCCGTCAGGAAACCGGGGCACACGGTGGCGCTTATGACATCTTACCTACGTTGTACCAAATTCACTTTACCACTAATGGTGTGCAGGACCTTTTCTACGGCACATGGTTGCAGGGCGCTAACCAGTTCCCCTATACTAAATCTTATCCGGAGGCTCCGCACAATGGTCAAATTAAAATGGACATGAAAGCGTACATCAACTCTTCAATCGCATCCGAAGCTGTGCCAATCCGCAAAACCCTTATCGATCCGACGTTTACGAATATTCAGTCAGCCGATGCCGGTGAATATACCTGTAAGATGTTGGTTACTATTACCGCGCTTTAGTTCAGCTTTGATCGAAAAAAAACAAAAACAAAAAACAAAATCCAGGAGGCGTCTCAATCGAGATGCCTCTTTTTTTATATAAAAAAAGCCGGAAAATTTTTCCCGGCTTAAACTTGGTTTAATCATCGCAGATGGAGCAGCATCCATAACAATTAGTACAATGCCCACAGTAACAACGACTTGGTTCAATTGCGTAGCAATTCATACAAACATCCTTGCCCTCCAATAAAGCCGCCTCTGCTAATTTACGTCTGTTGGTTTCTTCGAGTATGCGCCATCTTTCTTTATCCCTTTCCTGTTTTTCTTCTAGCTGTCTTTTTTCTTCTGCCAGGCGTTTTTCCTCTTCTCGTTTACGTATTTGTTCGCGTGCCAATAGGGTCGCCTGGTTATCAACTTTTAGAATATTGATAGGCCTGATGGGTTTAGAAAATATGATTGAAATTAGAAAGGGAACGACGCAGATAGCAGCTATACATATCAATAAAATTTCATAATCTTTCATTGCTAATCCTCCTTTTTGTTAAGTTACATTATTATAGCTAAGCTCATATAATATAATCATAATAAGAGATATTTGTAAATATTTGGCTATTATTTTATAAATAAATTGTTTAATATTAGCCTATTTATTTTAGTATTAGCTAACAATAATTGACAAACTTGTAAAAATATGCTATAATTCTTTTAACAATGAGAGCTAGGAGTGTATGGCAATTATTGTTCGTTGACAATAAAATATTAAATAAAAACAGTATAAACTAAAGTAAAAAGGAGATTAAAACATGGCAACTGCAGGTACAGGTGCTGGCGGTGGTCCTGGAACAGGAACCCCTAAACCAGTAAAGTCATCGACGCCTAAATTTGGGTTAGATGTAACATCTTTTGTTGATGCTTCAAACATCAACTTAAGAATCAGGACTAGTAAGGACGGCACACCGTGCACTCTGAACGTTATAATCCATAGCAACTATAAACAAGTTGCGCAAACTGACACTGACATTATTGGGTTCTTGGAATATAAAATTCCATATACCCAGACGGACAAAAAACAGGTTTTCACGCTTGAAGTCTTTATGAAAGATTCTAACGAGAAATCCCTACTTACGGTAGAAATACCAGAAAAAGAAAAAACTACTGCTTCAAAAAACGATCCTCAAAAAATTGTTTTGATTCGTACTCATGACGGAGCGGGGCATTTCCGCATTTTTATTAGAGTCATTAAGGCCCAGGGTTATGGTTTACCGGTTAATGTTGATATCATTTTCGATGGTCAACGTTATTTGAGAAAAACCAATGATCGGGGTATAGCCGTATTTGATGTTCCTAGAGTGATTGCTGCCGGGGAAGAATTTCCTCTGCAAGCCATCGTCAGTGGAATTGAAGATCATGCGCGCTTAAAAATTCATCGACGTTCACCACGTACTGGTGGACCTGCTTTATGGACGCCAGCTTGGTTTTTTGGGACCAATAACGGTCGTGCTTTTCTTTTGATGTGTACGGTAGCTTTCTTCTGGGCTTGGTCAATTGCCATTGGTATTGGCCAACCACTATTTAACCAAAGTTGGTTTCGAAATGATGATGGATTTTCTAAGCAAGAGCTTCTCTATAATCATGTGATGACCGATGCTTATGCCAGTATTAATGCGGCTGAACCAGTTAATAAAACTAAGTCTGCCGAAACTCCCAAGCCTTGGTATAAAAGGGCCTGGAAAAGTGTTTTTGGTGATAAAACTATCGCCAATAATAAAATTCCGACCCCGCAAATTATGCCGACCGAAGTTCCTGGCCATTGGCATCATTTAATCTGGAAGATTGCCGTTATTTTAACTTTAGTCCTCCTGATTTATGGCCCGTTATCTTTACGCGAGGAAATCGCCGAAGAATTTGGTATTGTTGTTGAACGTTTAATGGACAGAGAATATGCTCAAGCAGGTGATCCTTGGTTTGAGCGCTTAGTTGCTTGGTCGGGGGCTTACTCAGTAGCTCGAAACAAAGCAAACATTTCTTCATCCACTTCCTCTGACTCAACTCAGGCGTCTAACAGCGTATACAAAGAAACTATGTGGAGTGATTTCCCGGTTCATTTGGCTAGTGATGCTCTTGTTGAATTTGTGCCCGCAATTTTTAGGGCAATGATGCGTTAGTTAAAAACAAAAAAAGAGACCCCGTCCGAGTAAAGTAAGGACGGGGATAAAAAATGAAAGCAATAATAAAATTATCTTTTTGGAAACTGGTTATCGCTTCCGTGGTTATCGGTATCCTCTGTCACTTAGTTTTCAATTGGAGCGTCTGGGCGACAGCTCTAGTCATCAATTTTATTTGGTTTGCGGAAAAGTACAGTCGTTTATTGTACATTCCCGCAATAGCGATTATTGGTTGGACGGTGTTCACCAGCTATTTGCCGATTACGGCCAGCAAAAGTCCTTGGGCAACCTTAAAAACTGATCTATTTATTAGTAAAACAGTTGACTCTGTACAGGTCAAAGCTGATTTAATTTTGGAAGCCGAGAAAAATCGGCAGAAAAATAATTTGCTTGGCAAATACGCAGTTCTCCTTAAACAGGGAAAGGTTGAAGAGGCCAAAGCAATGATGGATAGTATTGATAATCTTTTTTATCCTCAAAAGGTTAAAGAAGAACCAATTGCTATTCAGCCTCCAGCTAGCCCAGAACCAGCTAAACCAATTAGCATGGCAAAAGACTCCGTTTTTACTAAAGGCACCTATTACATTAATGTAAAAGGAGAAACCCCTTTTAATATCGTTGTTGTTTCTAGCCAGGGCGTAGAATGTCACCGCTACAGCTTGCAGTCTCCAACTTGGAATTATCAAATTTTAATTCCTGGGATGCGGCCGATTCAAGCGGGTGCTAGCGCTCAACTTCCTTATCTACAAAATCCAGTCTTTAGACTGGCGTCTCAGACCGGCGACACGGTCACTCTAACAGTTGCTTAAAACTAAGCAATATAATTCCGAGGGCAATCTGATCAACAGGTTGCCCTCTTTTTTATTTTCTTAAAGATTGGTATAATAAATTTAGAAATAAAAACATTATTTTTATGAAAAAAAATATTTTTGGATTTATCCTATCCTTGATTTTAATGAGTTTTGTCGCCATTCCTCAAGTTATCGCGCAAACAGACCCTTGTCCCGGCGGTTCCGGCACATGTTTAACCAACCCCCTCGGTTCCATTGATACCCCTCAAGCCTTAATTGGTAAGATTATTAACACGGTTCTGGGCGTGGTTGGCTCCATTGCTTTATTAATGTTTGTCTATGGTGGCATAACCTGGATGACATCTTCCGGTAGTGCCGATAAAGTTAAGAAAGGCCGGGATACAATTGTCTGGTCGGCTATAGGTTTAGCCATTATTTTTTCCGCTTACGGTTTGGTCCGCGTCCTCATTGAGGGCATTAAAAAGTAGTTGTTTCTTATGGTTTGACAGAAAGAAATATTTTATTTATCATAAGAACAAATATAAACGGGTCGATACCAAAGCGGTCAACTGGGGCAGACTGTAAATCTGCTGGCCTTGTGCCTTCGTAGGTTCGAATCCTACTCGGCCCACACTTATATGGCAATCATTAATCCTGATAAAATCGGAATCGGTTTAGCTAAGATGTTCGCTATCGGACTCCTGTCTTTAACGATTGTCATCATTCTCTTGCTTGCTTTTTAAAATTTATTTTTATGCCAGAACTTCCGGAAGTGGAAACTATCCGCCGTGATTTGGCCGCGAGTATTGTCGGACCGGAAATTACGGCTGTTCAATTATTATTTGCAAAGACCGCTAAGAATGAGGCGGCTTTTTTTGTTGGGGCCTTGAAGGGGCATAAAATTTTGGAGATATCTCGGACCGGCAAATTATTGATTTTAAAAATTAAATCAAAGGCATCTGAAAAAATGCAAAATTATCTTTTGGTTCATCTCAAAATGACCGGCCAACTGATTCTAGTTAAAGGTGCTAAAAAAATTGGCGGCGGACATAGTTTGGGTGGTAATTCTTTTGCTGATTCTGTGGGTGGGGAACTGCCCAATAAATATACGCGGGCGATTATTGAATTTAAGGGCGGGACAAAATTGTTTTTCAATGACTTGCGCAAATTTGGTTATTTAAAAATTGTAAACGAAGAGGAGCTAGCCAGAATTTTAGCTGCCGGCTACGGTCCGGAACCGCTCACTCCAGGATTCTCGGCTACTTATTTGGCGCAAAAAATAAAAAATAAAAAGAAGAATATTAAAGCCTTTTTGCTGGATCAAAAAATAATTGCCGGTTTGGGAAATATTTATGTGGATGAATCTTTATTTTTAGCCGGCATTAAGCCGATGCGTATTGCCACCAGCTTAAAACTAACAGAGATAAAAAAGCTCTATCAAGAAATCAACAAAGTTATTAAAAAAGCGATTGCGAATCGGGGAACTACCTTTAATAATTATGTGGATTCCGCCGGGAAGAAGGGAAATTTTTCCCACCTGCTCAAAGTCTATGGACGCGGTAAATTACCCTGTCTGAAATGCCGACGGCCGCTTATTAAGACCAAATTGGCCGGTCGGGGCACTCATTATTGCGATTATTGCCAGAAATAGCCTAATTTAAGGAGCAATAGTTGACTTTTAACGAGTTTTTATATATTGTTAGGGGGTAAGAATAATGAACTAATAAATATGTCACAAGACAACATGATCAAGTTGGAATGTACCGTTTGTAAGACTACTAACTACCATTCTCACAAAAACAAAAAAACCTTGAAAGAGCGCTTAGAAATGAAAAAGTACTGCAATAAGTGCAAAGCGCATACTATTCATAAAGAGACTAAATAATAATTTTTTGTCCGTTTCTTGTCACTCCGATTTTACGGAGCGCGGCCAAAAATTAACATCAATATGTCAAAAAGTTTAACCAAACCGTTTCTGCTGATTTTGGTGTTTTTGGTTTTAATCGGTTGCTATTTCGTGTTTCGGCCATTTTTAACGGAGATTTTTGTGGCGGTAATCTTAGTCTCCATATTTTATCGTCCCTACGAACTCCTGGTTAAGGGCTTGAAAGGGCGCCGTAATTTAGCAGCGCTTTTGATGTGTTTGTTTTTAACAATGGTGATTGTTGTCCCGGTGGTCAAGGCTTTCATTTATGCCGGCGAGAAATCGGTGATTGCTTATTCACAGACAATGGAATTTTTTAACAATCATGATATTAACGATATTTTTAAGACTGAGGCTTTTAAATATAGTTTCTTAGATAATTTTGATATCATCAGTTTTGCTCAAAATCATGAAACTTTTAAAAATACCGTTCTTAACATTGTACAGAGTTCTAGCAATTGGCTGATTTCCGGAGCGACCATCGCGGTCAAAGAAACCACCAACTTCATCATTTCCTTGTTAATGATAATTTTGACGATGTTCTTCTTTTTTGTGGACGGCAAAAAGATGTTGGAGAAACTAATGCTGTTATCGCCGCTTCCGGATAAATATGATATCGAGATTTTTCAAAAATTCCGAGCGGTCAGCTATACCACTTTTATTTCTACTTTTGTTACAGCTATTGCCCAAGGAGCGGTTGGAGCTATCGGGTTTGCCATTGTCGGATTTCCGCCGTTTTTAGCCGGTGTTTTAATCGCTATTTTATCCTTGATTCCTTATCTTGGTTCAATGATATTTTATATTCCCGTCGGCATCTATTATTTATTGGTAGGTGATGTTTGGCAGGGGGTCTTTATTCTACTTTGGGGATTTTTAGTAATTGGCACAATTGATAATATCATCCGCGCTTACATGATTAAAGGGAAGGCAGAGGTTAATCCAATTTTTGTTTTGCTTTCTATTTTGGGTGGAATTACGCTATTCGGTTTTTGGGGAGTAGTTTTGGGTCCGCTCATTATTGCGATTGCCGCTTCGGTATTTCATATCTATCAATTAGAGTTTTGTGAGGTGCCAGCTACGTCTGAAAATATTGAGCTTAAAGATAACCACGATAAAATTAAAAAAAATAAAAATAAATAAAAAATATGTTAGGACCAAAGACTAAGAAAAATTTAGAAGACGCTTTTGCCGGTGAATCAATGGCGCGCAATAAATATGATTATTTCGCCTCTATCGCCCGCAAGGCCGGTTATGTGCAGATTGCTAATATTTTTGAAGAAACAGCGCTCAACGAAAAAGAGCATGCCAAACTCTGGGCTAAACAATTGGAGCTGATTGGCGATTTGCCAGCCGATTTAAAGGCAGCGATTGAAGGCGAGCTCTATGAAAACTCGGAAATGTATCCACGCATGGCAGCCGAAGCGCGCGAAGAGGGCCATGAGGCGATTGCTAAATTATTTGATAACGTTGCTAAAGCGGAAAAAGCTCATGAAACTCGCTATCGCAAATTATTAGAAAATATTGAGAACGGGGAAGTCTTTAAGAAAAAGACGGTTAAGCGCTGGAAGTGCGCTAACTGCGGCTTTATTCATGAAGGCGAAGAGGCTCCGGAAGTTTGCCCGGCCTGCCTGCACCCGCAAGCGCATTTTGAGGTCTTTGAGGAAACTTACTAATAAATATATGAGTAGCCGAGTAGACCGAATTTATTTTTGCCGCATCTGCGGCAACGAAGTCAAATTTACCAAAGACGGCGGCGGCAAATTAGTTTGCTGCGATGAAGAGATGCGGATAAAGAAAGAAGGATTTGACGGGGAAGAGTAAAAAGTAGACAAGAGTATTTAAATTGTTATAATACAAATACTCCAGTTCGGAGTATTTTTGCGGGATTCGTATAGTGGTAGTATAACGGTCTCCAAAACCGCTGGCGGGGGTTCGATTCCCTCATCCCGTGCAAATACAAAAAAGATGTCTGAAGACATCTTTTTTGGTGCTTCGGTTATCCTTTTACAATTTGCAGAATAAGGAGTATTATAGATTGTACTAATTAATTAATTTATACAATATATGAAGGAGCAAATTGTGGAAGCGCTGAAATGGCGTTATGCGGTACAGGTTTTTGATTCTGCCAAAAAAGTTAGTGAAAAAGACTTAAATACTATTCTAGAGAGTGGTCGCCTCGCCCCTAGTAGTTATGGCTTTGAACCCTGGAAATTCATCGTGGTAGAAAATCCTGAATTGCGGTTGAAATTGCGCGAAGCCGCCTATGGGCAAGCTAAGGTGAGCGAAGCTGCGCAGTTGATTGTTTTAGCGTGGCGCACCGATGGTCGCCAAAATATTATTCGCGAGCGCATTGAACGGACGACTAAAACTTATGGAGTCGGCGCGGAAGCACTTAAGGATTTTCAAGATATGATGCAAGGTTCAATTGATAGGCAGACGGATGACGCTCTAGCGGCTGATATGAAGGCTCAAACCTATATCGCCTTAGGAATCATGATGGAAACTGCCTCTTTATTGGGGATTGATAATGCGCCGATGGGCGGATTTGATGCCGCTCGTGTTGATGAGATTCTGGGGCTTAAAGAAAAAAATCTTAGCGCCGCTGTTTTTCTGACTTTAGGATATCATGGTCAAGACATGGCCGCTGAACGTCCAAAAGTTAGACGTCCATTTTCCGAGGTTGTGGAATTTATCAAGTAATTACAAGTTATCGAAATTAAAAATACAGAGCTCTAAGCTCTGTATTTTTATTGGTCTTTATTTTCTTCGTTCAGCATCAGCCACAAATCTTCTTTGTCGGCGATACGGCGCTTTAGTTCTTCTAGTTCAGCCACTTTCTCTGGTCGGTAGTTTTCATAATGTTCCAAAAAATATTCCAACAGTTCATTTTTATAAGCTTGCATTTTAGCTAAGTCTTTTTCTAAAGTTTGAATTTCTTTTTGGCGAGCTCGATTAGCTAAATATTTTTCTCGGTCGCTAGTTTTTAGTTCGGCCTTTATTTCCGGTGCCGTAGTCTTTTCCAGAATACGTTTCTGGGCCAGCTCTTTCTCTAGGGCAATGACGTAATCTTCATAATCTTCATGTTTTCTTTTAGCCAGACCATTTTTTATTTCCACAATCCCAGTGGCTATTAAACTGGCAAAAGTCCGATCATGGCTAGCGAAGAGCACTGTGCCATTAAATTTATGTAAGCCGCCGGCGAGAGCCTCGGTCGTTTCAAAATCCAGATGGCAAGTTGGTTCGTCTAAAACTAGAATATCCGGTTTAGACAAGAGTAGTCCTGCGAGCAATAAGCGCGAACGTTCGCCACCGGAAAGGACGGAAATCGGTTTTTTTAAGTCTTCTTCAAAAAATAAAAAATCACCGGCCATTTTTAGAACCGCCTCCGTCTTTAAATCGCTAGCGGCAATTCGGCGCAAGAAGTCACCGGCTTGCTCCTGACCGTTCATTTGACTAATTTCTTCTTCACCATGATAAGCTAAGCGGCTATTAGCAGCTAAACGAAAAGAACCGGCCAAAGGACTTAATTTTCCGGTCAGGGTTTTTATTAAAGTGGTTTTACCGCTGCCATTGAGACCCAAAATTGCTAATTTTTCTCCGGAACGGCAGTCAAAATCAATATTAGAAACAACATTATGATTACCGTAACCGATACTGAGGTCGTTTATTTTTAAGGCAAAATTATTTTTACGCGCGATTGGCGGGATAATAATGCGGGTGATGCCGGCCTCATGCTCAATGGTTATGCGCTTAGCTTCCAGCTTAGTGATTTTGCGGATTACTGCTTGCGCCTGTTTAGCTTTAGACGCTTTGTAGCGAAAGCGATCGACAAATTCTTGCCAATGTTGTTGTTGTTTTTCTAAGCTTTCATTAGCTTTAATAAGGGTGCTTAATTTTTGTTCTTTAAAAGCCAGATAAGCCTCAATATTACCGGGGTAGTGATAACAGCCGGTTTTAGAAATTTCAATAGTCTCCTTACAAGTTCGTTTTAAGAATTCGCGGTCATGGGAAATTATTAAAAAACTGCCGCGATAAGAGTTTAAATAATCTTCCAAAAGAATGAGCGTGTTTAAATCCAAATAGTTGCTTGGTTCATCGAGCAAGAAGAGGTTCGGCTCCTTCAGGAGCATGGCTGTCAGGCGCAGACGCATGCGCCAGCCACCGGAGAGCCCACTAGCGGCTTGCGCTAATCTATCGGCATCTAGCTCAAATTTACTGGCTAATTGGCGGGCTCGCCATTCCGGTCTGCCACTTTGTCTAATCAGATAATCTAAAGCACTTTCCGTATCTAACCAATCCGGATTTTGCTTCAAATAGCCAATACTGGCATCCTCGTGGATGATAATCTCGCCATTATCTGCCTGTTCTTCGCCGCTAATTATTTTAAATAAAGTTGATTTACCGGCGCCATTGCGACCAATAACGCCAATTTTCTGTTTTTCCGAAACAGCAAAAGATAGGCCGGAAAATATTTTTTGGCCGCTATATTCTTTACTTAAGTTATTCACCTGCAAGAGGATGGGCATATATGGTAATTATGCTATAATTATAAAGCAATATTAAAAAAATGAACAATACTTTGCTTCTAATCTTAGCCTTTTTGACAGCGCTTAATCTAATCGCCTTTTTCTTGATGTTTTTGGACAAACTGAAATCCGCTAATCCCGGCTCTTCCCGAATTTCCGAAGGTCTGTTATTCTTTTTAGCAACCGCTTTCGGCAGTTTGGGGGTTTATCTGGGAATGTTCATTTTTCGGCATAAAACCCGAAAATGGTATTTTTTAGTTGGCATTCCGTTATTATTTTTGCAAAATTTGGCAACCGCTTGGTTAATATATCTATACTTAATAAGTAACAGTTAAACACATGTCTGTAAATAATTTAAAGTTAAGGTTTAGGCCTGGGCAAATAGCTGGCTCTTTGGCGATTATGCTCGCGGCTTTGTTTTGGAGTATTGATGGTTTGTTCATTAGGCCACAGTTTTATGTTTTACCGGCCGAACTGGTAGTGATGTTGGAGCATCTTTTAGGGTTTATAGTGCTTTCGCCTTTTGTTTTTATTTTTTGGCCAAAGATAAAAACCTTGAGCCGTAAAAGTTGGCTAGCTCTTGGCTGGGTTAGTTTATTCGGCGGTTTGATTGGGACGGTTTTTATTACTAAAGCTTTTTTTGCGGCGATGGACGGGGAAGTTAGTTTCGCCACTGTCGTCATCTTGCAAAAACTACAACCAATCTTTGCTCTATTGCTGGCGCGTTTAATTCTAGGCGAGAAACTTCCTAAAAAATTCTATGGCTGGGCGATTGCCGCCATTGCCGCTTCTTATTTTATTGCTTTTGCTAATTTAGGCGCTGACTTTTGGGAAATAAACTGGCTACATAACGGCGCTTTATTTGCCTTTATTGCCGCTTTTGCCTTTGGTTCATCAACGGTTTTTGGCAAACGGATTTCTAATCATCTAGACTACAAGGCGGTCGCCGCTCTGCGTTTTGGCTTAACTTCAATTTTAGCGATTATTTTAGTTTTAATTAGCGGTTCTTTTGGCTCCTTATCGTTGATAAGTATTAAGCAATGGAGCCTGTTAGGTTTAATTGTCTTAACTAGCGGCGCCGGTTCCATGTTTATTTATTATTTCGGCTTGCGGCGCGTTCCGGCTTCTGCGGCTACTATTTTGGAATTATTTTGGCCATTTTCCGCTTTAGTTTTAGATTATGTTTTTAATCATAACTATTTAAACTGGATGCAACTGACAGCGCTGGCGGTTTTGTTGCTGGCTTTTTATAAAATTTCCATTTTGGGCCGGACCAAAAAAATAATTTTTTCCGGTAAAGTAATCCATGGCCAGGGGAGGGGAAAGTTGTTGGGATACCCGACGGCCAATTTAGATAAAACTGATTTGGATATTGTTCATGGCGTTTATGCTGTAAAGATAATTTTTGATAACAAACAATATTCCGGTTTGATGCATTTCGGCTTTAAGGACGTTTTTAAAGAAGAAGTTTCTCTAGAAATTTTAATAGTTGATTTTGCAAGCGATATTTATGGTGAGATTCTTCAAGTCGAAGTTTTGGGTAAAATAAGGGAACTGGAAAAGTTCGCGAGCCCGGAATTGTTGATTGAAGCCATTAAAAAAGACTTGGACAGTTTAAAGCGGCTTGCTTATTAAAAGCACTTGTTTAGATAAATATGAAATATGATTTAGTGGTTATCGGTGGCGGGCCGGCGGGACTCATGGCCACCTTGCAAGCGGCTGAAAAGGGGCGCCAGGTCTTACTGTTGGAAAAAAATAAGCGGCTAGGAGTTAAATTATTGATTAGTGGCGGCGGACGCTGCAATATAACTAATGATATCCCTGATTACCGGGTGCTGGCTAAAAGTTATGGCCCGGCCGCTAAATTTTTGCTTCCGATATTCAGCCGTTTTGGGGTTTCCGAAATAAAGGAATTTTTTGAAAACAGGAAGCTAGCTCTAAAGACGGAGCCGGATAATAAAGTTTTTCCGGAAAGTAATTTAGCGACTGATATTTTAGCGGTTTTTGTTAAAGGAATAACAACCGCCGGCGGAACGATTAGAACCGAGTGTGAGGTTAAAGATTTTATTATTCAGAATAATTTAATTGAGAAAATTATTTTGCATAGCGGGGAAGAAATAAGTGCCACCCGTTTCTTAATTGCTACTGGTGGCAAGTCTTATTCGGCCACTGGCTCAAGCGGGGATGCTTATCGGTGGCTCAAACAGCTTGGTCATACAATAACGCCCTTATATCCCGGCTTAGCTCCAATTCTAGCCAATAATCAGGGCCTTAAAGAGCTAGAAGGCTTGAGTTTAAGTGCTGTCAGGCTTAAATTGGCTAGCGGTCAAAAAGAAATCGCGATAGAAGATGGTCCAATAATTTTTACCGCCTCCGGTCTTAGTGGTCCGGCAGCTTTAAATATCAGCCGCTTTTTAGATTTTAACCAATATCAAAGTTTTGTCTTGCGCCTAGATTTTCAGCCGGAACTTACTTTAGAAGATTTGGATAAATTATTAATCAACCTTTTTGCTAAGGATAATAAATTTGTTAAAAATAGCCTGGAAGAAATTGTTCCCGCCCGCTTAGCGGTTTTTATATTAAAGATTTTAGGCATCAATGAAAATATAAAAGCCAAGATAATTACTCGAGTTGAGCGCAAAAAAATCCTTGAAAGCATCAAGGATTTTAAAGTGACAATTAATAATTTTTCCGATTATGATAAGGCGATGATTACTGTCGGCGGTCTAAGCCTGAAAGAAGTTGACGCTAAGACAATGCGTTCTAAAATAATTTCCAATCTGTATTTAGCTGGGGAGGTGCTGGATATTGCCGGTCCAACTGGTGGCTTTAATCTACAAATTGCTTGGAGTACCGGGTTTATCGCTGGTAATGATTAATTTAATCGACCTGCAAGTAGTAGTCTAAGTAGTTGATATTATCAAACCAAGGAGAATATTGGTTGCTGCCGCCTTTTGGAAAATCAGCTCTCCAGAACAAATCGCGGCCGTGCAGAGTAAATTCAACTTCCTCCTTTTCTTTAGTTTCAACAAATATTTTATCGGAATTAGATAAGAATAACTTTACTTCGCCAGTTACCCCGATCTCGTTTATTTTGGCTTTAGTAACATTTCCTTGCGCCTCGTTGAGATTTACTGAAACCACGGAGCGGTCAATGGTGTTATCAAAACCCTTGTCCGAGAATAATTTTAGTTCATAAGGCGACAAAGAAGCCGGCATTTGTACTTCTGTCTGCGATGAAGCGCCGGGGATTAAAATTTGCGCGGGGGCATTGACATTGGTGCTGCCGTCTTTTTTAAAAATGAATTTAATTTCTTGTGCCTTGTCTCCGGTGGTGAAGGCCGCCAAAGCGCCTTCGCTAGTATCAAAAATATTACTTAAATCAACGGCGCCAACTATTTCCGACGTATTATTTTGCCAGAGTTTTATAAGCTTAGGCTTATTGCTGTTTAAGCTTAAAACATACCAAACGGCGTTATTATCCTTACCCTCCTTAATTATATAAGGTTTGAAGCCATTATCGGCTACTCTTAAACCAAAGAAATCGGAGATATTTTTTAATTGACCATTTTTATAGTGGAATCCCAAGCCTTCATAACCGATATAGAGAATAATAAAATCTTTATCGTCACCGCCGGCTACGATGGCGCCACCACCACGACTGTATTTAGTAATTATTTGGTTTTCGGTATCTTCAGTAATAATCGGGGTAAATTTTTTGCCGTCGAAAAAATATACATAAGCTCTTTCTTCCTGGCCGTCAGCCACAATAAACGAGGCTACTTGTAGGGAATTTAATTTATTGAGCTTGGAGAAAATAATTTTTTTATCCTTTAATTCCGTCGGCACCTTGCTTATTTGTTGGCCGCCATCCTGATCGGTTGTGACTAGGGAAGAGGACTTTAAATCACAATCAGCATCTTCGCATCCAGAAAGAGAATCAAAACTATAGATTGGTGGAAAGCTGAAAGCGGTAACCCTTTCATCAAAAAACATATCGGTTTCTTCCTTGGATATATAGGCGTACGAGGAAAAGTTATCGCCGAAACTACGCCAGCTGGAAACTATGGTTGATCTTTTGGAAATAGTCTTTAGTTCATTTTCCAGGTTAGCGGTGATGGCGGAATAATTTTGCAGTTCCTGACGAGTTTTCATGAGTGAAAAGTAATTCACAAATATGAGGGCAATTAGGAAAATTAAAACCACTCCTACTGAGGCCAAAACCCCTTTTGATTTTACAGGAGCCAGGAAGACGCTTTTTGTTTTTTTAATTACCCCTGCTTGAGAGTCCGGGGTTTCTTGGATGTTAGGCATAATATAGCTTTATTGATATTTGATTTATTATTATTTTACTTTGCTTTTATATTAATTAAAGCTGTGTCCACATACAAGCCCAGGTCATCGCTGTCGTATTGGCGGCTGAAGTATTGCAGGCGACTTGATTGGCTGTACCGGTAGCACGGCAATATAAAGTTCCGGAACCGCTCTGATCGGCAGCACCGCTACAATTAACTGCCACTGAGGTTGAAGCAGGGACGCCAGTGCAAGTGTAGTTAGTTTTAGTGGTCGAAATAGCAGTGGAGGCAATTGTACAGGTTCCCATAGCGGTAAAGGCGTTGCCAGCTGTTCCCAGTTTAGTTGTTCCGGCGACATCTAATTTAGCCGCGGGAGCCGTTGTCCCAATCCCAACATTGCCGCCACGTTTAACAAAAAGATTCGGGTTAGTTAAGGATTTATCCGTACCTTCTGAGCCGCCCCAAATACCGACTCCTTCCGTGCCTGAACCACCAGCGATGCCAATTCCGTAGTAATAGTTTAAATTATCTCCAAAGGAAATTGCGTGCGCATTATCTAAAAAGGTAGAAGTGGTCACTGATAATCTGGAAACTGGGGCAGTAGTACCGATAGCGACGCTGCCAGTAGCGGTTATCCTCATGAAGTTAGTGGCCGCTTTGTTCTGAAAAGCAAAATAACCATCCGCCGTTCCATCATTATCGGTTCTAAAAATCATATTACCAAAACCAGCGGTATTTTCATCTTGAACTGATTCTAAAAGAACGCCAGTGTCTTCAACATAAACGGAGAGATGTTCTGATGCGCTTCGGCCCATTAACATGGTATTAGAGCTGGTGGCGGATAAAAAAGAAACATTCTGACCGGAAACATATAATTTTGCGTTCGGGGCGGTGGTGCCAATACCAACGTTTCCAGTACGTAGGATATTTAGATGTTTTCCTTGGCTGGTTCCATTACCAAACCCTTCAAAAAATAGATAATTATTCCCACCATCATAAGCAACTTTAAATCCATAAAGACCACCATCCCATTGAGTGGCGCCATTACCTTCATTAAATAGAATGGCTGCACCTTTATCAGACGAATCTGTTGGTCCTTCAAGATTTATAGTGGCGTAGCTGGATACTTTATCAAGGATATGTAATTTTGCGGTCGGGTTGGTTGTTCCAATGCCGATGTTTCCGCCTAAAGGA
This sequence comes from Candidatus Falkowbacteria bacterium S5_I03, assembly GCA_019248265.1. GTDB lineage: Bacteria > Patescibacteriota > Patescibacteriia > Patescibacteriales > UBA12465 > UBA12465. The sequence continues at coordinate 27,847 of JAEHGX010000001.1, forward strand.
TTTAAGGATAAAGGATAAGCAATATCTCCGCTTCCTTCGGGCACGTCCCTAACTTGTAGAGAGGCGGTCCAAGGCGAAGAAGTTGCGGTAGTAAAAGCAAACTCTACGCCATCAGCCGAGGCAACGCTAAATATTGATGCCGCTCCTCTGACTATTGAGGGGGCACTGGTGACACCTCTAACCGTGAGATTGCTCCAAGGGGTTGTTGTTCCAATTCCAACGTTTCCACCAAAATAATTTCTTCCTCCTTCAGAATATATTGCGTAGTCGTTAGTGCCAGCGGTTTGGGTTTCAACAAATAAACCATAATTGTTAGTTATGGTAGCGCCAGCAGCCTTGTAGGCATCGTCAATAAAGACTCCATAGCTGTTTGTTATTTTTGATGTCTCATCGGCAAAGTTTTTAAAAATTCCCCCGTAAGCGTATCCAAGAGTGCTGGTTCCATAATAGTACGTGCCTCCGTATAAGCCCATTATTCTAGCGCCTGAAACATATGGAGAGTTAGAATTAGGAACGAAATTAAGACCGATGTAAGTTTGAGTTGAAGCTGACGGCGGATTAACCCAGGGGCTAGAAACTAGGCCTGATTGTTGTCGGCTAGTCGAGTCCATAATACCATCAATGAGCATCATTGAATTATTATTCCCAGCGGCTACTAAGTCAGTAGAACTAGCGCCTATATGTAATGGTCTACTTGGATTGGTTTCCCCAATTCCTAAATAGCCCTCGGTAGTAAGTCTCATTTTTTCTAAATCATGAATGGCAATAATAAAAGGAGTGTCGTCAGAGGTGCTAAAATGGGCTAAGCCGGCAACTGTTGGGGCGTTAGGATTAGCATAGCCGAAACTCGCTTTGTGGACACCGGCGTAATCAAACATTTCATAAGATGACCAAGAGGCGATGTTGGTATTTTGTACTTTTATGACCCCGCCGCCGCTTTGATCAGTAACGACTACTAATTTATTTTGAGGAGCAGTGGTTGTTCCAATGCCGATATTACCGCCGGCCGGGTTTAAGCTTCTTAAATTTAAATCTCGATAATCGGCGATAGTTCCGGGGGTGGTGCCGGTGCCATCGAAAATTTCTAAAGTGCCGGTGGCAGCTCTTCTCAGGCCCACATCATTGACGCTGCTGCTGTAAGAAGTTGACCCTGACCATTTTATTGGGAAGTCTTTATCCAAATAAAGAATTGAAGAGGGGAGGTAATAGTTGTTAGTGGAGTCTAACAAAGCCGGAATATAAGTATTAGTATCGCCTGAGCGCTTTCTAATTGCCATGCTGCCAGTTTCTGAATAGGTTGAAATTGAGCCGTCACTAGCTATTTCTACCGCCCGACTATAGACCCCCCAAAGAGTGTCAGCAATGCCACTATAATTTGTGCTGTAAGCTGAGTCAACGGTGACGACCGAAGTTGAGGTGTAGGCAGTAATAACGCGACTTTCGCCATTGATAGTTAGTCTGGAACCAACCATACTGGAAGAAAATTGATAACTGGAGACCGGATTTAACATGGTGACAGTTGTGCCACTAGAACTGATGGTTTGTCCAGCTTGGGGAGTAAACCATTTTTTTATATGGTATAAAGTGCTGACGCTAATAGAGGAAGCAAAAACCGTTGGCGTAGCTGAGAACAGTGAACCAGCGTTATCAGCCATAATAATTACATTGCCAGCTCCACCAAGCAAGGTATGAGTAGTCGCCAGGGAATTACGAAAGGCACCAGAGACATCTAATTTTATTGTCGGGTTAGTTAATCCGATTCCCACATTGGCGTTGGCTCTAGTCATAGTAATTCCTGGAACATCGGTGGAGGTTTGAATCGTATTTATTCTTAGCTGATCGGCTGCTTCCGAATAATATATCCCGGCGCCATACATCGTGCCATCCGCCTCTTTAAAAGTTATGCCTTTAGTAGTTCCGGCTGGGATATTAATACTAAGCGCGTCTGATGGCGCTGTCGTTCCAATGCCTAAAAGATTACCCATACTGACAGTATCGGTATCGGTTCCGACCGTAATCAATTTAGCTTCCGCTATTCCTGGAGCGATAATTAATAAAAAACCAATCAAAAAGATAGCCATCTTCAATTGATTGGTTGTAAGCGTTCTATAAAGAGAGGAGTTTTTCATAAGTTACTCTCGGATTATTTTTATTTTTAAGCCAGTTTATTTTTACTATACTGACTTTAAAATTATAACATTTTTTGATTTATCACGCAATAAATTTTCTCATAGATTATTAAAAAAGGGCTGCTGTTAGGCAACCCTTTTATTTATCGCTTTTTCGCGATTAGTTTTTTGAGATTTCGAGAGCTTCTTCCAGATCCAAATCCATAATTGGACGCGGTTCGGGAAGTTTTAATTTTGGGAGTTCGCCAGTAATTGCGAACAGGCATGCTTTGACAAAACCAACTGCGCCAAAATATACATGCTTGTTTTCTTCGAAAACAACTTGAGTCCCAGGGACCTGTGTTATCGAAAGTACAGCCGCTTTGTTGCGATCCTCGTTTCCGCCATCAAAAGCAACTCCAATAACAACCAAGCGATCATTTTTGAGAGTGTATCTCAAGAAAGCGTCGGAACATCCAGTTAGATGGTTAGCCCAGCCGGCGCCGATAACGACGACGTCAACTTCCATGGCGACCAACTCGCGTAATAATTCCTGAACATCAAGAGTATTGCGATGTTGACTGCGGACGTAAACGCCGACAATTTCAATTTCGCCGGGGTGGTTTTCCATGTATTCTTTGATTAACTCAAAGCCGCCGCGACACTGTGACAAGTCGCTTTTTGATCCAGTGATAAAAGCAATTTTTCTCATTCCTGTAAGTTTTTATTTTAATGAAGCACCCATTTCTTCAACCTGATAGTATTCCAGAGTTTTTCCGGTTATCATTTCAAAAATAGCCAAGTATCTTTTACTGGCTGCAGAAATTACCGTTTCCGGGACTTCTACTTTTTGGGCAAATTCAATGTAGTCCAGGTATTCCGGACTTTCTGATTTCAGTTTATTTAAACCGGTAATTAAGCCGCCTTTTCCGTCAGAGAAAGGAGTGGGAACAGTCGCTCCCCAGTCTCTAATTGGTTGTTTGTCATAAAAAGACGGGTCACGACCTTCTTCCATAGACTTCTCCCAGTCTTCTATGATGGTAAAACGAGAGGAGTCGGGAGTCAAAATTTCATCAGCCAGAATTTTTCCGGCTACTTCAAATTTTGAATCCAAGATTAAAATTCCGCGGTCTTCGGCGTATTTGTAAACTATGCCGTAGATTTCTTTGAGCATCAACACCACTTCTTCAGCCTCGGCTTTCAGTCCCAGAGAGTTCATGACGCCGTAAAAATAATCAACATCTTTGTTGATATCATTACCAAACTCTTCTTTAGTTGATGGCGTGAAAATTGGCTCTTCCAACTTTGACCATTTTGGTAAACCGATTGGCAGTTGTTGACCAGCGACAATTCCTGTTTTTTGGTATTCAGGATATACGGAGCCGCCAACATGTGCTCGAAAAATCATTTCCGCCGGATACATTTTCCCGGTCAGATTTTTTACCACAAGGCAACGTTCAACTGGAAGGTCAAAAAGAAAATCCTCTGCCAAATCATAGGCGAAGTTATAACCGCTTTCTAATTCTGAGGGAATCAAGTGATTCTCAAATCCGCTCAACATGTTGAGCCAGAAATGGGTTAAAGCAGTCAAAACTTCTCCCTTTTTCGGGATAAGGGCATTCAGCACATAGTCAAAGATGCTAATACGATCAGTGGCAACGACCAGTAAATAGTCGTTATGCCCCAGAAGTTTTTCCAGCGACCAGGTGTCGCGTACTTTTCCCTGAGAGACTCTTACAAGGCCCATTTTTGATAAATAGCGCGAGAGATCATCATCTTGTAGATTAATTGGAACTTTTTTCATAAATTAATAATTTTTAATGAACGATTATAGGGTTATTGGCCCCGAAAATTAACTCTAATACTGTTTTAAGTATCAGGACATATTAATATAAAAACAAATAAACGTCAAATTTTTATTAATTTGACAGTTATTAGATTATTATGTTAATATCAGCGGAAGTTATTTAAAAATTAAATTATTGTTTAACCATAAAAAGGAAAAAATGGAATCAAAAAAAGATTTGTATCAAGAATTGGGTGTTGCTTCCGATAAAAGCGGCATCAAGGCCAACTTTGATGAAATAATTGCTAAGGAATATCCTTACGCTTTTGTTAATATCGTCACTGACCCCTATGAAGACAGCCGAGCAGTAACCCTACATCTTGACGGCGACGGCAGCAAGTTTATTCAGCGTTTACTGGATTATTATGAGCATGGAGATGAAAATGTCTTTGCCGGGATGGTGGATGATGCTTTGACCATGAATTTGGGCGATGTTGCCGCGAGCGGTTTTGTTTTCGGGCCAATGCTGATTGCCGATGTTATTGACCAGGGTTTAAATCCGGAGATCAAAGCGATTGTCTTGCGTCAGGTTAAGAAGCGTTTTCAGGAGCTCCTTCAGCTTTATGCCAAATTTGGATTTAATGTCAAAATTAAGTTCATGGGCGGAGAAACGGCCGACCTTCCTTATCAGGTAAAATCGTTGGTTTTTAACGTCGCGGTTAATGCTTGGGAGGAAAAGGTAAATATTGTTACTGGCGAAACCAAGCCTGGCGATATTATTATCGGCGTTCAAAGCGACGGACAAGCTGCTTGGGAAGACAAACCCAATTCTGGGGGTATGTCTAATGGCCAAACTTTGCTCAGAAGCGGCGCCATGGATCTTTCGTTTAACGAGAAATATCCTGATTTAGGCGATGGCCATTTTTATAAAGGCCATTATCGTCCGCATGATAAGCCAGAAATTTTAGAAGGTATGTCAGTCGGTGAAGCCTTGCTTTCTCCTACTCGCCAATGGGCGATTGTTATTCGTGAGATAATCAAAGAGCTTAAAAATCGCGGCATCTTCCATATGCTACACGGCATAACAATGAATACCGGCGGCGGTGCTACCAAAATCAAGAATATTGGTAAAGCCGTTATTTATTCTAAAACAATGCCGGAGCCGCCTGCGTTGTTCCGTTTTATTCAAACGGAAACCGGTCAACCCTGGAGGCATATGTACACCTCTTGTAATTGCGGGATTGGAATTGACATTGTTGGAGAAGATAACGAAGAATTCAAAAATGCTGTTAAGGGTGTAGCCTTTGGTTGTTGCTTAAAACCGTACGAACTCGGCTTTGTATTTGAAAGTACGGATGATGAAAATCACGTCACTCTTTACACTCCCTATGGGAGATTTGAATATTGAAATTTTTTTAACCTTAAAATTGCGAGAAGCTCTTCATATATATGGAGAGCTTTTTTTCATGCTATAATATAATCATTAATTATTAATGATTTATATATGGCTAATAAAACCAAAGTCGCTTTTTTTGAGCTTGAAAAGTGGGAAGAGCAATATATTTCCACGCGTCTAGCTAAAGAAAAAGCGTTAACATTAGAATTTCATAATACCCAAGTTAAGAAAAAGGATATTAAAAGTTTGGGAGAAATAGATATTTTGGCGGCTTTTATTTATTCCTCTTTAGACAAAGACACTTTAGAAAAGCTGGGTAAATTAAAAATGATTGCCACGATGTCGACCGGCTTTGACCACATTGACTTGGATGTTTGCGCTAAGCGCCAGATAAAAGTCAGTAATGTTCCTTTCTACGGGGAGAATACTGTTGCTGAGCATACTCTGGCTTTGTTACTGGCTTTGTCTAGAAAGTTAGTTCCTTCAGTGGAAAGGGCGCGAACCGGAAATTTTTCTTTGGACGGTCTGCGCGGTTTTGATTTGCAAGGCAAAACTATCGGCTTGGTCGGTTTGGGCCATATTGGCTCTAAATTTGCCGAGATGGTTTCTAGTTTAGGGATGAATATTTTGGTTTATGATTTGAAGCCCAACAAACTTCTGGCTAAAAAATTAAAATTGAAATATGTGGCACTAGATTATTTATTGGCTAACTCCGATATTATTAGTCTCCATGTTCCATATAATAAAGCGACACATCATTTGATAAACAGTAAAAATATTAAATTGATTAAGCGCGGCGCTTATTTGCTTAATACTTCGCGCGGTGGGCTGGTTAGTTCTTCGGCGCTCCTTAAGGCCTTGGATACTGGTATTTTAGCCGGCGTCGGTTTAGATGTTTTGGAAGAAGAGGGCTTTATTAAAGAAGAAAAAGAACTTTTGTCTAAAGAGTTTAATAAAAAATTTGATTTAAAAACAGTCTTGCGTAATCATTTATTATTGCAAAATCCCAAAGTAATCATCACTCCGCATAATGCCTTTAATTCTCAAGAAGCTTTGCTTAGGATTTTGGATACCACGATTGAAAATATTCTGGCATATCAAAAAAAGAAGCCGATTAATTTGGTGCAATAGAGATTATTGCTCTAATATTGAAAAAATATCAGCTTTGTATTAATATAGTTCTGTTAGTCTAATTAGTAATTAGCATATATATGGCTTATATCGATATTAAGTCGCTTCATCGCGAACCTAAAAAATACTTCGGCCAGGAAATTAAAATTGGCGCTTGGGTCAGAACGCTTCGCAGTTCCAAGGATTTCGGGTTTATCGAGGTTAATGATGGCAGTTTTTTTAAGGGCTTGCAGGTCGTTTTTGATGCTAATATCAGCAATTTTGAAGCAATAGAGAAGACTACTATCGGCTCCTCTTTGGAAATTGAAGGCACCTTGGTAGAATCTCCCGCTGCCGGTCAGGAATTTGAACTTAAGGCCAAAAAAATTACCGTTATTGGTTTAGCGGAAGCCGACTATCCACTCCAAAAGAAAAAACATAGCTTTGAATTTTTACGCGAAATTGCTCATTTGCGTGGCCGCAGTAATACTTTTGCGGCAGTTTTTAGATTGCGCTCAACGCTTAGTTTTGCTATTCATAAATTTTTTCAAGAACAAGGTTTTTCCTATGTCCATACGCCGATTATTTCCGGTAGCGATTGTGAAGGTGCCGGCGAAATGTTTAACATCACCACTTTAGATTTACAGAAAGGCGCGCCTAAATTACCTAATGGCGAAGTTGATTATTCTCAAGATTTTTTTGGTAAAAAAGTTGGGTTGACAGTTAGCGGCCAGTTAGAGGCTGAAGCTTTAGTTATGGGCTTAAACCGAGTTTATACTTTTGGACCGACCTTTAGAGCGGAAAATTCTAATACTACGCGGCATGCTAGCGAGTTTTGGATGATGGAACCAGAAATGGCTTTTGCTGATTTAAATGACGATATGAATTTAGCTGAAAAAATGATTAAGTATTTGATTAGCTACGTCTTAAAGGAATTGCCGGAAGAAATGGAATTTTTCAATAAATTTATTGATACCGGACTTTTAGAAAGATTGAATAACATTTTAAATTCTGATTTTGTCCGCTTGCCTTATACCGAGGCGATTGATTTGCTAATTAAGAGTGGCGAGAAGTTCAATTATCCGGTTAAGTGGGGGATTGATTTGCAGACTGAACACGAAAGATATATTACGGAAAAGATTTTTGGTAAACCAGTATTTTTAACCGATTATCCTAAAGAAATTAAGGCTTTTTATATGCGCCAGAACGATGACGGGAAAACCGTGGCTGCTATGGATTTATTAGTCCCGGGAATCGGAGAAATTATCGGTGGCAGTCAGAGAGAAGAGCGCTATGAAGTTTTGAAAAATAGAATTGAAGAACTGGGGATGGATCCTAAGGATTATAATTGGTATTTAGACACTCGCCGTTATGGCGGCGTGAAGCACGCCGGTTTTGGCCTGGGCTTCGAGCGGGCGATTATGTATTTTTCCGGCATGGCCAATATTCGCGACGTGATTCCGTTTCCGCGTACGCCAAAGAATGCTGAATTTTAATTAGAAATTAATATATTGTTGAACATTTAAAATAAAGGAGGATTAGTCATGGGAAATCAGAAAGAACCGAAAGAAAAAAATATGAATTGGTTCGTGGAGCCGGAAGATGCTCACAGTAATGAGGTGATTGCCAAGAGTTTGTTGGCGCTAAGTCAATTAGATGAAAGCGTGGCCCTATTGGACTCTGAAGGCGTGGAGCATTCCGTTTTTCAAGTTGAAAATTATGCGTTTGTTACTCGTCTTTATAAAGATCGGACAAAATTCCAGCTTCATTTTAAGGTTTTTAACCGTTCCGGTAAGAATGGGCCGCTAAGGCTATGGACTTTAGGGGCGGACAAATCTAAAAAGATTAAGGTAAAGCTAAAAGACAAAAATCTCAAATCGTAAAATTGGAAGGAGGCTTAATTGACAGCCTCCTTTTGTTATTTTTAAGCTTTTTTGTTAAACTTTAAATAAGATGTTAAACAAGAAAAAAAGACAACGCTTAATATTTTTGTTTGCCTATGTGGTTTTAGCCTGTGTTTTGGTTTATTTTTGGCGTCCGGTTTATTTGGTTTCCATTATTTTAGTTTTGGTGCCGCCGGCGGTTCTTAATTTTCTGTGGCTGAAAAAATCACGTTTTAAAATTTTATTATTTTCCGGTTTAACCACTCTATTATTTGCGCCGCCGGTAGAAATGGCCGCTCGTTTAGCAGATGCTTGGGACGTTCAATCTATCTTACCGCGTTTATTTGGAATTGCGCCGCTTGAAAATATTCTTTTTGCCTTTTTAAATTTTTTCTGGGTGCTGGCTTTTTATGAATATTTTGTTGATCGAGATTTAAAGCGCCGGATTTCCAAGCGTTTTCGGTTTATAATCTTAGGGTATATTCTTCTGTTTTTGTCGGTATTTTCTATTTTTTTCATCGCCCCCAACTTACTGGCGGTAAATTATGCTTTGCTGGCCCTGATAATTTTATTGGTTCCCGGGGTGATTATGTTTTATTTTAATCCTAAGTTATTAAAAAAGACCTGGCTGCCAACCGTTTTTTTCGCTCTAGTCTTTTTTATTTATGAAGTCGTTTCTTTAATCATCGGTTCCTGGTGGTGGCCGGGCGAGTATATTTTGCCAATCAATTTAGCAGGTAATGTTTTTCCGCTTGATGATGTGATAATTTGGTATTTCTTATCAACGCCGATTTTAATCGGCGGTTATGAATTCTTTGTTGATGATAATAAATAAAAATATGGAAGCTAAAAATATTAAAATTATTACACCGAAAAAAATAGTGCTCCGAGGATTTATTTTTGGCCCGCGGCGTAATCAGGTTATTTATATCCTGTTGCATGGTTTAAGCGGCAATCTTTTTTCCCGATTGGAAATAGTGGAGAAGATGGTAGGCGAAGGGGCGACCGTCATGGTTTTTAATAATCGCGGTTATGGTTTAATAAGCCAATTTCGAAAAATAAATCCGCGGCGGCCGGAGGCTTATGATTCGGTCGTGATCGGAAAGGCGCATGAAGTATTTACTGACTGTTTGGATGATATCGACGGGGCAATTAATCTTGCCTTGGAGAGTGGTTATAAGAAAATAATTCTTATCGGCCATTCTACTGGCTGTAATAAAATCGCTTATTATTTATCAAAAAAAAATCCGGCCAGCGTCAAAGCCGCGGTTTTATTAGCGCCGATGAGTGATTACGCTGATTTTAAAAAATTTACCAATCCTAAAATTATTAAGTCTGCGACTAAAAAAGCTCAGCAGCTAGTAGCTGCCGGCAAGTCCCATGAATTATTATCCGCTGATATTTGGCCGTATTATACAGATGCGCAGAGATTCTTGAGCCTCTTTACTCCCGATAGCCTGGAAGAAATATTTAGTTATGCCGTCCCTGAGAAGAAGCCGTTAATTTTAAAAAAGATTAAAAAGCCGGTGCTAGTGGTTTTAGCCGGCGATGATCAATTCAAAGATCGGCCAATGATTGAGATTTATGATTGGTTTAAAAAGGCGCTTAGTGGTCAGAAGGCTGAGTTGGCTATGATAAAAAAAGCGCTCCATGGCTTTGGTGGCCAGGAAACGAAAGTTAAGAATCTTATTTTTAAGTTTGTGAAAAGACTAAAATGATTTTATTACCGGCTTTGGTGGATTTCTAGTTTTAGCCGCCTATTCTATTTTTAAAATCTTATAATAAGCCTCTTTATTCAAGAGGTTTATTTTTATAGTGTCGCCAACACTTTTATTTATGAGAGCCGCGCCGAGCGGGGAGGAATAGGAGATGGTGCCGCTTGTCGGGTCAGTTTCCGTGGCTCCGAGAATTTGATAAGTTTTAGTTTTGCCATCTTTTTCAATCGTCACCTTGTTTCCTAGTTGGACGGTGCCGTTGTTTTGAATTTTAATGATTTCTGCGCGTCCTAATAATTTTTCTAAATCCAGAATGCGCTCGTTTAGTCCGCGCAGGCGTCCTTTGGCTACTTGATAACCGACGTTTTCCGAGAAATCACCCATCAGCGCCAGACGCTTAACTTCCTCGGCTTCGCGCGGGCGTTTAACGCGTTTCCAAAAATCAAGCTTTTTTACAAGTTCGTAGTATTTATCGGCGGTCATCGCCGGGTCGATTTTTTTGTCTAAGCGAGGATCGCCTTTTCTGATTGGAACGCGCATATTTCTCTTAATTTACAATTTTCTTTAAAAAAAGTCAAATATTAGCCCGGAATTAAGACGGATGTTGGAAAGAGATTTTTCTTGGTATAATGAAATTAAGGCCGATTTCTTTATTATTTGAAGAAAAATAGTTTTTTTCCGTATTAATAACAAAGGCTCGTTTAGAGATTTATGATAGAAAACATTGAATTTGAGCAAAAAACTGACGAAGAATTAGTTGTTATTGTTCTGGAAAATCAGAGCGTTTTTTCCTATTTAGTTAATCGTTATAAAGATAAGTTGCTTCGATATATCAGGCGCATATCCAATGTCGGTTTAGAGGAGGCGGAGGACATGTTGCAAAATATTTTTATTAAGGTCTATCTTAACCTTAATGATTTTGATGACAGTTTAAAATTCTCCTCCTGGATTTATCGAATTGCTCATAATGAAGTTATCGATAACTATCGCAAGCGGAAAGCTCGACCGCAACTTTTAGATATTGATATTAAAGATAGTCAAATTAAAGAGTTGGCCGGAGATACTAATTTATTGGAAGAGTTGGCGCGGCAAGAATTGAAACAAGAAATTAGTCAGGCTCTTTCTCGAATTGACGTTAAATATCAAGAAATGATTATTTTGAAATATTTGGAAGAAAAAGATTATCAAGAAATATCCGATATTATTAAAAAGCCTTTAGGCACCGTGGCCTCTAGAATGAATAAAGCGAAAGCAGAACTAAAGAAGGTTTTAAATACCAATCATAAACTTTAAATATATGGAGAACGAAACATTTAATAAAGAAATCCTGGAAAAATTGCAGGAATTAAAAATTAAACCGCGGGCGCGTTGGCACTTTTTGTTGAAAAATTATGCCATCTGGATTTCCGGCATCTTGGCGCTTTTGATTGGCGCCGCTTCAGTCTCGGTAATTATTTATCTTTCCAGTTATAATGATTTCAGTATTCGACAAGATATCAATAAAAGCCTAGGAGAAATACTATTGCTAACTTTGCCTTACTTTTGGTTGATATTTTTAAGCCTCTTTGTTTTTATTGTTTATTACAATTTAAAACATACAAAAACCGGTTACCGTTATTCTATCGGTTTTATAGTAGCATTTGCCGTCATTGCCAGTATTTTTTTGGGCGGTATTTTTTATGCCACCGGTCTAGGGAAGGAACTGGATGAAATCTTGGGACAAAAAGCGCCTTTATATGGCGAAATGATTAATCCTCGAGTCGATTTTTGGTCTAATCCGGAAGAGGGGCGTTTAATCGGAATAATCATCTCTCAGACTAACGATGAAGATTTCGTGTTAATTGATAAAGATCAGCATGAATGGCTTGTTAAAATTGAGAGTGATGATTTTGCCGCTTTGCATTTGACTGGCGGCCCGCTAAGGCTTATTGGTGAGAAAAAATCTGATGGCGTTTTTGAAGTGTTTAAAGTTTTGCCGATGATGCCGGGGCATGGATTTTTTAAGAGGATGAATGGCGGTCCCCATCCTCCGGTTCCAGGAGGTCCGCGCATGATGGAACAAATAGAAATTAATTTTTAGAATGAAGAAATTTATTTTATAGGCGTATTAACTAGCAGAGGCTAAAGTTAAGATCTTAACGCCCGGCTAATTAATAATTTAAACGTTTCCAGTTTTCTGTAGGGGAAAGCGGAACGTTAATCAATTTAAAAATATGAAAAAAGATAGTTTATTAAAAGGAGCGGCCGTATTTGGTGCCTTAGCACTTATGGCTGGCGGTATGCTGGCGGCGGACGCGGCTGTTAATAACTCAGTTACTAGTTCTAGTAGCAGTAATGCCAATTCTAACTCCAATTGGGAAGGCCGAGGTAACCGTGGCGGCGGCAATATGGCTGGTTTAACTGATGAGGAAAAAGCGGCTAAGATTGCCGAAAGAGAAGCCAACAGAACCGCTAATCAAGCTGCCATGGAAACCAGACGCACCGCTGTTGAGGCGGCTCTTAGCGCCGGTGACTATGACGCTTGGGTGGCGGCTGAGGGAAGTGATAGTCCAATAGTAACCAAGGTTACTAAAGATAATTTCGCTCAGTTTGTTCAAGCTCATAATTTAATGGAACAGGCGCGGACGATTCTAAGCGGTATTGGTTTGGATGCGAGTGCTGGCCACGGAATGGGAATGGGCATGGGTTTAGGTGGCGGACACATGATGAATAAATAAAAGTTTAATTAAGTTTTGGAAATAGAGGGGATAAGCGGCAAAACACTCGCTCCGGCATAGGGAGCGGGTGTTTTATTTTTAAAAAAGAAGCGCCTATGTTAAAATTAAAAGACAGTTTAGGCAAGTGTAATATGCCTAGCTGATAATTTTTAAATTTTGTAATAATGGATAACTCTTTATTTTATCAATTAAGTGTAGCCGCTGCTTTTAAAAAACTAGCGACTAAACAATCCGGTCTAGAAGCGTTAGAGGTTGAGAGTCGCTTAAAGACTCATGGCTTGAATAAATTGCCGCGTAAAAAAGCTTTAACTGGTTTAAGTCTATTTTTGGGGCAATTTAAAAATCCTCTAGTTTTTATTCTATTTGCCGCTTTAGCGATTAGTTTTTTTGCGGGCCATAAAAGCGATTCTTTGATTATTTTTATTGTGATAATGGTTACCAATACGGTGGGGTTTTTGCAAGAGTGGAAGGCTAATAATGCCTTGGAGAAGCTGGGGCAAGCCGTAACGCATAAAGTAAGGGTGTGGCGCGATAATCAGTTATCGATTATTAAAAGAGAATTTTTGGTTCCCGGAGATATTATTGAAATTACGGCCGGCGATGTTATTCCGGCCGATGCTCGAATTTTTGAAGCTAAAGACCTTAAGGTTAATGAAGCTGCTTTAACTGGGGAATCACTGGCGGTTGATAAATCAATTAAAGAATTGAAGACGGAAATCAGTTTGGCTGATAGAAAAAATATGATTTATCAGGGGACAATTGTGGCTGATGGTTTTGGTAAAGCGCTCGTTACCGCTACCGGCCAAAATACTGAGATTGGACAAATTGCCAAGCTGATTAAAGAAACTAGCGAGGGGCTGACGCCACTCCAAAAACAAATAAATAATTTTGGCATTAAATTAGGCCTATTTTTAATTGCGGCCAATGTCGTTATTTTTTTAATAGGCATTATTAGCGGTCGTGATATTTTTGAAATGTTTATGGTTTCGGTGGTAATTGTGGTCTCGGCTGTTCCTGAAGGGCTGATTCCGGCAATGGCCATTATTCTAGCGATTGGCATGCAGCATCTCGCCAAAAAACAAGGTTTAGTCAGGCGTGCAATTGCCGCTGAGACCTTAGGTTCAGTTTCGGTTATTTGCGCCGATAAAACCGGAACCCTGACTCAGGGGGAAATGCTGGTCGACCGATTTATTGGCGCTAGTGGTTTAGAAAAAATAAGCAAAGAAACTTTAGCTTTAAAAATTGCCGTTCTCTGTAACGACGGGTTGATAGAAAATCCCGGAGATGATTTGTCAAAATTGAAAATTTCCGGAAACCCAACCGATAAAGCTTTATTGCTCGCCGGAGCGGGTGTGGGGTTATATCGTCAAGAGCTAGAAAAGATAAACCCGCGTTTAGATGAAATATTATTTTCTTCAGCTTCTAAACTGATGGCCACTTTGAATAAATCAGCAGACGGCCAAGAAGTGATTTATATTAAAGGAGCTCCTGAAAAATTATTGGCGGCTGCTTCTAAAATTTACGTTGACGGCAAAGAAAAGAAACTATCCATTAAAGATAAAAAATTACAAGCTGATAAAATTGCCGAGTTTACCGACACTGGCGCGCGGGTAATCGCTTTGGCTTATAAAAATAAAATGACCGGCACACCTGGTCATTTAGAAGCAGCTGATTTGGAGGATTTAACCTTAGTAGGTTTCTTTTCGCTTCGCGATCAAGTACGAACTGATGTTAAGCAGGCTATTCAATCTTGTCGCGAGGCGGGAATTAGAGTAGTAATAATTACCGGCGATAATGCGCGAACAGCGACTGCTATTGTCAAAGAAATTGGCTTGGAAATTAATAGTCATAATGTGGTTGATGGCGATGAGCTTGATAAAATGACCGATGCCCAGCTAAAAAAACGCATTAGAGATATCCGGCTTTATGCCCGCGTTAGCCCGCATCATAAGCTGAGAATTGTTAACGCCTTTCAAGAAATCGGCAAGACAGTTGCTATGACCGGCGATGGCATCAATGATTCTCCGGCGCTCAAAAAAGCGGACATCGGTGTCGCCATCGGTAGTGGCACGGATGTCGCCAAAGAAGCTGCCGATTTAGTACTGCTGGATAATAGTTTTATGACAATCGTGGCTGCTGTTAAACAGGGGCGAATTACTTTTTTAAATATTAGAAAAGTTATTCTTTATTTATTTACCGATTGTTTCCAGGAAATGATTATTATCGGCGTTTCGGTAATTTTAGGCTGGCCATTGCCAATCTTACCGGTTCAAGTTCTTTGGATTAAATTAATTGAAGATCCTTTACCGGCTGCTAGTTTAGCTTTTGATGTTTCCGACGATAATGTGATGCACGAGCGGCCACGCCATCGCGAGCAGCCGCTGCTTACCCCTGCTTTACAAAAAATAATCGCCTTTTATGCTATTGTAATGGATTGTTTTGCGCTGGCAATTTTTTATTATTATTTTAAAGTTGTGGGAGATATTACCCTGGCTCGCAGCGTGATGTTTGCCACTCTCGGCCTAAGTACCATGTTCTATATTTATGCGGTCCGCGGCTTAAATACTTCAATTTTTAAGACCAAACATTTCTCCAATAAATTTTTAGTGAGCGCTACTGTTTTAGGAATGGCGCTTATTGCCGTTTCTATTTATTTACCGGTTCTTAATCGTTTGTTAAGTACCGTGCCCTTAAGAATTAATGATTGGGCAGTCATCTTAACTTATGGCATTTTAACCATGTTTGTTTTTGAGCTCGGCAAATATATTTCCGGTTATCGCCGGGAAGTTAAAAAATTGTAATTAACGTAACTGACTTTTATCGCTAACCACTAAGAATTTTCCGGTGTACATTCCCATGGAGCAGGAGAAGGGGATTTCCCCGACTTTATCTGGCGTAAATTCAAGAATATTTTCCCCCGGTTTTAATTGGGTCTGAATTTTTAAGGATGGAATCACCAGAGAACTGGCGCAAGAATAGGGGGCCTGCGCGTCTATGATAAATTTAACCGGCTGGCCCTTAAGAATTGTGAAATTATTAGGCGAATAACCACGGTTGGTTTCCGCCATTCTGATTATACGGACTCCGTCTTCCTCTTCAATATTGGAATTTGAATTTTTAGTTTCCGTTTCCGTTTTTGATGTTATTTTATTAAAATCAAAACCTGAAGAAATTTTAAAGAGACGGTAGCCGTTAGCTAAATTGAAGATTCCGAAAGCGACTACAATTATTCCGGCGATCACGAAGAAAGCGCTGGATTTTTTTTTGCCACCAAGAGTGCTAAGGCCGCCAATTCCTAAAAATCCCGGAGCTGTGCCCAGGGCAAATAGCGCCATAATTAATCCTCCCTGAAGAAAATTTCCGGTTCCCAAGGCGTATATCTGCATTGCTTGGGTAAAGCCGCAGGGCAGAAAAAAAGTTAACGCTCCTAAAACTAAGGGGTTATCGATTTTTATTATTTTGCCAAATTTTTTCGGCAACGAAAAATCAAACTTAGTGAAACTAGGGAAAATTTCTAGGAGTTTTAAGCCAAGTATTAAAACGACAAAACCGATAATAATAGTTATTAGCGAGTTAACTAACGGCGATAATTTAAAAGCTGAACCGATAAGGCCTAGAATGCCGCCGAGCAAGAAAAATCCCCCCAAACGCCCGAGATTGAAAAGGATATGAGGTCGAAATTTTTCTCGTCTGGTCGCTTCGGGATGATTTTGTGCGTAGTTAGCGGCTAAGCTCAAAACTAAACCGCCTACTAGCGCCAGACAGGTTGATACCCCGGCGACTAAACCGACAATAATAGCTAAGGGCCAAGAAAAATTCTGTTCCAATAATCCGCCGAAAGGCAGGGAAGTTGTACGATTGAGAAGCAAATAAATAATTGCCACTGAGGCGATTACAGTAATATAAAAGCTTAAATCTTTTGGCTTATGTTTAGTTTCTGCCAAATCGCAATTTAAATTTTGGTTGTTATCGGCGTCAGTTTGATTTTTTATTTTACCTAGTCCGTAACCGGTTGCCTCTAAGGCTTTTTTAATTTCTTCTATTTTTGGCTTTTCACCGCTATATTCTATTTCCGCAAATCCGGTTTTATGGTTCACGTTGACTTTAGATACTTCCTTGATTTCTCGAAGAGCGTCTTCGGTCAAAATTTCACAGGCTTTGCAATGCAAGCCGGAAACGGGCACGACAAACTTAGGCATATTTTTATTTTAGCGGCTTATTTAGCGGCTAATTTATTAACTTTTAAAATTTCTTCAACCATCTTGGCTTTTAATTTTTCATTCTTAGAAGCCATGGCATTTTTAAAGCAAGTATTAAGATGTCCAGCCATCAGCATTTGATGGGCGGATTTCAGGAGACCAATCGCCGCCAAATTTTGTTGCATAATATCGATGCAATATTCACCGTCGTCGGTCATGGAGATTAATTTATCCATTAAGCTTTTCGCTTTTTTAAAATTAATCATGATGTCTTTTTTGTTCTCGCTCATATATTTATTTTGTATTAATACTAACACCTGGGGTGTAGGTATTAAAATTATACACGCTTGCTTTTGCGCCGTCAAATGCTATATTTAAATTATGTGGGAAAATATGCCTTTGGCCACTTATTTCCGTCCGCAAAAGTTGGCGGAATTTATTGGCCAAGAAAAAATTATCGGGGCTAATACTTGGCTTTATCAGGCGATTAAAGAAGACCGAGTGCCTTCGCTTATTTTCTGGGGTCCGCCGGGAAGCGGTAAAACGACCTTGGCTTTTATTATTGCCAAGGAAACTAAGGCAGAGTTCGTGGAATTTAGCGCTACCGAAAGTGGGATTAAAGATTTAAAAATTGTTGTTGATCGCGCTAAGAGCAGTCAGCGTTTGGGACAAAAAACCTTTCTGTTTATTGATGAAATTCATCGTTGGAACAAAGCCCAGCAAGACGCGCTTTTGCCGCAGGTAGAGAATGGTACGATTACGCTAATCGGTGCTACCACCGAAAACCCTAGTTTTGCCGTTAACGGAGCGCTCTTATCTCGCGTTAAGGTTGTAGTTCTAGAGGCTCTAGAGCCCTCCAGTTTGGAAAAAATAATTAAATTAGCCGCTAAGCGTTTAAATATTAAATTAGCCAAAGATATTGCCGGATTGATTGCGCAAATGGCTAACGGTGATGCCCGTAAGGCGCTTGGTATTTTAGAAAGCGCTTATAAGCATGAAGGAGAAATTACCGCCCAATTAGTTAAGGATATTATTAATAAGCCGGGACTTTTATATGATAAAAAGGGCGAGGAACATTATAATTTAATTTCAGCGCTTCATAAATCAATGCGCGGCCACAATGCCGATGCCGCCATTTATTATTTGGCGCGAATGCTGGAGGCCGGCGAAGATCCGCTTTATGTAGCGCGGCGCTTAATCAGATTTGCTTCGGAAGATATCGGCTTGGCCAATAATAGCGCTTTGATGCTAGCGACTGCCGCCTATGATGCTTGCCATAAAATTGGCTTGCCGGAGTGCGCTGTTAATTTGGCCCATTGCGTCGCTTACTTAGCCAAGTCTCCAAAAAGCGTCGCTGTCTATGAAGCTTATTTATCCGCCCAGGCTGAAGTTCAAAAAAGCGGCAATTTGCCGGTTCCGCTTTATTTGCGCAATGCGCCGACCAAATTAATGAAAGAACTGGATTACGGTAAAAATTATAAATATACTCCGCATCAAGACGATTCCAATCAAGAATATCTGCCGGAAAAAATTAAAGGTAAAAAATTTCTTCCTTAATCCATTTTTTTTAACGCTAATTTATAGCCGCGTCCGGAAAAAGTATGAATGAGATTACGCTCGCCGCCGCGGTTTAATTTTCGTCTCAGGCTAGCAATATGCGTTTCGATGGAATTAGAGAAAGGGTCGGCATTATAATTCCAAACATTTTCCAGAATTTCACCGCGGGAAACGATTTCATTTTTGCGGCGTAAAAGATATTCTAATAAGCCATGTTCGCGCCTGGTTAAATAGAGCTCTTTGCCGGCTCGCCGAAAACAGCCAATCTTAGAATCAAATATTAGATTTCCTAGCTTGCTGATAACCTTTTCAATATGTCCCGGTCTTCTGAGCAGTGCCTCAATTCGCATTATTAATTCCTCCAATAAAAAGGGTTTGCTTAGATAATCGTCCGCCCCTAAATCGAAGGCGGTTTTTTTATCGCTTAGCTCCGCTTTGACAGTCAGCATGATTATAGGCAAATATTTTTTTTCCTGGCGGATTTCTTTTAAAACTTCTAAGCCCGACATTTTTGGCAGGGAATTATCCAAAATAATTAAATCATAATTGCCGGTACGGGCCATAAAAGCGCCACGTTCGCCGTCGCCGGCATCTTCCACTAAGAATGATTTGGCGCTGAGGCTCTTTTTTAAGAATTGGACAATCCCCGGATTATCCTCAATGATTAAAATTTTCATATTTTTATCTTTTATTATTAACTAATTATAACAAGCAGCCGCTAAAATAAACTTAATTTTTATATATTTTTAAAATAAAATCGGTCGGCTCTAAGATTTGCTTAAAAATTGATAAAATAGTATATTTTAAGAAGATAATCTAAGTTAAGGCGCTTGAGGCGCCGTTAACGTTTCTAAATTTATGGCTAAAGTTTTATCAAAACAAGAACCTAAGGGAACTCTGGATTGGACTCCGGAAGAATTTGCTATCCGCAAATATATTTTTGATTGTTGGCGCCGGGTTTGTCTGCGCTATGGTTTTGAGGAATATTTAACGCCGATTGTGGAGAGCGCAGAAATTTATCGCGCTAAATCAGGAGAAGACGTCGGCGGCAAAGAATTGGTCACCTTTTCCGATTTGGGTGGACGGGAATTATCCATTCGTCCGGAAATGACGCCTTCGGTGGTGCGCATGGTTTCTAAGGTTTATACCGCCAGTCCAAAACCGTTGAAATATTTTTCGATTGCCAACTTTATGCGCAATGAAAAACCGCAACGTGGCCGCAATCGAGAATTCTGGCAGCTCAATTGTGACATTTTCGGTAGCGCGAATGCGAGCGCTGATATTGAAATTTTAACTTTGGCCCTGGATTTGGTTTTAGAATTTAAACCGCCAAAAAAATCTTTTTCTCTAAATTTAAATAGCCGCCAGTTGCTTGATGGCGTCTTAGATTTAGCCGGCGCTTCTAAATTAAAACCGGAAGCGAAAGCGGAAGTGGTTCGGACTTTGGATAAGTGGCATAAATTATCAGTTCCAGCTATCCAAGAACGCTTGCAAGTGGCGGGCTTAAAAAAAGAGGCGATTACGATTTTAGAAAAATTTATGTCCGTTGGTAATTTATTGGAATTATCCAAAAAATTGCCGGAACTTAAAAATAATCTTGGTTTTATTCAAATTCAGGAAGCGATGTCGGCTTTGTCTGTTTTAGGCTACGACGCTTTGGTAGAATTTAATCCCTCGGTTATCCGTGGTTTTGATTATTATGATGGTTTGGTGTTTGAAGTTTTTGATAAGCATCCTGATAATAACCGGGCGATGTTTGGCGGCGGCCGCTATAACGGTTTGGCGGAGATTTTTGGCGAGAAAAATTTTCCGGCGATTGGTTTTGCCCCCGGGGATGAGCCGACTCGTTTATTTTTGGAAAGTTGGGGAATGCTTAAGGGTAAACAGTCTGATGCTCAGGAAAAATATTACTTTCCGCTTTTGCACCGTGATTTATATTTAGAGTCGCAACAGCTTATTCAAAAATTACGTGGTGCTGGAAAAAATGTCTTTGCCGGTTTAGAGGAACAGAAAATAAGCAAGGCTTTAGAGTTTGCCAATAAAAAAGGTTTTGCTAAAGTAGTGATTTTTGGCGAAGATGAGCATAAGAAGCATAAATATAAAATTAAGGATATGAAAACCGGAAAAGAAGAGGTCGCGTCTTGACATAAAATGATTATCAATGTATTATAGAGACAAGTTTGTCAGAAAAGCGCGACTAACGGTCGCGTTTTCTGTTTGAAAAATTACGGTTAATATTGCTTAAAAAGCATCTAAAATTATGGATATTAGAAATATCGCCATTATTGCTCACGTTGATCACGGCAAAACAACTTTAACTGACTCGTTATTGCGCCAGACCGGAATGGTAACTGATAATAGCACCATGGACAGCAACTCTATCGAGCAGGAACGAGGCATCACTATTTACGCGAAAAATGCCAGTCTTTTTTATAAGGATTCTAAAATAAATATTGTTGATACTCCGGGGCACGCCGACTTCAGTTCCGAGGTGGAACGAGTTTTGCGTTCCATTGATTCCGTGTTGCTTGTAGTTGATGCCCAAGAGGGTCCGATGCCACAGACTAAATTCGTTTTGAAGAAATCTTTGGAACTCGGTTTGAAGCCGATTGTCGTAATTAATAAAGTTGATAAGCCAGCCGCCCGTCCGGCAGAAGTTGCAGAAATGGTTTATGAATTATTTTTAGATTTAGGAGCTAATGATGAACAGCTCAATTTTCCGGTCGTTTATACTATTAGTAAAGGCGGTTTGGCCGGACTTAAGGCTGATGAATTGGTTGATAACCTTAATCCGCTTTTAGATACTATTTTAGAACACGTTGTTCCGGCTTCTAGCGCCGAAGCTTTAACCGAGCCTTTACTCGCCCAGCCTTTTAATTTGGCTTATGATAATTTTTTAGGCCGTTGCGCAATCGCTAGAATTTATCAAGGAAAAATTCAGAGCGGCCAGCAAGTGGTGGTTAAAAATTTAGATAATAAAGATCGGGCCGGAAAGGTTACCAAACTCTTTACCTTTAAGGGTTTGGCCAGGCAGGAATCCACGGAAGCTTCCGTGGGCGACATTGTTTTAATCGCCGGCTTGTCGGATATTTATATTGGTGAGACTATCTGTGCGACTGCCAGCCAAGAACCGTTACCGGCAATTAATATTGATGAACCGACTATTTGTTTAAGCTTCTTAGTTAATAATTCGCCGCTAGCCGGACGTGAAGGCAAGTTTGTCACAAATCGCCAAATCAAAGAACGTCTAGAAAAAGAATTGGAAGTTAATGTTGGTTTAAAAATTGATTTTTCCGACATGAACTCTTATAAAGTTTATGGCCGTGGTGAACTTCATATCGCTGTTTTGCTGGAAAATATGCGCCGTGAAGGCTTTGAACTTCAGGTTTCCCAGCCACAAGTAATTATTAAGGAAGAAAACGGTGTCAAAATGGAGCCTTATGAAGAGGCCAGCATTGATATTCCTGAGAGCTCTTCCGGAGTAATTATTGAAAAAATGTCTAAACGCAAAGGCCAGTTAACCGACATGAAAACCCATAACGGCCAAACGAGAATTATTTTTGCCATTCCAACCCGCGGTCTACTTGGCTATCGCGAAGAGTTTGTGGTTGATACGCGCGGCGAAGGAATTTTATGTACTCATTTTTTGGGATTCCGTCCTTGGGCGGGTGATATTGAAAGAAGCGCTCTTGGTTCCATGGTTTCTATGGTTACCGGAAAAGCACTGGCTTATTCCTTGTGGAATCTACAAGACAGAGGCGTTTTATATATTCAACCAAATACTGAAGTTTATGAAGGAATGGTAATTGGTAATGTTGCCAAGGGAAATGATATGGCGGTTAATCCGATTAAGGGTAAGAAGCTGACCAACGTTCGCGCTTCCGGCTCTGACGAAGCCATTACTTTAACCCCGCCTTGGGAGTTAAGTTTGGAACGCGGGCTAAGTATTATTAATGATGATGAATATTTGGAAGTAACTCCGAAAAGCATTCGGATGCGCAAACAATTTTTAACTGAAGTGGAAAGATCGCGCGCTAAAAGATAATTATTGAAAAGTTGAAAAATAAAAACACCGAGATTTCGGTGTTTTTTGTTTTACTAAATTAAGAATTAAAGAATATCTTTTAGCGGCGCAAAACTGCGACGATGAATGGGGCAGGGGCCGTATTTGGCAATCATCTCCAGATGTTCTTTGGTGCCGTAGCCTTTATGCTTAGCAAATAAATATTCCGGATATTCTTTGTCAGCCTCAGTCATTATCCAATCACGGCTGACCTTAGCAATAATGGAAGCGGCGGCAATCACCCAAACTTGGGCGTCGCCTTTAATAATAGCCGTTTGCGGTTTTGTGAGCTTAGGTATTTTAAACCCGCCATCGAGCAGAATATAGTCCGGTTCAATTTTTAGTTTTTTAATTGCGCGGCGCATGGCTAAAAAACTGGCTTGCAAGATGTTTATTTTATCAATGTCTTCGTGGCTGACAACACCAATCTCTACCGCCAGTACTTTTTCCCGGATAGCTCTAAAAATGGTTTCTCTTTTTTTGGCGGAAAGTTTTTTGGAGTCGGCAACTAATTCTAAATCCCCCGGTTCTATTTTGAAATCCGGGCCAATAACCACACAGGCCGCTACTACCGGGCCAGCCAGAGGACCGCGTCCGGCCTCGTCCACCCCGCCAATTAGCTGATAGCCAAGTTTAAAAAATTTATTTTCTGTTTCTAGATTTAACATAAAGAAATTATAGCATATACCTAGTATTTTTGCTCATATTTGACAAAAAAGCCATTTATATTTATATACCACTTTTACTATTGACATATATTTTTCTTTGTAGTATACTATCCGCAGTGCTTTGTTCATAAGAATGCCGACGCCATCAGCCTTTCGGGACAAGAAAAGACAAAAAATATGCTTGAAATAAGGCTTCCTGGGTGGGCAAACAGCCCCATTTGGAACTCAGGTTCCGCGTCAAACGTTTAAGGTTTAGGAGATGAGCCTCCTCACCAAGAACTTTAGGGTAGAAGATTAAACTTCTGCCCTTTTTTTATTTGTCTTGTTTTTTTCTAATTTTCGTGTTAAAGATAAAATAGTTCTAAAACAATATTTCTAACTAAAACTTTTAGTCATGGCGCAAGAGCATCCTTATGTTTTTCAAAGCGGAAATTATGAAGGATTATCGGTGGAACAAGTTTTCTTGCTTGATCCGATTTACCTCGCTCGGCTTTACCAAAATTCCTTCAAGAACAAAAGCTCTATTAAGAACCCTAATCAATTGCAATTAGCGATTGAAAGCCTCCTGGAAAAAATTCACGGGATTGATACGACCAAAGATTGCCTTTATTGTAAGCAGGCAAAAGTGGTAAATTTCCTGTTGCCGGATTTTGGGCCAGTTACTAATGGCTTATTATGTTGCGATAATCCCATTTGTCGGGAAGAGCTAAAGTCGGCTCGTAGCGGCGAATTGCATGCCATTAGCGATTTTATGCTGATGGTCAGCTATATGCCACGGCCACAGGCGCAAAAAATTGTGGGGATTTTCAAAGCAACCCACAAAAACTATCAGGAAGCCTTTGCCTAATACCTCCTAGGCGACTCATCTTCCATTGGTCCGCGTTTTCAAAAAATGCGGACTTTTTTTGCCCAATGTGTTAAAATTATAAAAGAGAATTAGCAATTTTGATATTTTTTATTAATATGAAAAAAGAACAATTTTTATTAATTATCGTAGCTATAATTTTAGTTTCCGCCGTTTCTTTAAGAGTGCTTCAGCTTTTTGATAAAAAAGAAATTAAAGACGAAAACTTAACACCGATTGCTGTTTCCGAACAAGCGCCGGTTGTTAGCACGACTACCGACGATACTAATATGGTTGATATTGTGATTCCAGAACAAGTAGCTACTAGTGCCATGCCCGCGGTTTCTATTTTCCAACCTTTAGCGGCAACAGTAATTAGTTCTCCCTTAGAAGTTCTCGGTCAGGCCCCAGGGAATTGGTTTTTTGAAGCCACTTTACCAGTTAAATTGCTTGCAGCTGATGGTGAAATAATCGTCGCTCATTACGCTGAAGCGCAGAGTGATTGGATGACTGAAGATTTAGTGCCCTTTAAAGCTACTTTAGAATTTACAACCACGGCTACTAGCGGCTATTTGGTGATTTCTAAAGATAATCCTTCAGGACTGCCGTCCAATGACGCCTCTTTCCAAATCCCGGTTAATTTTTAAAATATGTCAAAAATTTATCTATACAACACTTTAACGCGTCAGAAAGAAATTTTTAAACCAATAAAAAAGGGAGTTGTTGGTCTTTATACCTGTGGCCCGACTGTTTATAATTTTGCCCATATTGGAAATTTACGCACCTATTTATTTGAGGATTTTTTAAAGAGAACCCTGGAATATAATGATTATCGAGTCAAACATATAATGAACGTGACCGACGTCGGACATTTAACCGGCGATATGGATATGGGCGAAGACAAAATGGAGGCAGGGGCGAAACGGGAAGGCAAGACTGCTTGGGAAATTGCTGATTTTTATGAAGCCGCTTTTAAAAAAGATTTAGCCGCCTTAAATATTGCCAGTCCGAGCCAATATTGCCGAGTGACTGATAATATTCCGGAGCAGATTGCGCTGATTGCTCAATTGGAAAAGAAAGGTTTTACTTATAAAACCAGCGATGGTATTTATTTTGATACCTCTAAAATTAAAAATTATAATAAACTAAGTCATCTGCCACTCGCGACCTTAAAAGAGGGCGCGCGGGTTGAAAAAAATCCTGAGAAGAAAAATCCGACTGATTTTGCACTCTGGAAATTTTCGTCTGCCGGCGCGAAGCGCCAAATGGAATGGAAATCGCCTTGGGGAATCGGTTTTCCTGGTTGGCATATTGAATGCTCGGCTATTAGCTTGAAGTATTTAAATAAAAATTTAGACATTCATTGCGGCGGCGCTGATCATATCAATATTCATCATACGAACGAAATTGCCCAGTCGGAAGCGGCAACCGGTAAGAAATTTTTTAATTATTGGATGCATGGCGCATTCTTGAATATTCCTGGCGGCAAAAAGATGGCCAAAAGCGCTGATAATTTTTTGACGATTAATAATGCTTTAACCAGAAAAGATTTAAGCCCGCTAGTTTATCGTTTTGCTGCTTGCCAAGTCCATTATCGCAAACCGATGGAATATAGCGAAGCTGGCCTAAAACAAGCTCAACAGGGCTTGCAGAAATTATGGGAGCAGGCGGCTGCCTTGGGAGCTAAAATTGGCAAAGTTGATTCTGATTTTAAATCTAAATTTTTAGAAGCGATTAATAATGATTTAAATTTACCGAAAGCTTTAGCTGTTTTGGCCGCAGTTTTTAAATCAAAGCTTAAACTTGAAGATAAACTAGCGACTATTTTGGATTTTGATAAAGTCCTAGGTTTAGATTTGCGGGCAAAGAGGCTGGAGTTTCAAACCATTAACAAGGTTGAAGAATATCCGGCAGCCATCGCTCAAAAAGCGGGCTTACGCGATGAAGCGCGTCGTCAAAAAGATTGGGCGCAAGCCGATAAGTTGCGCCTGGAGATTGAAGCCGCTGGCTATTTAGTGGAAGATACCGGTAATGGGTCAACACTGAAAAAGAAATAACATGGATAAAAAAAATTTTTGGCTTACTCTTAAAAATAAAAAACAGCCGATTTTAGCCTTGGCGCCGATGGCCGGTTTTACCGATTCCGCTTTCCGACAAATTTGTAAAAAATTTGGAGCCGATGTTTTATATAGCGAGATGGCGTCCGCAACCGCCTTGTATTATAGCGATTACGCTAAAGATAAGGCTAGCCGTCAAAAGATTAAGAACGCAACGTTGGAACTCTTGAAATTTAATCGCCGACAAGAAAAATATTATGTGGTTCAACTTTTCGGTTCTAATCCGGAGCACTTCGCGGTTGCGGCTCGGATTATTACCAAGGAAATAAAGCCGGATGGAATTGATATTAATTTTGGCTGTCCGGTTTCTAAGGTTATAAAGCAAGGCGCCGGTTCCGATTTAATGAAAAATTTGCCTCGAGCGCGCGCCGTAATTGAAGCCGTTTTAAATAATACCGATTTGCCGGTATCTATTAAAATTAGAGCCAGGTCCGGAAATGTCGACGCTCGGCAATTTTTAAAAACACTTTCCGATTTGCCGCTGGCGGCTCTCATGATTCATGGGCGCAGCGTTAATCAGGGGTTTGCCGGTGAGCCGGATTGCGACCTAATCAAAGAAGCGCGCAAATATTTTTCCGGAATTATTATTGCTAACGGTGGCGTCAATGATTTGCGTAGCGCTCAAAAAATAATGAAAGCCAGCCAGGCTGACGGTTTAGGTTTAGCCCGGGGAATATTGGGGCGCCCTTGGCTGTTTCAAGAAATTAAACAGCATCAAGAAATTCAATTATCGGTGGCAGATACTTTAGGATTAATGTTAAAGCAGGCGCAGTTGCAAGAAAAAATAAAAGGCGCCGGCACTATCATTGAGCTGCGCAAGCACTTAGTCTGGTATGTTAAATCTTTACCGGGCGCTAGCCGCTTGCGCGAACAATTAGTTAAAGTAGAAAGCCTCGATGACTTAAAAAAAATTATTAAAGATTACCAAGCAACTATATGATTCTTTATATAAATACTGCTTCGCAAGCGGAAACCATTATCGCTCTAATTGTTAATAATAAAAAAATCGTTTCCAAAAAATTTAAGTTTGCCCATCGCCAAGCGGAAAAACTACTGCCGGCAATTGATAAATTATTAAAGGCCAATAAATTTAAGTTGGCCGATATTGAAAAAATTATGGTTGCTAGTCACGGCGGCAGTTTTACTTCGCTGCGCATCGGCGTAGTTACCGCTAACGCTCTCGGGTATGCTTTAAAGGTTCCGGTTGTTTCGGAAGAGACAGGGAAGGCTGATAAAGTTTTTGCCGGGTATTCTTTGATTGAACCGGTTTATGGCGCCGAACCGAATATCGGCCAGCCAAAAAAATCTATTTTTTGAGTCTTGACGGCCTGTGCGTTACTTGTTGAAAACTAGGAGCCAAAATTAATATAAAATTTTTATGTTTCTTAGCCACTTGTTGATAAGTGGCTTTTTTTATTGGTTTTTCTCTTATTTTAAAGCAAATTAAAGTGTTGACCCTAGGGGGCTTGTGGTGTATAATTAAACTTGTAAGGCAAATTGTGGGGAATGGAGGTGATTTAATTAAATTCCTTCACCCGATACAACCATGTTTATTGGAGAATACAATCACAATTTAGATGACAAAGGCCGCTTAGCAATCCCTGCTAAGTTTCGTGCTATCTTAAAAAAAGGCGCAGTTGTAACCAAGGGCTTGGACAACTGTCTTTTTTTATATTCCAAAGAACAATTTGAAACTATCGCCAAGAAGTTTGCTGCCTTGCCGCTTAGTCAATCACGCGCGCGCGCTTTTGCTCGCCATATGTTAGCGGGAGCCATGGAGGTTGATTTTGATAACCAGGGGCGTGTAACTTTACCAGAATATTTAAGGAAGTTTTCTGCTTTAAAAAAGAAAACGATTGTCGCCGGACTTTATAACCATCTAGAAATTTGGGATGAAGGTGCTTGGAATAAATATAAGTCTGAATCGGAAAAGAATAGCAACGCGATTGCCGAAGAGTTAGGAGATTTGGGAATTTAATATGCAGTATCAGCACATACCGGTCATGCTCACTGAAGTCCTGGAATTGCTTGAACTTAAACCGGGAGGAAGATATTTGGACGGAACTTTGGGCGGAGCCGGATATACGCTGGCGATTACTAAAGCCATCGGACCTAAAGGCCGAGTATTAAGCACTGATTTAGATGCTAATGCGATTAAGAATGCCGAACTTAAAATTAAGGAGCAAGGATTGAAAAATATTAGTTTAGTTCAGGGTAATTTTAAAAATTTACAGGCGATTGCCACTACAGTTTTCGGTGAAAAACTTAAGTTTGATGGGATTGTTTTTGATTTAGGCCTTTCCAGTTTCCAACTGGAAGATATTGAACGCGGCTTTTCTTTTAAGGGTGAGCGTCCGCTGGATATGTCATTCGGCCCGGAAATAGATAATGAAACCGTAAGCATCGTAAATAAATATCCGCTTTTGGAACTAACCAGAATCTTTCGGGAGTATGGGGAAGAGAAAATGGCTTATCAAATTGCCCAAGCCATTGTCGAAGCCCGCAAGCTTAAAAATATAAATACCACCGCTGAATTAGTTGCTATTATTGAAGCACGCATCCCGTTCCGTTTTAGGCGGCGCATCCATCCGGCGACCAGAATATTCCAAGCCTTGAGGATGGAAACCAATGAAGAGCTTAAAAATTTAGTTGAAGTTTTGCCACAAGCACTGGAACTTCTAGAAAAAAATGGTCGCCTGGTCGTTGTTTCCTTCCATAGTGGCGAAGATCGTATCGTTAAAAGATTTTTAAAAGATAATCCGGCAGTAACCGTTATTACCAAAAGGCCGCTAGTCCCTAGTGACCAAGAAATTGAAGATAACCAGCGAGCCCGGAGCGCCAAGTTGAGAGCGGCGTTCAAAAATTAGATAATTTTTAAATTAAGATATAAAAAAATAAATCCTATGACCAAAATGGTAAATTGCTATAGCGGACAATTAAAACCCCGGCCCGTTAAACATTCTTTGAATCTACGGATTTTCAATTTGTTTATATTTACGTTGATTTTTTCTCTGGGGTTTTGTCATTTACTGAATATCAGCGATTTGACAGTTAAAGGATTCGTTTTACAAGAATTAAAAATGCAATCTGCCAGTTTAGCGGCGGAAAAAGTCGATAACGAACAGCAGGTTGATGCTTTACAATCATATTATGCTTTAAACTCTCGAGCTCAAAGTTTAAATATGGTTAAGATTAGCGATATTGAATATTTATCAACCGGCAGTCATGTAGTCGCTAAAAAATAAGAAGTCGACGGTTAAGGCAGATAAGTTTCTTTTATGTGGCGAGACACAAAGCACAAAAACCGTTCGAGTATCGCGGTAAATAATAATCGTTTACGTCTTGTCGTGGCGGTTATTTTTTTATTGACTGGATCACTTGTCTATAAATTATATAGCGTGCAAATCGGCCAGTTTGATATGTATACGGCGATGGCCTCATCGCAGCATCAGATTTATAGTAAGTTAGTTCCGGAAAGAGGCAAAATATTTTTTGGCGAGCGATCTCAGAACGGCAGCGAAAAACTTTACCCCCTGGCTACCAATAAGGAGTTTGCGGAGGTTTTTATCGTTCCATCAGCCGTTGTCAATCCGGCGGTGATGGCTGAAAAACTGTATAATTTTTTTGATAAACCAAAATTGGAAGCCGAACTTAAATCTCGACAGGCAACCGCTACGGAAATTATTATTGCCACTTCTACTAAAGAAGAAATTATTGCTAAATACTTAAAAAAGACCGATAAGCCGGGCGACCCTTACGAGCCTCTAGTCAGCAAGCTTGATGGCGAAGAATTAATAAAATTATATTCTTATTTTTCTGGAGATGTTAACTCCACTTCTTCCGCGCCCACTGTTAAACCGGAGGAGCTAGAATTAAAACTTGGACAGTTAGTCTATAAGAATGATGAGACTAAGGAATTTGTTATTCCTGGCCTAGGTTTTGATTTGCAACCCTATCGCTTTTATCCGGAAAAAGAAATTGCTTCTCAGCTTCTGGGTTTTGTGACTTATAACGATGGTGAAGGGCAGGGTAAATATGGTTTGGAAGAGTTTTTTAATGAGGAATTATTCGGAAAATACGGTTCCCTGAAAACTGAAAAGGGTGGTGCCGGCAGCGTGATGATTGTTAATGATCGAGAGTATATTAAACCGGAAGCGGGCAGCGATATTATTTTAACCATTGATCGCAATATAGAATCGATGGCTTGCCAGAAATTGAAGGAGGCGGTAGAAAAGCATGGCGCCAGCGGCGGTTCAGTGATTGTGATGAATCCCAAGACCGGCGCAATTATTGCGATGTGTTCCGCTCCCGATTTTAATCCTAATGATTATAAGAATGTTAAGGATATTTCCTATTATAATAATCCGGCCATTTTTTATCAGTATGAGCCGGGTTCGGTTTTTAAAACCGTGACGATGGCGATTGCTATTGATCAGGGGAAGGTTTCGCCGTCCACGACGTATAATGATAAAGGGCAAATAATGATTGACGGCTGGCCTAAACCGATTAAAAATTCTGATTTTTCTACTCATGGACCGCACGGAGTAGTTGACATGACTGCCGTTTTAGATAATTCTCTTAATACCGGAGCTATTTTTGCCATGAATCAGGTCGGTCCTAAAGTATTTGCTGATTATGTAAAAAAATTCGGTTTCGGCGAGAAAACGGGAGTCGAACTAGGTTCGGAAAGTCCAGGCAGTATCGCTAACTTGCTAACGAATAAGATTCGCAATATTGATGCCGCCACCGCCTCTTTCGGGCAAGGATTGGCCGTTACCCCTTTGCAGATGTTGATGCCTTATCAGGCCATTGCCAATAAGGGGATGATGATGAAGCCTTATATTGTGAAAAGCATTATTAAGACCAATGGAATTACTGAAAACACCACCCCTAAGCAATCTGGCCGGATAATTTCTGAAAAAACCGCGGCGACTGTTTCGGCGATGTTGGTTAATGTGGTTGAGCAGGGGCATTCGAAGAAAGCAGCTATCGAAGGCTACTATATTGGCGCTAAAACCGGAACTGCTCAAGTAGCGACGATTGGCGGCTATAGCGCTAACGATTATATCCATACTTTTATCGGAATTGCGCCGATTGAAGACCCGGTCTTTGTAATGTTAACTAAGATTGATCGGCCTAAGGATGTCCAATTTGCTGAAGGTTCCGCTGTGCCGTTGTGGCGAGATATTGCCGATTTTATTTTAAACTATTATGCCGTCCCTAAGACTAGGTAATGATTATGAACAGGATTTTACGATTAAAATTGAAAATTGGTGCCAAACTTCTGCTTAAGAAATATCAGCCGAAGATTATTGGTATTACCGGTTCTATCGGTAAAAGCAGCGCCAAAGAAGCTGTTTATCATATTTTAAACAAGAAGTTTAAAGTCCGAGCCAGTCTTAAAAATTATAATAATGAAATCGGTGTCCCCTTAAC
Source organism: Candidatus Falkowbacteria bacterium S5_I03 (assembly GCA_019248265.1). Taxonomy (GTDB): domain Bacteria; phylum Patescibacteriota; class Patescibacteriia; order Patescibacteriales; family UBA12465; genus UBA12465. Next base: position 59,446 of record JAEHGX010000001.1, read on the forward strand.
TATTATTGGTGCTGAATCCCCGGGAACGAACTTTATCGGCTGGTTGTTAATTTTTCAAAAGATTCTGAAACTGCTTATTTTTAAAGATAAGGATTATCCCGAAGTTTTAATTTTAGAGATGGGAATTGATCGCCCCGGCGATATGGAATATTTAACATCAATTGTTAAAGTTGATGTGGCGATGGTGACGGCGGTTAGCTATTCCCATTTGGAATACTTCGGTAATTTACAGAATATCAAAAAAGAAAAACAGGTGTTGATAGAAAAGCTTGATAAGCAGGGACTGGCAATTTTAAATTATGACAGCGAAGCGGTTAAAGAAATGGCTTCAGTTTCGCGGGCGAAGATTTTAAGTTACGGTCTTAAAAATAGCGCTAATCTGCAGGCACAAGATATTAATTATAATTTTACCCGCGGTTCCTATGAATTGTCGGGAATTCATTTTAAGCTTAATGACGAGGGTTCAATCGTTCCGGTCTTTTTAAAGAATGTCATGTCGGAGCCGGCAATCTATGCCGTTTTGGCTGCCGCCGCCGTTGGTTTATATTTTAAAATGAATTTAGTGGAAATTGCCTCCGCTCTGGGAGATTTTAGTTTGCCGCCAGGGAGAATGAATTTACTTCCGGGAATTAAGCATTCGTTTATAATTGATGATACTTATAATTCTTCTCCGGAGGCCGCTATTTCCGCTGTTAATATTTTAGGTAAAATTAATATTGATGCCTCCGCCCATAAATATGCAGTTTTAGGCGATATGTTGGAAATCGGTTCTTATACCGAAGAGGGGCATCAATTAGTCGGCCAAAAGGTTTGTCAAGAAAAAATTGATTTTTTGGTGGCGGTTGGTGAACGGGCGCGTGATTTTATTAGGGGCGCAAAAGATGCTGGTTGTGGCGATGAACATCTTTTTTATTTTGATAAAGCGGAAGAAGCCGGTCATTTTTTACAAAATCGGGTCAGGGAAGGCGATGTCATGTTAATTAAAGGATCTCAAGGAATGCGAATGGAAAAAATTGTTAAAGAATTAATGGCTGAACCGGAAAAGGCAGACAAACTAATAGTCCGCCAAGGGAAAGAATGGGATTTATAAAATAAATATGAAAATAATAATTTTGGGGGGCTTGGGTAATCTCGGTTCACAATTAGCGCAAACTTTAGAGCGTGATCACGAATTATTGGTATTCGATCGCGCTGATTTTGATGTTCTTGACGATTCCGCTCTTTTAAACGTTATTCAGAACGCGAGACCGGAAATTTTGATAAACTGCGTGGCCTATAATGCGGTTGATAATTGCGAAGACAAAAAATTATATGAAACGGCGCTCGCGCTTAATTGTGAATTGCCGGCTCGATTGGCGCAATTAGCCTTACAATTTAATTTTCTCTTAATTCATTATTCTACCGATTATGTTTTTAGCGGCCTGGAAACTAAAAAAGAATTTTCAGAAAATGACACGCCCAATCCTTTAAATAAATATGGTGAAAGTAAATTTTTAGGCGAGCAGGAGATTTTAAAGCAAGCCCCCAGCGGACTAAAATATTATTTAATTAGAACTTCCAAGTTATTTGGACCTCAAGGTAGCAGTCCGCAAGCTAAACCTAGCTTTTTTGACATTATGTTCAAATTATCGCAAGATAAGAAGGAATTAACCGTGGTTAACGAAGAACTCAGCTGCTTTACTTATACGCCCGATTTGGCGGCCGCTACTGCCCGTTTAATCTCTTCTAAGGCTGTTTATGGTATTTATCATCTAGTTAACGAAGGCGCGGTGACTTGGTATGATGGCGCTTTGGAGCTATTTCAATTATTAAAACAAAAAGTCACTGTTAGGCCGATTAGGGGTGAGGATTTGACTCGACCGGCTAGGCGTCCTAAATTTTCCGTTTTACAAAACAATAAGGTAAAAAAACTACGCCCCTATCAGGAGGCGCTTAGAGAATATCTAAATAATTTATAAATATATGAGAGGGATAATTTTATCAGGCGGCAGCGGTACCAGGCTGCGTCCGCTCACCAAAATAACTAGCAAGCAATTGTTGCCGATTTATAACCGGCCGATGATTTATTATCCGCTTAATACTTTAATCCAGGCTGGCATTAAAGAGATTTTAATTATTGTTTCTCCGGAACGAGCCGGTGATTATCTCAATCTGCTTGGTTCCGGCAAAGAGTTTGGTGTTAAGTTTACCTATGAAATTCAAGATAAACCGGAAGGCTTAGCTCAGGCTTTCATTATCGGTCAGAATTTTATTGATGAAGAAAGCGTGGCGATGATCTTGGGCGATAATATTTTTGAAGATGATTTTTCTGAAGATATTAAGAATTTTAAAGGCGGGGCTAAAGTCTTTGCTAAAGAAGTTTCGGACCCAGAGCGGTTTGGCGTCGTTAAGTTTGGCGCGGACATGAAGGCGGAAAAAATTGTAGAAAAGCCGCAGGAGTTCCTAAGTAATTATGCAGTCACCGGGCTTTATGTCTATGATAACCGCGTGGTTGAAGTCGCTAAAAATATGAAACCATCGGCGCGCGGGGAACTGGAAATCACCGATGTTAATAATTGGTATTTGGAAAAAGGCGAACTGGAAGTCGCCATGGTGAATGGCGAATGGCTGGACGCCGGAACTTTTGAGAGCCTTCTTAAAGCGCAAAATTTTGCTAAAGAAAAACTGGATGGCAAAATGTTGATATAAAAAAAGTGGGATTGAAGAGCCAATCCCACATTTTCGTTGTTTTAAAAGTTTTTTCGTTTGGTTTTAGCCGAGGATGGCGGCAGCGATTTTTGTTTTTTGATGAATAATTTTACCCGGCGTTTCAGTAACTGAGTTGTCGATACTAAATGAAGGAAAAATCCTAAATTCGTTATCAAACTCGACCACATTAACGCTAACTTTCGTTAGCTTGAGATCATTCTCCAGGAAGTTTATGACTCCCTGCGCCACCTTTTCTTTATTTTGCCCATTGAGCTTGGGCAATTGTACTCTGATGGCATTCATCACTTCGGCTGCTTTTTTAGCCGCTAATTCATCCGCGAAAACCTTTGGCACGCTATTGCTGCCATTTAAACCTTTTGCTTCGTTCATGATAACTTTTTTTAAAAAAATTTTGGAAAAGAACTTAATTAATAAAGTAAAATACTTTATTAATCTATAATATACTATTTCTTCATTTTTGTCAATATATGAAACTTGTGGTTGGATTTATTACTTATAACGATTCTAGCGCTAAATATTTAGGTGATTTTTTGCCTAGCTTAAGAGCAGCTTTGGCTTTTTTGCCGTTTGAAGAAAGAATGATTTTTGCTTTTGATAATAGCAGCCCGGATAATAATATTAACCGTTTATCGCTGGAATACTTTATAAAAGACAACCCTGAGGAATTAATCAGGCTAACTAGAAATAAAAATCTTGGTTTTAGCCGTGCTTATAATTTTATGATTAGGCAAGCTAAAAAATTGCACGCCGATTATTTTTTAGCCATCAATCCGGACACAATTATGGAGCCGGATGCTATTCAAAAATTATTGGTAAAAATCAGTAGCGACCCGAAAATAGGTTCAGTTAGCCCGAAAATTTTACGCTGGGATTTCGCTAAACAGACCAAAACCAAACAGCTTGATTCTTGCGGTTTAGTGCTAGCACCAGGCTTAAGATTTAGAGATTTGGGGCAGGGAGAGCTAGACGAGGGCCAGTATGACACCACGTCCATTCTAGGGCCATCAGGCGCCGCCGCCCTATATCGCCTGAGCGCTTTGGAGAAAATTAAGACCAATCACGACTATTTTGATTCCCGTTTCTTTATGTACAAAGAAGATTGTGATTTAGCTTATCGACTGGAGAAAGCCGGCTTTAAATCGCGTTTAGTGGCGGAAGCCTTAGTTTACCATGATCGCACAGTCGGGTCTTTCGGCCAGGGATTTTGGGGGCATCTCCAGGAAAGACGCCGGTTAAGCCGGCAAGCAAGAGCCTGGTCTTTTAAGAACCAACACCTTCTTTTTGTCAAACATTTTTGGCAAGAGAATCTCGTCAGTAAACTACTGATTATTGCCAGGATTCTTATTTTGTTTATTTTTTCGCTTATATTAGAACAATTTAACTTAAAAGAATATTTGGGAATTTGGCGGTCTTTTAAGGCTTGACTAATATAAAATAATATGATAAATTAAATAAAGCTTTACTAAGCTGATACTTAAATAAATCTAAAAGCTTTATTTTTTTATATGGAAAATTTACTCGAAAAGATAATTAAAGAAGAGAAATCCGAAGAACTCGGACGTTTGGATGCGATTAATATCGTTAACTCTTTGTTTTCTGAATTACTAGAAAGAGAAAGAGACGTCCTAACCAGACGCTTTGGCCTTAAGGGTGATAAAAGCGAGACTTTGGAGAAAATTGGCGGCTTGCATAAACTAACTCGCGAAAGAGTTAGACAAATTGAAGCGGCTAGTATTCGAAAAATAAAGAAACTGGAGAGCTTAGAAGGCTATATTTCTGATCTTAAACAGGCTGTTCATAAGCTATTAGCTGAACATGGTGGCCTTATTAGACGCGATTATTTATTAGACATTTTGACGGTTATTGCCTTAGAATTGAATTCTGAAAAGTCAGGTCAGGCCGGCGATGACAAAATTCGCGAGTCATATAAAAACCATTTTAATTTCTTGATTTCTAAGTTGATGGGTGATGATTTGGAATTGGTTAATAGTAATGATCGTTTTACTCCCTCCTTTAAATTTAAAAATAATGAAGTTACTCATTTGGAAGAATTAGCCGATGATTTATTAAATAAAGTTGAAGGTTTAAAGAAAACTTTAAATACCGAGGAATTATTGGAGATTTTAAAGAAATTAGATACTTATAATAAGCACCAAGAGAAGCTACAGAATAAGATTGAAGGTTTAGATATCGAGCCTGTCTTTAAGAGCCAGGTTTTCCCTGATAAAGCCGCTTTAATAAATGGTAATAAGGTTTTATATTCTTTAATGCAGGCTGTTAAAAACTTAGAGCAAAACCGATATGGAGAATGGGGGATTGCTGATTGGCAAGAAATTAAGCCTAAAACCGTTAATGATAAGATTTATTTAATTCTGAAACATGAAGGCAAGCCACTTCATTTTACTGAAATCGCCAATAAAATTAACGACATTAAATTTGATAAAAAGAAGGCCAACGCCGCTACCGTTCATAATGAATTAATTCTTGACGGGCGCTACGTTCTAATTAGTCGCGGTACCTATGGTTTAAAGGAATGGCAGAAGTAAAATCTTAAAATTAAACACTTTTTATAAGAGACCTAATCAAACCTGATTAGGTTTCTTTTTTTTCTTAAAATATGATAAAATCTTAGTATCAAAAAGATAGACCGAATATGGATATTGTTATCAATACTGCGGGTATAGACAAATTTTTAAGCCTGCCTCCGGACCTAATGTTTTGGGCTTTTTTTGCCAATTTTGGTTGGATAGTAATTGGCATCTTTTTTATTTACGGAACCTTGCAAGTGTATTTGTTGTGGATCAGAGAAAAATGGGCGGCAACCCATAAGAATGTTTTGTTAGCGATTGATATTCCTAAAGCCAATGAACAATCGCCAAAAGCCGTAGAGAATATGTTCACTTATTTGGCCGGCGCTCACGGTTCCATTAATTTTTTTGAAAAATGGTTTGAGGGCAAATTCCAAAAATCTTTCAGTTATGAAATTGTTAGCTTGGAGGGTTATACTCAGTTTTTGATTTGGACGCCGGCAGAGTATAAAAATTTGATTGAGTCTTCGGTTTACTCTCAATATCCGGACGCCGAGATTTCCGTCGTTGACGATTATACCGATACTGTCCCGCAGCATTATCCGGATGAGGAATATGATGTTTGGGGAACTGAATTTATGCAGGCCGGCTCCTGGGTTTATCCGATAAAAACCTATAAAGAATTTGAACATCAAATGGGCCCGAGTGAGACTCAATTTAAAGACCCGATGGCCGCTTTAATGGATTTGTGCGGTTCCTTGCGTCAAGGAGAGCAGCTTTGGATTCAGTTTATCGTCATTCCGATTGGTTTTGATTGGGTTAAAGAAGCTGAAAAAGAAATTGATAAAATTTTAGGTCGGAAGGCAAAGGCTAAGCCGAGTTTAGCGATGCAGGGCGTCGAAGCTCTGGGAAATGCCAGTGAAATTTTGTACAGCATTTGGGGGGATGTCGAATCCAGCAAGAAAGAAGAAAAGCAAAAAACCATGATGGATTTGAATCCTTTGGAAAAGCGGCGAATAGAGGGTGTTCATGAAAAATTATCAAAGTTGTCTTTTGAGGCTAAAATCCGAGTGGTTTATGTTGCCAAAAAAGATGTGATGAATAAAGCCAAGGTGGCCAATGGCATGGTTGGCTATATGAAGCAATTTGCGTCTTTGGATTTAAATAATTTAAAGCCCGATATTAAAAAAACTTTTACTAAAACCGTTTATTTCCGCCAAGTGCCGCGTTTAAATTTAAAAAAGAATAAAATATTTCACGCCTATACCGCTCGTTCAGATGGTCGAGGAATTAGTCCGGGAATATTTAATATTGAAGAGCTGGCGACTTTATGGCATTTTCCGGTGGAGGCTAATGTTAAAGCCTCATTAGTTCAAAAAGCACCGGGAAGAAAGGCGGATGCGCCGTCATCATTGCCGCTCGCCTCGGAGCTCACCACCGCCGATGATAGTTTTTTGAAGACCGGGATTTTTTTAGAAAATAGAGAACAGTCTAATACTTATTCGGAGAAATCTCCATCCTCCCTGGAAGAGGATAGCTCGGCGCCTCCGGATAACTTACCTTTTGTTTAATTAGAAAATCCGTGTTTAATCAATAAAGTAAAAATGAAAATAGGGATTGACGCCCGCTTCTATGGACCGGTCGGCAAGGGTTTAGGCCGCTACACCCAAGAAGTGGTTGATAATATAATCATGATAAATGACGCTCAGGAGACTAACTCTCCTGAGGGTTTTGATTTTGTAATATTTTTAAGTCCGAGCAATTTTGACGAATTCATTTCTTCTAGTCCGCGGGTTAAGAAAGTCTTAATTGATATTCCGTGGTATTCCTGGAGTGAACAGCTGAAGTTGCCATTTTATATTTGGCGCGAACATTTGGATTTAATGCATTTTCCCCATTTTAATATTCCGATTCTGACGCCGACTAAATTCGTCATGACTCTTCATGATTTGATTTTAACTCATTTCCCAACCGTGCGCGCGACTACCAAGAGCAGCTTCGTATACTATTGGAAAAATTTGGCTTATCGCCTAGTTACTAAAACGGCGATTAGAAAAGCACGGCGCGTCATTACCGTTTCCGAATTTACTAAGCGCGATATTATTTATAATTTTCCGGAGGCTTCAGGAAAAATAACGGTTACTTATGAGGGCGTAGCCAATTTGAAGCGGGGGCGAGATTCTTTGTTTGTTGCCAAATTGGACAGCCAAGAAACTTTAGAAAAATATCATTTAGGGAATAACTTTTTGCTTTATGTCGGCAATGCTTACCCGCATAAAAATCTGGAAGCTTTAATTAGAACCTTTTCGCAGCTGCGTGCCGAGATACCGGATTTAAAGTTAGTTTTGGTCGGCAAGGAAGACTTTTTTTATAGCCGGATACATGATTATGCCAAATCTTTAAATCTATGGCAGAAAGAAAATATTAATAGTCCGGTAGTTTTTCCCGGTTATGTCCCCGACGCGCAATTAGAAATAATTTATCAAGCGGCTAAGGCTTATGTTTTTCCTTCTTTGTACGAGGGGTTTGGTTTGCCGCCTTTAGAAGCAATGGCTAAAGCTTGTCCAGTGGCCAGTTCTGACCGGGCGAGTCTGCCGGAAATTCTGGGAGATGCGGCAATTTATTTTAATCCTGAAGATGATGCCGATATGCTTGCTAAAATCAAACAGATTTTAAATAGTCCCAGTTTCAGAGATGAGCTTATCGCACGCGGCTTGAGTAGAGTCAAAAATTATAGTTGGTGGGAATGCGCGCGCGAGACCTTTGCTGTTTATGAGCAAGTTTTAAAAAAATAAAAATGATTAGCGATTCCAATAAAATTAAGCGAGCGGAACTAGAAAGAGCTAGATACTCTAGTTTTGTTGTTGATTTAAGGCAGTCCTTAAATCAAACAGCCAAACCTAACATTACCGAGAGTCATAAATTTGAATTTAAAAAACCAAAGTTTTCTTTAGCTCATAAACTTTCTAGACCAAAGCTATCTCTTGGTTTTAATTTTCCGGCTATTCCTAAAATACATTTAAGTTTTCGTTCCCGGAGAAGTAATTTTTTTGGTCTTCGCCGCAATTTTAAAAAAAGTTCCGCGCATGTTTTTAAAGTTAGCCGTCAAAATGCCAATAATTTCTGGCGGGCGGCGGTTAGGGAACAGCATCGTATTCTGGGAGCCAAGTTTAAATTTAGCGGCCAGGAGCGTTTAGCAGTCGCGGAGAATAAAGTTGTCTGGTATCGGTCAATTTTATCCTTTGTCTTGGTGCTGATTTTTATAATTATTCCGATTAAGCTTTTAGCCTATTTTGAGATTTTAGATTTTAAAAATTTAGAAACTAAAGTTTTAAACAGCTCTAAGATGGCTTTTAATAATTTAGTATCCGCCGCTGATTCGGTTTCAACCATGAATTTCCAGGAAGCGAGTACGGAATTTTCTCAAGCAGGGAATGGATTTTTACAGGCCCAAGAAGATTTAAGCGTTATCAGCGATTCTTTATTATTTTTAGCTTCTTTATCGGGAGATCCGAAAATGAAATTAGCGGCCGAGAGTAAGCGATTTTTGGCCGCGGGAGCTCTTAGTTCCTCTTTGGGAAAAAATTTAGTGCTGGCGACCGATAGCCTATTTAACCAACAGCCGGATAATTTTTTAGGCGCTTTGGATGGTTTTATTAAATATGGGCGTCTGGCAGTAAAGGATGCTAATGATTTAGACGAGGTAATCAGTAAAATAAATCCCGATAATTTACCGGAAGAATATCGAGCAAAATTCTTAACCCTAGCGAGCCAAACTAAAAGTTTAAGTACTAATTTGGATAATTTCGTTTCCGCGGCTGATAAAATGCGCGAAGTTTTTGGTTTGAGCAAAGACAAACGGTATTTGCTTATTTTTCAAAATAATTCCGAGCTAAGAGCTTCCGGCGGATTTTTGGGAAGCTACGCGCTTTTAGATCTTAGCGGCGGCAAGATTAAGAATTTAGAAGTGCCGGGCGGCGGTTCTTATGATACTGAAGGCGGTATGAGCGTTAAAGTTAAGGCGCCGCGTCCTTTATGGTTAGTCAATCCTCTGTGGCATTTTTGGGATGCTAACTGGTGGCCGAATTGGGTTCGCACTTCGCAAAATTTGATGTGGTTTTATGAGAAGAGCGGCGGACCGACTGTGGACGGAGTTATTAGTGTTACGCCGACAGTCGTCGAACGGCTTTTAGAAATTACCGGTCCGATTGATTTAACTGAAGATTATGGACTGGTTATTGATAGTAACAATTTTTGGGAAACCGTTCAAACGGTAGTTGAACATAAGAATTTAGAAAAAACTAATCCTGGAGCCGCGGCCGATTTTAAAGAGGCTAGCGGGTTTAAGGAGTCTACTACCACGATTGACGTTTCCGTGCCGCTGGAGCAGGGGTTAGATAAGAACGTTGATAATAAGCCTAAAAAAATTATTGGTGATTTGATGGCTAAAATTTTGGAGACTTTGCCGCAAAAATTAAATCGCGATAGCTTGGTTAAAATAATTTCCGCCTTCGAAGACAGCTTGGCGGAAAAGCAAGTAATGTTTTATTTTACCGATCCGGCTTTGGAGTCGGAAGTGAGCGCCCGCAATTATGGCGGTGAAATAAAAAATGCCCCGCGTGATTATTTGTTGGTCGTTAATACTAACATTGCCGGCCAGAAATCCGATCGGAAAATGACGGAGAAGATTGAGCAATTATCGCAAGTGAGTCCGAGTGGAAAAATTATCAACCAAGTTAAAATTACCAGAACTCATTCCGGTCAAAAAAATGAAATTTTAACGGGCGTGAGAAATGTCAATTGGCTGCGAGTTTATGTGCCCGCCGGCAGTCGCTTGTTGTCTGCTTCCGGATTTCAAGTTCCTGATGCCGTTTATTTCGAAGAGCCTGATAGCTCTTGGGAAAGCAGTAAATTATTGGCCAATGAAGAGGCGGCCGTCACTGATCCTGCTAGCGGCGCTAAAATATATCAAGAAGACGGGAAAACGGTTTTTGCCGGCTGGGTAATGGTTGATCCCGGTCAGACGGTAGAAATAAATTTAAGCTATGAACTGCCGTTTAATTTTTTTGAAGCCGCGCCCGATAACGGTTTCTTGAATAGGTTAAACAATCTATTGAATCCGGATTCTAAAAATTTATGGTCATATTCGCTACTCGTTCAAAAACAGCCGGGAGCCGCTGCCAGCGAATTTCACAGCCGTTTGGATATCGCCGAACCGGTGGAAGTTTTTTGGAAGCATCCGGATAATCTATCCTGGTCTAACGGTTGGGAAATTTTTGACGAAATAAACGCCGATAAATATTTTTCCGTGTTATTAAAAAAATAAAAAAATAAAATAATAAAATAATACATATGGCTAGTGGCAAAAAAGTTAAGAAGATAATTAGAATTGACAAGGAAAAAAAATCCGGTTTGTCAGCCTTTGTCGAGCGTCCGGTTCCAACCGAAAACGAAGTGGAAAATTTTGAACGCGTAGTCGGGCAAGAAATAAGGCACCAAGAAATTGATTCTAAATTGACAGAAATTTATAGCGACAAAAAAGGTGCGCTGATTAATGTTAAAAAGATGACCGTCAAGCGCCAGCAGATTTTTGTCATTAAAATACTCAAACAGCTATTTACCGTCGTTCTCTTGGCACTCGCCGCCTATTTTTCTTATTTTTATTTTTTCAATCGCGGCAACGATATGAGTGGCTTAGAATTTTCCATTGTCGCTCCGGAAAATATCAAAGCAGGGGAAGAGTTTTCTTATCAAATAAAATATGATAATCCGACCAAATTTCCGCTAACCAATATTCGTTTGGAATTGCAATATCCGGATAATTTTATTTTTTCTTCCGCTTCCTTGACTCCTGTTAGCGGTAATTATGGTTTTAATTTGCCGGATTTAGCTTCCGGCGGAAGCGGCTCTTTATTGGTGAGCGGCAAGATAATTTCTCCGGCCGATTCGGTTAATGTCGTTTCCGGACGTTTGACTTATATTCCATCTAATTTTTCCAGTGAATTTAAAAAAGAGAGCTCGGCGGCCACGGTCGTTAGCGGTATTGGATTCCAAGTTGGAGTTGAAGCTTCCAATACGGCTTTCTTGGGGCAAAATAATGAAATAAATATTTCTTTTTTTCAAGTTGATAATAATCAGCTCGGAGATTTTAATATTAAATTTATACTGCCGGGAGACGGGGTGGCTAGTTTTAATGATGTTAATCAGAGCGCAACCTCTTCCGCGGTTGCTTCCACCAGCTCAAGCACCAAACTGCAAATCGTCGGGGAAGGAGCTAATACCTGGTCGGTCTTGGGATTGAACGCGGAAAACTCTAACCAGAAATTAGCCTTTAATTATTTGTTTAAGAATCAGCCCGATAAAACTGATCTAGTCATCAGATTGGAAAAGAAATTAGCTGACGGGCAAACCTATGTTTTTTGGGAAAAAACAATCAGCCCGGAAATTGTAAAAAGTGATTTGAATTTAACGTTGTTTTTAAATGGTTCTAAGAATAATGGCGCGGCCAGTTTTGGCGATACTTTAAACTACACCTTAAATTATAGCAACAAAGGAGCTAATAGTTTTAAAGACGCGGTAATTATGGCCGTGGTTGATGGTTATTTTTTAGATTTATCTTCAATTCATGCTGATAAAAACGGCGAAGCTCAAAACGGCAAAATAGTTTGGACTAAGCAGGAATTACCGGCGTTGGCAGAAATCAAGCCCGGCGATGAAGGCGAAATAAATTTTTCCGTTAAGTTAAAAAATTATCGGGAAAGCGATTTTGGCAACAAATTGGAAATTTCCGCTTACTCGCAATACGGCATTGATAATAAAACCGCAGCTGAGAACAACAAAAGTAATATTATTGTTACGAAGCTGAATAGCGATCTGGTTTTGGCTGAACAAGTTCGTTATTTTGATGATGATAACGCCCCGGTCGGTTCCGGACCTTTGCCGCCAAAAGTTGGCGAGAAGAGTAGTTTCAAGGTTTATTGGACTGTTAAAAATAATTTGCATGAGTTGAGCGCGGCCAGTGTTGTCTTAAATTTACCGGCACAAGTTTCTTGGGATAATTCAGTTAATGCCGGAGTCGGAAACTTATACTACGACAGTTCGCGCCATGCAGTCGTTTGGGATATTGGCCGCTTGCCGGTCTCCGTTTATCAAGTTGATGCCGCTTTTTCAATTTCAGTAATACCAAGTTCTGCCGACCTTGATAAGATTTTAATTCTTTCCCCTGGTTCAGTTATTACCGCCCTGGATAATGAGACCCAGTCCACCATCACTAAAAAAACTAGCCCTAAAACCACCAAGCTGGAGGACGACGATATTGCCGGTTTAAATAATTCTGGTCGGGTGTCTCAATAATATCAGTGTTTAAGTTAATCCAATGTTTAAATTAATTAAGACTAAGAAAAACGGTTTGCGCCAAGGAGAAATTAAAGTTCCTCACGGGCTTTTAAAAACGCCGTTTTATATGCCGGATGCTACGCGCGCTTTTGTTAAATTAACCGATAATCATGACCTGATCAGAACCGACACCCGCGCTTTGGTAGTTAATACTTTTCATCTTTACCTTCAGCCAGGACTGAAGACTATTAAAAAGGCGGGCGGAATTCATAATTTTATGAATTGGAAGGGTCCACTATTATCTGATTCCGGCGGGTTTCAAGTTTTTTCCTTGATTCATAAAAATAACCACATGGGGAAGATTAAAGATGAAGGCGTAACTTTTAAATCTCCGCTTGATGGTTCCTGGCATGAGCTTACTCCGGAAAAATCAATTCAAATTCAATTTGAATTAGGAGTAGATATGATGGTCTGTTTGGACGATTGTCCGCCCAATGAATTCGCGCGCGCCGATTTAGAAATTGCGGTTGAGCGCACTTTGCGCTGGGCCAAAAGATGCCGCCAAGAGTATGATAAGCAGTTGAAAAAACGCCGGTTGAGCGGAGCTAAACGACCGTTGTTGTTTGCGGTCATCCAGGGCGGAGCCGAAATTGATTTACGCGCCCATTGTGCCGCCGAATTGGTAAAAATCGGTTTTGATGGTTATGGTTTCGGCGCCCGACCGATTGATAAACAGGGAAATTTTTTAGAAGCAGTTTTGCGTCAAACAGCTGCTTTTATTCCTAAAACCGCGATTAGATTTGCTCTGGGAATCGGTACACCCGAGGATATCAAGCGCTGCGCGCTAATGGGTTGGGATATTTTTGATTGCGTTATTCCTACTCGCGAGGGCCGCCATGGGCGTTTATTTTTAGAGGCTCGGAGCGCCAAAAATAATTTGAAATATCAAACCATTAATATTAGTAACGCTAAATTTGCCGGAGATTTTAGCCCGATTAATAAAAATAGCGCGCTCTTGGAACTGCGCAGTCATTCGCGCGCTTATTTGCACCATCTTTTTCGTTTAAAGGAACCCTTGGGACAAAAACTGGCTAGTTTAAATAATTTGGAGTTTTATCAGAAATTATTGAAAAATCTTGATAAAATTTAAGTTTTACTCTATACTGCTAGGCGTAAATATTAATTTAATTTTTTATGAATACGAAGGTTATTGCTACTATCGGGCCTAAAAGTGAGGCCCCGGAAAAACTACTGGCGCTTTTAAAGGCGGGAGTTGATATTGTTCGAGTTAATTTTTCCCACGCTAACTATGAACAGTATCTTAAAATTAGAAAATTAGTTTTAGATTTCAATAAAACCAGCGACCGCAAAGTTTCTGTTTTACTGGATCTTCAAGGGCCGAGAATTAGAGTCGGAAAGATGCCGGAAGGCGGAATAATTTTAAACGATGGCCGGGTTTATAATTTTACCTTTTCCAAAGATGCTCATAAAATCGGCGGCGTTATTCCGATTGATAATCAAGATTTATATTTAGATATTAAAAAAAATCAACCGCTATTCTTGTGTAATGGCGAAATTGAATTGATTGTTACCGGCGTTAAAAATAAAGTTATTAGTGCTAAAGTTATTCACGGCGGATTACTCACGTCCCATAAAGGAATTAATGTTCCTGATACCAATATGCGCAAAGGCGGTTTAACGCCCAAGGATATTAAAGATTTAAAATTTGGTTTAAAGGCGGGCGTTGAATATTTCGGCTTATCTTTTGTACAGACGGCCGCAGATGTTTTTAAATTGCGCAAATTAATCGGCAAGCATAAAGTTGGGATAATTTCTAAGATTGAGAGGGGAATCGCTTTAAAGAATATTGATGAAATTATTGTTGCTTCTAATGTTATAATGATTGCTCGCGGCGATTTGGGAATTGAAACTCCGATTGAGAATTTGCCGATTGTGCAAAAAAATCTTATTAGACACGCCCATTGGCACGAAACCCCGGCCATTATTGCTACTCAAGTAATGACCTCAATGATTAAAAGCCCTAGCCCGACGCGCGCGGAAATCAGCGATATCGCTAACGCCGTTTTAGATGGCGCGGACGTAATTATGCTTTCCGACGAAACCGCCGTTGGCGATTATGGTTTGGAAGCGGTTCGTATTTTACGGAAAGTGATTGATAGGACGGAAAAATATATTAATAAAGAGTGTATTAATTTTTAATTTTTGGATATGAAAATAACAGCTATTAGCGCCTTGGAGATTTTAGATTCTCGAGGCAACCCTACGGTGTCCGCTAAAGTAATTTTAGATAATGGCGCCAGCGGCCAAGCTATGGTCCCGAGCGGAGCCTCTACCGGCTCCTATGAGGCTGTAGAGCTGCGTGACGGCGATAAGTCTCAATATCATGGCCAGGGAGTTTTAAACGCTATCAGAAACATTACCGAGAAAATCGCTCCGGCTCTTATTGGTTGCGACGTTGAAGACCAGCAAAAAATTGATGAAATTATGATTGCGCTTGACGGTACCGAGAATAAGGCAGTTTTAGGGGCTAACGCTATTTTGGCTGTTTCTTTAGCGGCGGCTCGAGCAGCCGCGGCTGGATTAAAACAACCGCTTTATCAATATCTCTCCAAATTTAATCCTGATTTTTCGGGTAAATACTTTTTGCCAATGCCGATGATGAACGTTTTAAACGGGGGCAAACATGCGGATTGGGCAACTGATATCCAAGAATATATGATTTTGCCGGTTGGCGCTAAGAATATGGCCACGGCCGTGAGAATGTGCGCGGAGATTTATCAGTCTTTAAAAAAAGTTTTAAAAGCTAAAAATTATAGCATCAGCGTCGGCGATGAGGGTGGATTTGCGCCGGCCGTCAGCAGTAATGCCGAAGCCTTTGAGCTTCTAAAGTCGGCCACCGAACAATCCGGTTATAAGCTGGGGACGGATATTATTTTTGGAATTGATGCCGCGGCCACGGAATTTTATGCTGACGGTAAATATAATTTGAAAAAAGAGAATCGTGTTTTGAATAGCGCCGAATTAGCTGACTTTTATGGCAAATTAATGACTGAGTACCCGATTTATTCATTAGAAGATGTTTTTGCCGAAGATGATTGGGAAGGCTTTCAAAATTTCTTGAAAGATAATCCTAATCGGCAGCTAGTTGGCGATGATTTATATGTAACCAATGTTAAGCGCTTGGAGAAGGGGATTGCCAATCAGAGTTCCAATTCCATCTTAATAAAACTCAACCAAATCGGAACTTTGTCGGAAACGGTAGCCGCTATCTTATTGGCTAGAAAAAATAAGTTGACCGCCGTTATTTCTCATCGCAGCGGCGAAACTGAAGATGCTTTTATTGCGGATTTGGCGACTGCTATGGGAACGGGGCAAATTAAAACCGGCGCTCCGGCTCGAGCCGAGAGAACCGCTAAGTATAATCGTTTGATGGAAATAGAAAATGATTTGGGTAAGAATTCTGAATTTTCTCAGTTTCCATTTTTAGCCCTCAATAATTAATCAAGCCAGGCGCCTTAAAACGGCGCCGCTTTAAGCTATATGATGCAGTTAATCTTTTTTGCTGTTTCCGCTCTGGTCTTGCTGTTCGGTCATTTTTTAATTTGGCTCGCCGTAGTTAAATTTTTTGGTTTAACCGCCCTAGGTGCCAAGATAACAGCCGCCATTATAATCGCCTTTTTATTTTTGTCCGCTATCGCCGCTTCCTATTTGATTCATAAGTGGGATAATTTGGCAACCCGCTGGTATTATATGATTGCCGGTTTTTGGATTGGGGTGTTAGTTAATTTTTTCTTAAGCTTGCTATTGGTTTTAATCATAAAAATGTTAGGAATTTGGTTTGGCTTTAGTCTGTCTCCCGCGGTTTACAAATCAATTTTAATAATCGGAACTTTTCTGATTTCCGCTTATGGATTATATGGAGCTTTTGTTCCCAGAATTAAAGATTATGAAGTCAGAATCAAAGATTTACCCCTGGCTTGGCAAGGAAAAACTGTGGTTCAGATTTCCGATATTCATCTCGGACCGGTTTATCGGAAACATTTTTTCTCGCGGACGATTGATAAAATTAACACTTTAAATCCGGAGGCGGTTTTTATCACCGGCGATTTATTTGATGGGATGGAATCTGACTTCTCTTGGATGAATACCCCCTTCGCCCGCTTAAAAGCCCCCAAAGGAGTTTATTACTCTTTCGGTAATCATGATTTATATTTAGGCTTTGATCGGGTTAAAGATTTATTGAAGAATAATCCGGTGGAAATTTTAGATAATCGCCGTGTTTTAGTCGATGGCCTGCAAGTTATCGGCATTAATTATTCTTTTGATAGAAGTTTTGATTTATATAAAACTATTCTTGATCAATCCGGTTACACCGAAACGCAGCCAAGCATCTTGTTGTTCCACGAGCCCAAGAGAATCGATGCCGCCAGTCAGGCGGGAATAGATTTGCAGCTTTCCGGCCATACTCACCGCGGGCAGCTGTTTCCTTTTAATGCTCTAGCTAATTTAGCCTACAAGGGGTATGGTTATGGCTTGTCTAAAATCGGAACCTTTAATTTGATTGTTAATGGCGGTTTAGGGACTTGGGGACCGCCGATGCGCACCACTAGCCAATCAGAAATAGTTAGAATTAAGTTATTGCCACTATAATTAATTAAGCATTTTAAGATGAAAATAAAAAATTTATCACAAGTTCTAGAGGGCCAGCCAAAATATCGCTATGCCCAAATCAATAAATTTCTTTTTCAGGATTATATTTCTGATTGGGATGAAGCCTCCAGCTTGCCCAAGAAATTGCGCGAGGAGCTAAGTGTCGCCTGTCCCTTGGAAATAAAAGCGGAAGTTTTTGCCGCTGAAGGCCGCCAGAAAACTCAGCGCGCTTTGGTTTATTTAGAGGATGGCGAAAGCGTGGAAACAGTTTTAATTAGGCAGAAGGCCGATAAAAATAAGGATACTGATTACGATAAGGCTGATGACCAAGCCGACAAGAGGGAATATCGCAATACCGTTTGTGTTTCTAGCCAAATTGGCTGTCCTTTGGGCTGCACATTTTGCGCTACCGGCCAATTAGGATTTTTACGCAATTTGTCGTCCGCCGAAATTGTAGAGCAGGTAGTTTTTTGGCAACGATTGTTGAAAGCGGAGAACGTTCAAGAAAAAGTTGATAACATTGTTTTTATGGGCATGGGCGAACCATTTTTAAATTATCCGGAATTTATTAAAGCTGTGAAGTTTATTAATAATCCGGAAACTTTAAATATTGGCGCGCGGAGAATGTCGGTTTCTACCGCCGGTTTAACCGAGGGCATTAAAAAATTAGCTGGAGAAAAATTACAAATTAATTTGGCAATTTCCTTGCATGCGGCGAACGATAGTTTACGCCAAAAATTAATGCCGATTGCTAAAAAGTACCCGTTGGTCGATATTTTTAAAAGTGTCGATGATTATATCAAAAAAACTGGGCGCCGAGTGATGTTTGAGTATTTAATGATTAAGGGCATAAATGATAGCCAGAAAGACGCCGAAAATCTAGCACTTTTAATGCGTAAGCCTTTATATTTATTAAATTTAATCCCTTATAATGATACCGGTCGTTTTCAGACTTCAAGCCGCGAGACTATTAACGATTTTAAAAATATCTTAGAAAAAGCCGGCGTCTCGGTAACCGTGCGTTTAAGTTTTGGCTCGGATATTGCCGCCGCTTGCGGACAACTGCACAAAAATATTTCGGCTTCAAAAGGCCGCCGCTAATCCTTATCTTTCAATAAGCATTATTTTTAAAAACCCGGCTGTGTTTAGTCGGGTTTTGTTTAAGAGATTTAAGCTCAAATTTTAAATTTCGGTTTGTTTAAAGGCCTTAGCAGCTCTTTGTCTGAGTTTTTTTCTGTTGGAACTTTCGGAGTAATCTCGGCGGCTAATTAGGTTGCCATTTTTAATAAATATGGCATGATAAACGCCGGAGCAAGAAAATTCAATAATGAATTTCTGCGCCTTAATAGATTTAATAATATCCTGAACATCCAGCAAGAAAGGGTTTATCTCCCTTAGGCTAATAACGATTACGCCGCCGAATTCACTTTGCCGGTAATTTAATCCTCGAAAGTTAGCCACGGATAAAATTCGTTTTTCTTTTTCGGTGCTTTTAATTAATTCCGGCCGCATTTTAGCCAGGGCTTCAATTTCGGCATCATGTTTTTGGGTAACGATTTCCGTAATCATTTTCCCCAAAAGTTTTAAATAGCCAGCAGATTTGCCGACATTAAAATCGAAAGCTTTTTGAACGGCAATCGCTTTTAAAATGCGGGCGACCTCTAAATCGGCGATTTCTTCATGGCCAAGTTCAATTAGGCCGGCGCGTTTGTACAGATATTCTGGAATGCTAATCCGGAGTTTTTTAAGTTCGTGAATATAGCCGGCAGAATCCTTCATGCCGTCTGGCGTGAAAATTTTTCCGTCATAGCTCCAGAGTTTCAGGGTTTTGTGCTGAGCGATAAATTCGGCCAGCCGTTTTTTTTCATCTTCGGTTTTTGGTTCTATTTCTAGAACATAAATTTCTTCGCAGTGAAAGCGATGGTTCATCACATCTTCAAACAGAGAAGGAATAATCCGAGCCCCCTTGGGTGTTTGAAGCATAATCTCGGTAGCCGCGAAAATTAATTCCGGCTTTTGAGAATTGATAAAAATTAAAACATGATTTGCTTTGTTCATTTTGTAACTTTTTTTGAGCGTTTTAATGTACGATTTACCCGTAAATAATAATATATTTTTAATAAGTTGTCAAATGTGCTTTGCGGCCTGTATAATAAAAGAAAGCGTTTAATTTTATGATGAAGAAAAATAAAAAGATTATTATTCAGGGGCGGGAAATAAGCTATTCTTTGCGTTCTTATAAAACTTCCCGTCATTTACGCTTGGCCGTTAGTGATAATGGAGTGGTGTCAGTTACTAAGCCGGTCTTTGTGAGCGAGAAAATGGTTAGCGATTTTTTAGAGACCAAAGCTGCCTGGATTTTGCAGCAATTGGCACGCAGCGCCGCTAACCCTCAAGGCCTATCACCAGCTCAAGAATTAGCTGATTATCAGCGCTATAAAGTACGCGCTCATAATTTTGTGAGCGATCGTTTGGAATATTTTAATAGATTTTATGGCTTTAAATATGGACGAGTAAGCGTTAGGCGGCAAAAGACCAGATGGGGCAGCTGTTCGCGGACCGGAAATCTTAATTTTAATTATCGTTTAATATTCTTAGAGCCGGCGGCCGCTGATTATATTATTGTTCATGAACTCTGCCACTTAGGAGAATTTAATCATTCACCAAATTTTTGGTCATTAGTGGCTCAACAAATTCCTGATTATCGACAGCTAAAGAAACAAGTAAAGTTTTTTAAAGATTAATTGCCGTTTAAGTGGTAAAAAGTTCAATTTTTTGTTATAATATACAAGCTAATAAACTAATTTTAAAATATATGTTTACTTTAAAACCATTACCATTTGCCAAAAATGCTCTAGAGCCGCATATGTCAGAAAAAACTTTAGAATTTCATTACGGCAAACATCATCAGGCCTATATTGACAACCTTAATAAGCTGGTAGCCGGGACGGATTTAGAAAGTCTTTCCTTGGAAGAAATAATTGTTAAGACTGCCGGTAAGCCGGAACAGGCCGCTATTTTTAATAACGCGGCTCAGTCTTATAATCATGAATTTTTCTGGAATTGCCTGAGTGCTGAATCTGATGACCGAGCTATCCCTGCCGGCCTGTCTAAGATGATTATTGAGGCCTTTGGCTCCCTTGATGGCTTTTATGAGCAATTTAAAACCGCCGCTCTTGGCCAGTTCGGAAGCGGCTGGGCTTGGTTGGCTAAGGGTGAAAATGGCTTGGAAATTATTAAAACCGCTAATGGCGACAATCCTTTAACTCATAATCTTAAGCCTATCCTGGGCCTAGATATTTGGGAGCACTCTTATTATTTGGATTATCAAAATCGTCGTGGCGACTTTGTGGAAGCGGTCATGAAAAATTTATTTAATTGGAATTTTGCTGCTAAAAACCTGCTTTAATCTATGTATAAAAATCCCTACATTAAAATACAGCCCAAAACCAAGCGGCCGTATACTGAGATTTTATTAATCCGCCATTGTCATCCTAACTATAAATTAGAAAAAAAATTGGGCGATAAAAAATTACCGCTTTCTCCCGATGGCTTGAAACAGCGAAAATATCTGACGGCCCGTCTGTTGCGCGCCAACATTGACGTTGTTTGTTCTAGCGAGCTAATCAGAGCTCAGGAAACGGCGGCGGATTTTGTCAAGAAATCTAAAAAGAATTTACTGGTTAATCCGCGTCTTAATGAATTTAATTGGGTGGCTTGGTATAAAATAAAATACTTTAACATGACGGAAAAGGAGCGCGAGAAACGCTTGAAGCGTCATAAAGTTTTGGACGCCGAGTTGGATAAAATGCAAACCGCTGCCCGGAGAGCGATGGCTGATATTTTCCATCAGTATAAAGGTAAAAAAATCGCCGTTTTCTGTCATGGTAATTTTATCAAGTCGGTTTTAACGGGGATTTTAAATGCCGATATTATCGGGTTTTTATCCTTAGAAATATTTCAATCATCAATTAGCAAGATTATCGTCGATCGCGACGGCTATATAAAAATAATTTATATAAATGACGTCCATCATTTGCCGTCACCGCCGGATAAAGATGTTTTTCTAACTTTAATTGATCATGAAGAAAAATAAATTACAATCATGGTTATTATTTTTCGGAGCGTTGTTAATAGTCGCTGATTTTTCTGTTGGCGCCGGTGTGGCGTCCGCCGCCAGTTTAAACGGACGCATTTTGTTGCAAGTTCAGGATAAGGGGCAGGCTTGGTATGTTGACCCGCAAAGCGCTAAACGTTTCTATTTAGGTCGTCCGGATGACGCTTGGCGCATAATGCGCGCTTTCGGCTTAGGAATCTCCAATAAAGATTTAGCTTATTTTCTAAGCACTAAAGCTCCGGCGCGTCTTTCAGGAAGAATTTTACTTAAAGTTGAAGACAAGGGCCAGGCTTATTATGTAAATCCGCTCACTTTAAAACTTAGTTATCTGGGGAGACCGACCGATGCTTTTGCAGTTATTAGAAGCTTTGGTTTAGGAATAAGCAACTCTGATTTAGCAAGAATACCGTTGGGAACTTTGGCTAACGGAGCCGTGGCGACGGATTCTGTTTCGACGCCAATCAGCAAGGTTACAGTCAATCGAGTATTTTCTTTTAAATATCAAAATACTGAGCAGTCACTAGCGTTTACCTTATCGCCCGATTTGTATAAGAGCTATAGCGCCTCGCCCAAAGTTTATAGTTATCCGGCTAACAATCCGCCGGTTGACTTGCAAGGGGCTTTTTATGGGATGTTTTTAAAAATGAAAAGCGGCGACACCTCTATTTCCGATATCTCCTATCAACTTAAAGCGTTGGCTTTAAAAAATAATTGGTCTAATGATCAATTATTGGAAAGCGCTTTGGCGTTTATCCAGTACATTCCCTATGACGAAGCTAAAGCTGATTCGGGAGTTAATAATCCTTTTTATCCTTACGAAACCCTTTATTTAAATAAGGGCGTTTGTTCGGATAAAACTTTCTTAGCGGTTGCTTTAATAAAAAATTTAGGTTATGGCACGGCGATTATGGATTTTCCGGATATTAACCATAGCACTGTCGGCATTGCTTGCCCGGTAGCCTATTCTGTTTCCGGTTCCGGTTATTGTTATGCGGAAACCACTAATTACTTTCCCATCGGCGTTATCCCTAATAGCATTAGCGGTCAAGCTCGTTCCGGCGACTACGGTTTTGATACCTTGTTTGATGAGAAAAAATTAGGCACGATTCAGATAATTCTTAAGAGCCAGGGGAGCCTTTATCAAGGGGTGGCGGCGACCAGGCAGAAAGTCGCCGATATCAGTGCTTTATATAATGATATTGTCAGCAGCCGTTCATCCGCGCAAAATGATTATAATAGTATTGTCGCTTATAATGAAAAAGTTAATACTTTTAATCGCCTGTTAACAGAATTTTATCAGCAATAAATTATGTTGGATATTATAATCGTCGCCTATGGTAAAATTAAGCAGGAAAATTTACGGGCGTTAGAACTTGAATATTTAAAAAGATTGCAGCCTTATGCTCGTATCAGGGTTGACGAATTAAAACCGGAATCTTTTTCTAAGTCCGGCCAAGAGGCGGCCAAGAGAATAGAGGGGGAGCGCCTGCAAAATCATCTGCATACTTATAAATCAGAAAATATCTTTTTATTGGCGGAAAGAGGAGAGGAATTTGATTCCGTGGAGTTTTCCCAAAAAATAAATAGGATGGCCGGCCCTTTAGTCTTGGTTATTGGCGGAACCCTGGGATATAGTCCGGAAATTTTTAAAACCTATAAAAAAATATCTTTGTCTAAACTTACATTCCCGCATGAATTAGCGCGGGTGATATTATTAGAACAATTATATCGGGCAGCCGCTATCGATAACCAGAAAGCTTATCATTACTAAATAATTTTTTTTATGTTCAATTATAGGGATATAGCTCTTAGCCTTGATTCCTTGGCTGATAAGAAACAGGCTGCTATTTTGCAGCGTTTTTTTAAGACTGGGCCCGGAGAATACGGCGCGGGTGATGTTTTTCTGGGCATTAAGGTCCCGATACAAAGGGAAGTGGCCAAGAAATATCAAGACGCGCCTTTGGGGGCGGTAGCCCGACTTTTAAAAAGCAAAATTCATGAATATCGTTTGGTGGGTTTATTAATTCTTATAAAAAAGTATGAAGCGGCCGATAGCCGCGCGCTTAAACAAGAAATTTTTGATTTTTACGTTGATAATTTTTCAGCGATTAATAATTGGGACCTAGTTGATTTGAGCGCTCCTAAGATTATCGGTGATTTTTTATTTAATCATTATCAGGGTAAAAATAAATCCGCTTTAAAGTTTTTGGAAAAGTTAGCCGACTCCCGTAGTTTATGGGAAAGGCGCATTGCCATTATCTCTACTTTTTATTTTATTTACCAAGGGCAAACCCGGGAAACCTTTATTATCGCCGCCAAGCTTTTAAGCGATAAACATGATTTAATTCATAAAGCTGTCGGCTGGATGCTTAGAGAAGCCGGAAAAAGAGTCAGCGAGCAAGAGTTGCTTGAATTTTTGGATGCTCATTTGAAAGATATGCCGCGCACGGCATTAAGATATGCCATTGAGCGTTTGGCGGAATCCAAGAGACGCGCTTATTTGGCTAGAACCTAATTTTTATTGACTAAGGCGCCGGCGATAGGCCGTATTGTTGTTTTTTCCGCTTGTGCTATAATTTTAGTGCCTAATTTGGGCTTTATTTATAAATATATGTTTGAAAACAATTTAAAAACATCATCTTGGCGCGAGCCAAAGTTCGTTCTAATGTTGGTTGGAATTTTGCTCTTAGCGGGAGTAGTTGTGGTTTCTATTTTAAGGGACAGGATTGTGAACCAATCTTTACAACAAGTGACCGTTAACGGTCAGGGAAGAGTGGCTTATACTCCTAATTTAGCCATTGTTACTCTGGGGATGCAGATTGATAAAGCTAAAACCGCGGAGGAGGCTTTAAGTCAATTAAATTCCAAGATGGAAAATATTACTAAAGCCGTTAAGTCTTTGGGCGTGACCGATAGCGACATTCAAACCCAGAATTATTATTTAAATCCTCAATACGATTATATAGACAATGTTTCCAAAGTTAGCGGTTATAACGCTAATCAGCAATTAGTTGTTAAAATTAGTAATTACGATCAAGATCCTTCTCGTCTTAATAAAGTTATTGCTGCCGCCTCTAAGGCCGGCGCCAATCAAGTTGCTGGCTTGAGCTTTGATTCGTCTAATATCAATGATTTAAAACAGCAAGCTAGAATTGCTGCTATTAAAGACGCTAAAGATAAAAGCGCGGCTCTCGCGACAGCGGCCGGAGTAGAACTTAAAGATATTGTCGGTTGGTGGGAGAATCTTATTCAACCATCACCATATAACGCCGCTTATCCTTATTCATATGATCAGGGCGGTAAAGGCGGAGCGGCCGGAGGCGCAGTTGATCCTCAGATTGGCTCCGGTAGCCATGAAGTAATCATCGAGGTTGGCGTCAGTTATAATCTTAAGTAAAATTAATAAAATTTATTTATCTCTTTATGAACGGTAACGATAGTTCCGATCAAGCTAAATCCTCGTTGATTGCTAAAACAGTTTTGATAGTAAATAGTAATTCTGCCAGCGATCCGCTTCATTCTAAAAAACTCTTCGTTCGCAAAGCAAAGAGTCTAGGCGTAAAAATAATTATTTTAAGTACTGAGGCTTCCACTTTCCAGCCCTATGCCGATTATTGTATAAACGCCAATACTTCGAATTACGCCGAATCCCTAGCCGCCTTAGAGACTTTTTTACAAGAAAATCCTCATCTTAGACTAGATGGCGTCGCTACTTTTTTAGAAGACGACGTTTTGTTGGTTTCTAAAATAGTGGACCGTTATCATTTAACCGGCACCCCCTTCAAAGTCGCTAATCGCGTTCGGAATAAATTCCTGTTCAGAGATTTTTGCGCGCATAATAATTTACCGGTAATTAAATTCAAAGAATTAAAGAGCGCGCGCGACCTGGAAGAAGTTATTAAAAATTTTTCTTTCCCCTTGGTTGTTAAGCCAGCTTACGGCGCCGGCAGCGCTTTTGTGATGCGCGTCAATGATGAAGAGGAGCTTCGGGAGAGCTATGAATATATTAAAAAAGAAATGTCGCCTAAGATTGAATCGGCTTTGACTGACGGCTTGGCGGTTTTTGTGGAAGAATATATTGATGGCGATGAAGTTGATTTAGATATTTTGGTGCAGAACGGTAAAATAAAATTTTGTGCTATTTCCGATAATGGCCAAACTAA
Organism: Candidatus Falkowbacteria bacterium S5_I03; assembly: GCA_019248265.1. Lineage (GTDB taxonomy): Bacteria > Patescibacteriota > Patescibacteriia > Patescibacteriales > UBA12465 > UBA12465. The sequence goes on from JAEHGX010000001.1 coordinate 84,969, forward strand.
AGAACCGTTTTTTATCGAAACCACCAGAATGACACCTTCCAATCTGCCTAATAAAAATCAGGCCCAGCTTTTAAGCATGGCTGATGAAACTTTGGAAAAATTAGGTATTCTTAATGGCTGTATTCATTTTGAAGCGAAATCAACGCCGCAAGGACCGATGCCGTTAGAAATTAATTTACGCTTGGGAGGCGATGAAGTCTATGCTAGCGTTAAGGCGGCTTGGCGCGTTGATTTAATTGAAAATTATTTAAAAATAGTTTGCGGCCTTTATATCCCTAAGTTTGAATTTCCGGCCGGCCCTTATCAGTATTTAGTGGCCGAGACTTTTTCTTCCGACTATTCCGGTATTCTGGTTAATTTGGAAATTGATGATCAATTGAAAAAAATGCCATTTGTCGAAGAATTTCAGTTTGAGAAAAAAATCGGTGATTCCGTGATGACGCCGCCCTACGGTTACGAATATTTAGGTTGGATTTTAGTTTCCGGACAAAATCCGCTTGATGCCCAAGATAATCTTCGATCCGCGATTAAGTTAATCAGTTATGAGGTTGCTAAATTTCACCCCGCTTCGTCTATTGGTAAAACTGCCAGAAAAAATCCCTTTTCCATCTCCACGGTTAACAGGGAAGTCTTGAAGCGCGGTTCCAAAATTGAAAAGATTAGGCGCATGGCCGTGGCTAATCAGCGCAATCTGCATATCGGCGTGGCCTGTAATCTTTATGATGAAAACGCTCAAGACCAGGAAAGTTTAGTGGAAAATGATTTGACGGTTATCGGTAAAGAAATAGAAGTCGCTCTTAAAAGTCGTGGTTATAAAGTTAGTTTTTTTGATTTTAACGACTTGCCTAAAGTTTTTAACGAGCTTAAAAATAGCGACGTTGATTTAGTTTTTAATGTCTGCGAGCGTATTAATAATTCCAGTTTATTGGAACCGCATGTCGCCTCCATTTTTGATGTTCTCCAAATTCCTTATACCGGTTCCAATCCGTTTACGCTGGGCTTATGTATCGATAAAATTCGCGTTAAAAAACTTTTAAATTATCACAAGATTCCTACGCCGGAATGGGACTATATTTATTCGCTGGATGACGATGTCCGGGAAGATTTGCGCTATCCGCTGATTGTCAAACCGGCTAACACGGATAATTCTATTGGAATCACTAACGATTCCGTTGTCAGGAACGAAAAAGAGTTGCGGGTTCAATTGGAGAAAGTTATTAAAGAAATTGGCCGCCCGGCTTTAATCGAAGAATATATTGATGGCGATGAATATGACGTGCCGGTTATCGGTTGGGACGATGATGATTTGCGCGTTCTACCGCTCACGCGTTCTATCTTTGACGCGCTTCCGGCCGACAAATGGCATATTTATCCTTTCGAAGCTAAATATAGTGATGATTCGATTTATGACCGGATTGTCAGGCAGCGGCCGCCAAAAAATATCAGCAAAAAACTGGAAGCGCTTTTGGGTGAAATCGCTTTGGATACTTATCGGATTTTAGATTGTCATGATTATGGCCGGGTGGAAATTAGAGTTGATAAAAATAATAATCCTTACGTCTTAGAACTTAATCCCAACCCTTCGCTTAATCAAGACGGTGTTTTTTCCGCTTCTGCCGAGGTTATCGGTTTAGACTACGCCGACTTTTTAGAAGAAATTATCCGCTTAGCCATTAAGCGTTATAAAGATAACCCGCCTTATTATCACTTACAGCCAAATATTCTTTAGCTATGATTGAAATTAAATTAATTCAAGATTTGGAGAAGGCTAAAGAAATCTGGAATCAACTTTCTAAAAACGAAACTCTCTACGACCGCTGGGATGTGCGTTACTGTTTCTATAAAAATGCGCCGGCGCCGCTTTATTTTTATGTCGCCTATGATGGCGTCGAGCCGGTAGCCCTGTTGCCGTTGCAATATAGCCCTAAAGGGAATTACCTGGAATTTTTAGCTGAGTCCTTTATTGAAGGGAATCATCCATTTTTTAAGTCCGGTTATGAATATTTATTGCCGGAATTATTTAAAATTGACTGGCCACATCCGGTTCAGATTTTTGATTTAGACGGCATCGATGAATTCACCAGCGCGCTTCCGCTGGAAGATTATGTTTATTATACTGATGTTTCTAAATTTAAAAATTTTGACGATTATCTTTTGCATGCTTTTCCTAATGGGCGCAAGCGCTATAATTTCAAAAGATTATTTACTATTCTGGAAAAAGAGCATGTTCTGGAAATAATTAGAGATGATTTCAGCGGCTTGGAGGCACTGATGGATTTGAATGTTAAAAATTTTGGCGACGAATCATATTTGAATACCAAAGTTGAGCGCCAAGCTTTTTTTGACCTTTTGCAGCTGCCTTTAGATTGGAAGATGATGGCGCTTGCGGTTGACGGTCACAAATTAGCCTATTCGCTCTCGGTAATTTACAATCAAGTCTATTATTATTTAATTGTTGGTTCGGACATTAGCGAGGTTAAAGACGCTTTTAAGTATTTAACCAAGGCTAATATGGAGTTGGCTATTAACAGCGGCGCTAAGATTTTTGATTGTTCGCTAGGGGATTGTAATTGGAAGCAGTATTGGCATCTTGATAAAAAACCGCAGTATAAATTCGAAAAAAATATCTAAAATTAGCTTAAATAAACCAATTCCTAAATAGCCCTTCAATTTGACAAAAATATTTAAATTTAGAGTTGACATTTATCTAAAATTAGTATATTTTAGTAGTTAGAGACTCCGCTTGAAATAAGCGGAAATCTTTTATTAATTAATCATCACGCCTCTATGGCTTTCGGGCCATTTTTTCTTCCTCATATTTTGAGGCGAGGAGGCGGACGTAACAAAGAAAAAATATGTCAAAGACCCCAAAAATCGAGGACATGCTTAAAGCGGGCATGCACTTCGGCCATCGTACTAACAGATGGCACCCGAAGATGAAGCAATTCATCTACACTTCTAAAAATGGTATCTACATCATTAATTTGAAGAAGAGCCAGGAAAAATTAGGAGAAGCTTTAGATTTCATGGAAAAATTAGTGGCTGAAGGCAAAAGCATTTTATTTGTCGGCACCAAGAATCAAGTTGCCGGTCCTTTACAGAAAATGGCCACTGAAATCAATCAACCTTATATCGTCGGTAAATGGTTAGGCGGCTACTTAACTAATTTCCCGGTAGTTAAAAAATCCGTTAAAAAATATTTAGATTTAATGGAAAAGAAAGAATCCGGAAAATTAGAAAAATACACCAAGAAAGAAAGATTGGAATTTGACCGTGAAATTGAAAAATTAAAGATCAGAGTTGGCGGTTTAACCGCTTTAAATAAACTTCCGGATGCTTTATTCGTTTGGGATATCAAAGAAGAAGAAACTGCCATTCGCGAAGCTCAACAAAAAAATATTCCGATTATTGCTATTTGCGATACCAACGTTAATCCGGACGAAGTTAATTATCCGATTCCGGGAAATGACGACGCTACCAAAACTATCGCTTTAGTTTTAGCGGCTATCAAGGATTCTTTATCCGCCGTTAAGCAAAAATAAAAAATTAATTTTAGACTCAGCGCACATCTTTTTGGGATTGCCTTGGTCTTAGCTATCAATATGGAATTAATTAAAAAATTAAGAGACATGACCGGCGCGGGCATGGTTGATTGTCAAAAAGCTTTGAAAGAAGCTGATAATGACTTAGAAAAAGCCGTTGAAATTTTACGCAAGAAGGGTATTTCTAAGGCGGCTAAACGCACTGACCGCGAAGCCAATGAGGGCGTAGTTAAGGTTGCTGTTAATTCCGATAATACCGAGGGTTATATTGTGGAAATGAATTCCGAGACTGATTTTGTGTCCCGTAATGAAAAATTTCAAGCTTTTGCCGATCAAGTTTTAGAAATCGTTAAAGCTACCAAACCCGCTTCTTTAGAGGCTCTTTTAAGTTCTTCTTTTGAGGCTTCCACTGTTTCTGAATCCCTAGACGCTCTAAGCGGTACTGTTGGCGAGAAGATGGCTATTAAACGCTTTGAAATCGTTAGCGGCCCAACTGTAGCGGCCTATTCTCATTTAGGCGGTCGCATGGGTATTTTAGTAGTGATTGACCAGCCAGAAAAGAAAGATATTGCCGTTGATGTTGCCATGCAAGTCGCCGCCGCTAATCCTAAATATTTAGTCCCGGCTGAAGTTAGCCAAGAGGAAATGGATAAGGAAAAGGCTATTTACAGAGAACAGTTACTTAAAGAAGGTAAGCCGGAAGCCATGGTTGATAAGATTTTAGAAGGCAAGATGGGCAAATATTATTCCGAAGTCTGCTTAATGGAACAAGAATTCATCAAGGACGATAAGAAAAAAGTTAAGGACATCTTAGGCGGCGCGGCCGTGACTAAGTTCGTCCGTTACGCTCTTTAAGGGCGTTAAACAAAATTGTCCATGCGCATAGTCCAAGTACAATTCGCCCCTTGGGACAAGGTTTATAATTTTTCCGCGGCCGGTTTAGAACTGGCGACGGGTGATTATGTTATTGTCGAAACGGAAATGGGCAAGGAACTCGGGAAAATTATCAGCTGTCAGGCCGATAAAAGCGGCGCCGACAAAGAAATAAAACCAGTTTTGAGAAAAGCGGATTTTGAAGATATTAGCGGTGTTAAAGATAATAAAAGAAAAGATGAGGCCTTAGATTATTGTCGCGAGGCGATTGAGCGCTTGGAATTGCCGATGAAACTGATTGATGCTCATTTCTCCCTGGATGGCAGCCGCATTAATTTTGCTTTTATTTCTGATGGCCGGGTTGATTTTCGAGAACTAGTTAAAGAACTAGCTGCTCGTCTAGGCGCTAATATCCGTTTAACCCAAATTGGTACTCGTGATGAAGCTAAAATTGCCGGTGATTGCGGTCCTTGCGGCCGTGGACTTTGTTGCCGAGAATTCTTATGTGAATTTTCTTCAATTACTTCCGAAATGGCTGAGACTCAACAAGTTGTTCATCGCGGTTCTGAAAGAATATCAGGGATGTGTGGCCGCTTGATGTGCTGCTTAGCTTATGAATATGAGGGTTATAAGGATTTAGCCGGTCAGTTGCCACCTATTGGCACTAAGGTTAATGTGGACGGAACGAGAGGGACAGTTTGTGGTCACCATCTTTTAAAACAAACCGTTGATGTTCGCATTCCGGCTCAAAAATCCGATGAACGAGATTTGACGATTGAAGTTGATATTAACCGTCATAAGAAAAATAAAACCAGATAGTTTTATCAAATATATCTAAAACCGCCTTAAACGGCGGTTTTTTGGTGTCCAAAAATTAGCCAGAATTTTGTTTTTATGGTATTTTATAATTAAATACTTCTATTCAACAAAAGATTACAAAAAAACATAGATAAAATTTAAATATTAATTTAATATTATATTTTAAATAAAAAGCTTTATGTTAAAAAATGTTAGAACGCTGCTGGTGGCAGCTGTTTCTTGTATTTTGTTGTTTTTTGTTTTTGTCCCTTCATCTTTTTCTCAAGTTCCAACCATTCATTCCAGCACGACTGGCGGTAATTGGAATGATAGCAGTACCTGGGTTGAAAATACTGTTCCTGGCACTAGTGATATAGTGGAAATTAATGGTCCGGTAATTATGAGTACTAATGCAGAAGTTTCTGGGCTAATTGTATCAACCAACTCCACACTAAAAAATTATCATCAGGTTGAATATGTCACCCTGACGGTTAACGGCGATGTGGTTAACAACG
>JAEHGX010000001.1:90793-177638 GCA_019248265.1 Candidatus Falkowbacteria bacterium S5_I03
CCGGAACGATTACTGATGACAAATATGGTTATTGGTATGCGGCACTAACCATGTCGATTTCTGGAAACATCACCAATAATGGCACTTGGACAAATTCGTATACTGATTTAAGAACAACGCAGACCAGAGAAATTGAAACAACTAATCCTATCGGCAACACGGTTACTCTTTATGACGATTTTACAATTTCAAATAGCCCCGTATTTAGCGGCAATCTCAATTTCAATGGGCACATATTAAATATTGAAAGTCCAAATCAAATTACTATGGCCGGAGTCGGTAATGCCAGTGAAATAACTGGCGGCGGCGACATTACGCTAACTGGTCATATGAATGGCTCTTTGGATGCTAACGACTCTAAAATATATATTAAAGGTGCTTTTTCTGGAACTGCCACCTCCACCAACGAGACAATCTTTGAAGGCGGATCAGTTTCGGGAAATGGCTTCACTCTAAATTCTGATGCGACTATACAGGGAACAAGCACGGTTCTTCTTTATGGCGATGGTACGATTAATGGGTCTTTGACGATTGATGCCAACTCCACACTAAAAAATTATCATCAGGTTGAATATGTCACCCTGACGGTTAACGGCGATGTGGTTAACAACGGAACGATTACTGATGACAAATATGGTTATTGGTATGCGGCACTAACCATGTCGATTTCTGGAAACATCACCAATAATGGCACTTGGACAAATTCGTATACACATATCACATGGCCAGTTTATTTTGGCGCGACTAGTTATTTGCTTAACATCTCATCCGACATAGATAATTGGCCAAGTCCAGCAGTGGTAAATAATACTTTTTATAATGTATCTAATCTAATAAATAATTCTAATTATTGGCGGGTTCGAGCAGATTTAGGTAATGGTTTATATTCCCCTTGGTCAGATGTTGGAGGGATTAACGCTGATTTATTTAGTGGTTTTACTTTCAGTAATATTGATAGTTCCAGCCAGATGGCAACGAAGCCAATTAATCTCACAATCAATGCTATTAATATTAATGGCGACCCCTATGATTATAATGGCACCGTTAATTTGAGCGCCAGCAATAATGGCACAACAACCCCCAGCAGCATAACGATGACTGACGGTACTTGGACAGGAACGACTAGCATCGCTATTTTTGGCGATAATGTCACATTAACTGCAACGGGAAACGGAGGCAGCGGCACGAGCAATACTTTTAATCTTAAAAAGAAGCCGGTGATTATCGTACCGGGGATAGCAGGGAGTCGCTTAAAAGCTAGCACTACAGATGCGGAAATTTGGCCAAATCTTGACGAGATGGTTCTCCCGGGTGACGATTATTTAGATGAATTAATATTAAATAATAATGGTTGGCCAACAACTAGTTCGGTGGTGACCACCGGAGATATAATTAGAGAAATTACAATTGTTTCTCCGATTTATAATATACATTTTTTTGATAATTTAATCGATTTATTAGAGGATAACGGTTATGTGGAAAATGATAATTTAGTGGAAAATAATAATTTATTCGTTTTTCCATATGATTGGCGTTTAGATGTCGCCTATACGGCTGATAATTCATTTCGAGAAAAAATTGAATCTATAAAAAATCAAACAGGAGCTGAAGAAGTAGATATTATTGCTCACAGCATGGGCGGACTAGTCGCTAAAAAATATATTCAGGATTATGGTCATGGTTCAGTTGATAAATTTATTGATATAGCAACTCCGCACTTAGGGTCGCCAAAGGCCGCAAAGACTATGTTATATGGAGATAATTTTGATATACCTATTCTTAATCAAAACAAGGTAAAAGAAATTTCTCGAAATTTTTCATCAATGTATCAACTCTTACCGAGCCCTAATTATCATCATGCTAGTAGTACAATATTTAGTAGTTATATTAATGATGTTTACGATGCCGACAATGATAGTGTTACCGGCTATTTAGATTATGATGACTCCATAGATTTCTTAAATCATTTTACAAATCTCAATTTAACCTCATCAAACAATACTCTTCATTCGGAGATAGATGATTTTGATCCTAATGATTATAATGTTAAGGCCTATAATATCGTTGGTTGCCATAACCCCACTATCGGCTGGGTGGATATTATAAATAAATATGGCACTAGTACTCATGAGTATGGACTGCACTATATTACTGGTGATGGAACCGTGCCATTGGAAAGTGCTCGCGCTTTGGACAACACAATTGGTACGTATTATAACTCTACTGAAGATGATGGTGCTACCCATTCTCACATGCCCAGCTTTGATGGCAATAGACAATTAATTAACGCTATTTTAAATTCTACTTCTAGCACGGTATCATTTGATTTTTCTCCGTATGCTAATTTACGCCAAGACGATAGCTACTGCACTCCATTAAACGGCTGGGAAGTCAGTTATCATAGCCCGATTGCTCTCCATATTTATGATGAACAAGGTCGCCATATCGGTCCCGATGCCAACGGTAACATTGAAATAAATATCCCTGGAGCTGCCTATGATGTTATCGGCGATAATAAATTTGCCTTTGTCCCCAAAGGCCATAACTATAAGGTAACCGGCCAAGCTACTGGCTTAGGCCATTTCAACGCCCGTATTCAAGCTGTTCAAAATGGAGAAACTATTTCCACGGCTTATTATAATGAAGTTCCAATTAAGTCATTGGGCACTAATATTGAAATTAATTTCGCTGACGATAAACCCAACTACGAAATGAAAATGGATCAAATTGGCGATAAAGTATTTAAAGAAAAGATAAAACCTAGTGCTATTCTTAACGCCAAAGAATCGGCTGATAGAACTAAGCCAGAAACTAAGGCTGAGATAAGTGGACGGGCTATCAAATTAACGTCTAAAGATGATAATTCTAAGATTCTAAAAATAGAATATAGTCTAGATAGTGGGAAAACTTGGAATTTATATACCAAGCCGATAGACATCAGCCAACTTAGCGGTTCCACGATTCAATACAAGTCAACTGATAGGGCGGGGAATGTTGAGATAGTAACAGAACAAGATGTCCATATTAATAAGGACACTAGGAATATTAATATTTCTGGTTCTAGAAAGCTTAAGTTTTAGTTATTTAATAATTTATAATTTATTTTTATGAAAAAGATTACCAAAGTTCAGATTAAAAATTTAAAACATGTATTAGAATATTGGATGTTTTTTGTAATTACCCCATTTTTTGTAGGTGTATTTTGGTTTGTTTATTTAAATAATCATCCCATGCACTCTTGGTGGGATCACCTAGCCATTATACCGATTTGCATGATCCTTTATTCTTTATTTATTGCCCCATTTCTATTTTTTATTCCTTATCGTAAAATTAAGCCCAAAAAAGGATTTTTATTTATATTTTTAGGATTGATATTACCTTATTTATTTGTTTATCTATCCGTGCATTGGTATATTAGGGCTAATTTTAATTTTGGCTTTTAATTTAAATTTTAAAGAGAGAAACGGCAACATTGAAATAAATATCCCTGGAGCTACCTATGATGAAATAGGCACTAATAAATTTATCTTTTTGTCAAAAGATTATATGTTTTGGCATTTTATTATATTGATGTTTTATTTCCCGATTTTTAACAATTATGCTATTATTGAATAATAAATATTTAAAATATATTTTAATTTTATGAAAAAAATGAATGTCGCCATTAATGGCTTTGGGCGTATTGGACGCGCCGCTTTTAAAATTATTCTTGATCGTTTTCCGCATATGCAAGTCGTGGCGGTTAATGACTTAACCGATGCCGCAACTTTAGCTCATTTATTACAAGTTGACTCTTGCTATGGTCGTTATGGCCAGAAAGTAAGCGCTACTAAAGATTCTATTGTCGTTGGCAAGCTTAAAGTCCCAGTCCTAGCCGTTAAAGATCCAGCGGAACTCCCTTGGAAAGCCTTAAAAGTTGATGTTGTTTTGGAATGTACTGGTCGTTTCCGTTCTAAGGAAGAACTTGGTTTGCATTTAGCTGCCGGCGCGAAGAAAGTCGTTTTATCAGCTCCAGCCAAGAAGGGTGGTGTCAAAACTATTGTACTCGGAGTCAATGAAAGTAAAGTTGGTAAATCTGACAATTTAGTTTCTTGCGCTTCCTGCACCACTAACTGTTTAGCGCCTTCAACAGCGGTTATCAAGAATACTTTTGGTATTAAGAAAGCTTTGATGACCACTGTTCATTCTTATACAGCTGATCAAAATTTGGTTGATGGTCCACATAAAGATTTGCGCCGGGCGCGCGCAGCCGCGGTTAATATGGTGCCAACCACGACCGGGGCGGCGATTGCTACCACGGAGACAATTCCGGCCTTGAAAGATAAATTTGACGGCTTAGCTGTTCGCGTTCCCACCCCAGTTGGCTCTTTGTGTGATACCGTTTATTTGCTTGGCAAGAAAACAACCGTGGAAGCGGTTAACGCCGCCTTTAAGAAAGCGGCTAATGGGAAAATGAAAGGCATTTTAGAGGCTTCAAGCGAAGAACTAGTTTCTACCGATATTATTGGCAATCCCCATAGTTCGATTGTTGATTTGTTGTCCACTAAACTGGTCGGCGGTGATTTATTGAAAGTTATTGCCTGGTATGACAACGAATGGGGATATTCTAATCGCTTAGTGGAGCTCGCGGCTTATTTGGGGAAGTTTATTAAATAAATTTGCTTCGCCAGTTTAAAAATTAGTATGGCTAAAACGCTAAACATTCTCCAAAAAATAGAAGCCGCCGGCCTAGTTGGCCGCGGTGGAGCTCGTTATCCGACGGCTAAAAAATGGTCTAGTTTTGCGCAGTCTTTAAAAAACAGGGAAATCGGCTATATTGTGGTTAATGGCGCTGAAGGCGAACCGGGAATAAAAAAGGATGCTTATTTATTGGCCGAAAAAACGGAGGCGGTTATTAATGGCGTTTATTTAGCAAATCAATTTTTTGGCAACGATAAGATAAAAAAGATTTATTTTTTCTTGAAGCATGAGTATCATCGCGATTATTCCAAAAAGATAAAAGAAATTCTGGATACTAAAAAATATCGCGCCTTATCAAAGAAAATAGAATTTTTTATTAAACCGGAATCCCCGATGTATATTTGCGGCGAAGAAACGGCGATTATCAATATCATTTCCGTCCGCCGCGCGGAACCGCGCTTAAAGCCGCCTTTTCCGACTCAGAGTGGCATTCATAATCATCCGACGCTAGTTAACAACGTAGAAACTTTTTATGATATTAGCTTAGTTGGCGCTGATAATTATGAAGGGCATCGTCTTTATACTTTGGGCGGAGCCGTCAAGCACCGTGGCGTTTTTTCATTGCCGGCGGTTATGAGCGTGCGCGAAGTTTTGCAAGCAACTAATAATTATCCGGATTTTGATTTTTTTGTGATGACTGGCGGGGAAGTTTGTGGCGAATTATTGCGGTCTGATCAATTGCAAGCCCCGGTTGAAGGTTCGGCTTTAGTGATGGTTTTTGATAAGAAAAAAACTGATTTGAAAAAATTGTTAGCCTATTGGTTGAAATTTTACGAAGCGGAAAGTTGCGGCTTGTGTTCTGCTTGTCGCGAAGGGAGTTATCGTTTGCGGGAACTGAGCCAACAAACAAATTATGATAAGCAGTTGTTTATTGATTTGCTGGATAATTTGGAAGATTCCAGTTTCTGCGCGTTAGGTTCCTCCTTGTCCCTCACCGTTAAAAGCATGATGGAAAATATAAATAAAAAATAAAACTATGGAAAACACAAATGAAAAATCGGCTGTAATTTATAGCAAGCCGAAATTAACCCCCGTTTTTGAAATTTTTAGAGAAGCGGTTAGTATCTGGTGGAAAAACTTGGATAAAATTTTAAAAATTTATTGGGAAGGAATTAAGCCAACCTTGATTCCTCTTGGAGTAACAGCCATCCTCGGTATTTTGGCCGTGGTTATTGACGGACCGTTGGGGACTGCTTTTAAGATTACCATGTCTATTTCCGCCGCCGCCACCCTTGTTTTGGCAATTTATTTTTGGACCCGTTCTTATGCCGGCGTTTTTCTGCTAGTTAAAAAAGATTATAAAGATGAAGCGGTAGAAACTTATAAGGAAACTAAAAAATTATTTTGGCCTTATATCGGCTTATCTTTATTAACCGGTTTGCTGGTTTTGTGCTGGATGTTGCTTTTAATAATTCCGGGCATTGTTTTTGCTTTTATTTACAGTTTTGCGGTTTATGCGCTTTTCTTTGAAGACAAGCGCGGTATGGCCGCTATCCGCCGCAGCCGCGAGATTATCAAGGGCTATTTTTGGGAAACTATGGGTCGCTTGTGCTTCCTGGGTCTAGTTGCTTGGATATTTATGATGATTGTTTCCGCCCCCTTAGCTTCCATGCCGGAAAATAGCGCGGCGGCGCAGGGCTGGAACTTTTTTGTTCAAGTTATTAGTTGGTTGATTGGACCGATTGCCATGTTATTTACGTATAAGATTTATACGGATTTAATAAAAATTAAAAAATAATTATTTTTTAGATGATTGTTAAAATTAATAACAAAAAATATACCGCCACGAAAGGCCAAACTATTTTAGATGTTGCCCGCGAGCATGGCATCAAAATTCCCAGTCTTTGCCATCATCCCGATTTAGATGTGCGGGCGAGTTGTCGTGTCTGTGTGGTGGAAATTACTGGTCGTCAAAAATTAGCCACCGCCTGTTCAACCGAGCTTGAAGACGGTATGGAAATATATACTGATTCCTCACGCGTGCAAAAATCACGCAATCTTAACATTGAATTAATTTTTGCTTCTCATATTGAAAAATGCGCGACCTGCACCCTGCGTTTTAATTGTGATTTATTAAAATTGGCGCAAGAATATGGCGTCAAGATTGCCCGTTTTCCGGACAGGAAAGCGAAGCGTAAAACCTATAAATTTGCGAACGCGGTCGAGATAGACGGTTCACAGTGCATTGATTGCAATAATTGCGTTGAGGCTTGCCATAATCAAGGTATAGATTTCTTAAAAATTTCTGGCCATGGCCATGAACAGGAAATTCAGCCTGTAAAAGCTAAGGGCAGTGCTTGTATTTATTGCGGCCAATGCGCTAACGCTTGTCCGGTGGCCGCCGCGCAAGAACAAGGCGAGTGGCAGCAAGTGGAGGCGGCTCTAAAAAATAAAAAGAAAATTGTGGTTGCCCAATTTGCTCCCGCAGTCAGAGTTTCGCTCGGTGAAGAATTCGGTTTACCCTATGGTTATAATTGCGCCAAGAAAATTAATACCGCTTTTAAGGAACTTGGCTTTAATTATATTTTTGATGTTAACTTCGGCGCCGATATTACGACGATGACCGAAGCGGAAGAACTAATGGAGAGAATAAATAATAAAAAAGCGGTTTTCCCGATGACGACTTCTTGTTGTCCGGCTTGGGTCGCTTACGCCGAATTTTATCATCCGGAATTATTGCCAAATTTGACCACGGCTCGCTCGCCGCATATTCATAGTGCTGGCGCGATTAAAAGTTATTTTGCCAAGCAGAAGGGAATTAATCCTAAAAATATTGAAGTCGTTTCAATTGTGCCTTGTACTTCCAAAAAATATGAAGCGGCACGCCCGGAATTAACATATAAAGGGAAACCTTTAGTTGACCACGTCCTAACTACTAGAGAGTTTGCTTTTGTTTTAAAAAAGAATAAGATTGATTTGGCCAAGTTGCCGGAGAGTGAAGTTGAGCCAATGTTTAATGACGGTTCCGGCGCGGCAGCCATTTATGGAGCTTCCGGCGGCGTAATGGAGTCGGCTCTTAGAACCGCGGCGTCATTAGCTTGCGCCCAGAAAAAGACCAAAAATAAACTATGCGTTAGTCGTTTAGAGTTTAAGGAGGTTAGAGGCTTGAAAGGATTTAAGGAGGCAACCGTTGATTTAGCCGGCAAGAAAGTTCGGGTCGGCGTGGTCAATGGAATTGCTCATTTTGAAGCCCTCTTGCCTAAATTAAGCAAATACCATTATATTGAAGTAATGGCTTGTCCAGGCGGCTGTCTTGGCGGTGGCGGCCAACCTTTGCCGACTACCAACGCTATTCGACAAAAGCGCTTGGAGGGGATGTACGCGATTGATAAAGGCAAGACTAAGATGAGACGGGCTCATGAGAATCAGCCGATGGTTGAATATTATCAGTGGGTCAAGAATAATAAATTAGCAAGCAAGTTATTGCATACCAAGTTTAAGGCGACTAACAAATAATTATGAAAATTCCCGAATATGTTGTTGAAACCATTGACGCCCTGAAACAAGGGCGTTTTGAAGCTTATATCGTAGGCGGCTGCGTACGGGATTTTTTAATGGGGAAAGAACCGAAAGATTGGGATGTTACGACTAATGCTAAACCGGAAGAAATTTTGAAAATATTTGCTGACGCTAAATATGAAAATGATTTTGGAACGGTACTTTTGCCTATTCGGGAGAAAGAAATAGTAATTGATGTTTTAGAAATAACTACTTATCGCAGCGAACAAGGATATTCTGACCGTCGTCATCCGGATGAAGTTCGTTTTGAAGAAAAATTGGATAAAGATTTGGAGCGCCGCGATTTTACGATTAACGCGCTTGCGCTTGATCCGGCGAATCCCGAAGAAGTCGTAGATTATTTTGGTGGTCGTAAAGATATTAAGGCAAAAATTATCCGCGCAGTCGGTGAGCCCTCAGATAGATTTAAAGAGGACGCCTTGCGGATGTTGCGCGCCGTGCGCTTTAGCGCTCAATTAGGCTTTGAATTAGAACCAAAAACTCAGAGAGGAATTTTAAAGTTAGCCGGGAGTTTGAAATTTGTTTCTAAAGAAAGAATCAAGGACGAGATGATAAAAATTTTGGCTTCCGATCGTCCTTACGAAGGGATAATGCTGCTTCATGATTGTAAATTATTGCAATATATCTTGCCGGAATTAGAGCAGGGAGTTGATGTTAAACAGGATAGACATCACATTTATAATGTTTTTAAGCACAATGCTTTAGCGCTCAAACATTGTCCCAGCAAAGAATGGCAGGTTAGATTTGCTGCCTTGCTTCATGACGTCGCCAAACCGAAAACTCGAAAGATTATCAATAATGTTGCCACTTTCTATAATCATGAATATCTAGGGGCGAAAATGACCGATAAAATCATGACACGCTTAAAATTTTCTAATGACGATCGTTTGCGCGTGGTTAATCTGGTCAAAAACCACATGTTTTATTATAATGTAGGAGAGGTAAGCGCCGCCTCGGTCAGGCGTTTGATTGTTAAAGTCGGCCGGGAAAATCTTAAAGATTTAATTGATTTGCGTATTGCCGACAGACTCGGTTCCGGCACGCCTAAGGCCATGCCTTATAAATTGCGCCATTTGCAGTACATGATGGAGAAGGTGCAGAATGATCCGATTTCTGTTAAAATGTTAAAAATAAATGGTGATGATTTAATGAAGGTTTTGGGAATCGCTCCCGGACCGAAGATTGGCGCGATTTTAGATGTTTTGTTAAGCGAAGTAATTGAAGATCCGGAGTTGAATGAAGCAAAAATACTCACGGCTCACGCTAAAGATTTGGATAAATTAAATCTGGAAGAATTAAGAGCTAAAGCCAAAGAAATTATTGAAGAAAAAAGACAGGAAGAAGACCGAGATATTAAAAAGCAATATAAAGTTTAATAATTAAATAAAGTATGAAAAAAATTCTATTTTTTTTGGGGCTGCTTATTTTAGCCGCTTCGTTATCGGCTTGCTCGACTAAAACTCAACAGGCTGAGGAAAATAAGTCGCCGAACGAAGGTTTGGAGGCCAATGTTATTAATAATTCAACTAATAATGACACTGTTGTTTTGAGTGAGCCGCCGGCTATCAGTCCGGAGACTATCAAGGAGCCAGTAGTCACTAATCCTATGAGAACTTTAAACAACCACTTAGATTTAGCGGCGGAGTATTCCCAGGCGGTTATTAAAACCAGCTTAGGCAACATTACCGTTAAATTTTATAGTGCTGATTCGCCGATTACGGTTAATAATTTTATGAATCTGGCCCAACAAGGATTTTATAATGGAACTAAATTCCATCGAGTGATTAAGGATTTTATGATTCAAGGCGGCGATCCAAACAGTAAAAACCCTGATACCAATCTCTATGGCACGGGCGGTCCCGGTTATAAGTTCGCCGATGAATTTAATTCTCATAAGTTAGTTGCCGGTTCTTTGGCGATGGCTAATTCCGGAGCGGATACTAACGGTTCCCAATTCTTTATTGTTACCGCCGATGAAACTCCTTGGCTTGATGGCAAGCATGTAAATTTCGGAGAAGTTGTTAGCGGCATGGATGTTGTTAAAAAGATTGAGGCTTTAGAAACCGGCGAGCGCGATATCCCGACCGAAGCGGTAATTGTTACCTCAATTGAACTTAAGAAATAATCAAAATATTTGATATTAAGTAAAAAATCGCGGTTTAGAACCGCGGTTTTTTGTTGGGTTTTTTATTTGACTTAAAACAATTTTTCTGTTAATATTTCCTGAATTATAAAATTCAAATTTTTTAAAGTTATTTAACAATTTATAAACCAAAAAATTACAGATTATGAATCAGACAGGTAAATTTGACAATGTCGCAGCTTGCGACAGATTTTTTCAGGCTCGCATTAATGAAGATTTTTATCTTACTTTTGATGATGTAATTCTCCGGCCGGGATATTCGGAAGTATTGCCGCATCAGGCTAATCTGGAGTCGCGCTTTTCGCGTAACATCAGATTACTTATGCCGGTTGTGAGTTCTCCTATGGATACCGTGACTGGTTCCAGAATGGCTATTGCCATGGCAATGAACGGTGGACTGGGAATAATTCATAGAGGCTTTGATCCAGAAACGCAAGCTTCTCATGTTTCTAAAGTAAAGCATCGTTTGAATGCTTTCATTACCGATCCAATATGCGTTAAGCCGGAAGAAAAAGTGGCTGATGTTTTAAGAATGTTGGCCGCTAAAGATTATGGCTTTACTTCTTTGCCGGTTGTGAATTCTTCTGGAATTACGGTCGCTGTTGTTACTGGGGATGATTTCCGGTTTTGTGTTGATAAAGAGAAGGACTTAATATCCGACATTATGTCTAGTAAACTTATCAGCGGTACGCCCGGCATGAAAATCACCGATGTCTATAAAGTATTACGCAGATATCGAAAAAAGATTTTGCCAATACTTAATCCAGATGGCACCCTCAATGGTATTTATACCTTGTCGGATGTAGAAAGAATTGTCGCTGACAATACTGAGAATTTAAATCTGGACTCTAAGGGAACTCTTTTTGTCGGGGCGGCTGTTGGAGTTAATCCTGAGGAACGCGAACGCGCCCATCTATTAGCGCTTAAAGGCGTTAATGTGTTTGTAGTTGATACTGCTCACGGTCATTCTAAGGGAGTGATTGAGATGGTTAAATATCTCAAGCATGAATATCCAGAAATTGACGTAGTCGCCGGCAATATCTCACAGGCTCAAGCCGCTAAAGACTTACTCAAAGCGGGGGCTGATGGCTTACGTATCGGACAGGGTCCAGGGTCTATTTGCACTACCAGGGTTGTTTCTGGTTTTGGCGCAGCCCAGCTATCAGCTATTTATGAATGTTCCTACGCTGTTCGCAGCTCCGGAATTCCTATTTGTGCTGATGGCGGAATTCGATATTCCGGGGACATCACCAAGGCAATAGCTGCCGGAGCTGACAATGTTATGCTCGGCAGTTTGTTGGCTGCAACTTTGGAATCTCCCGGTGAAGTCAGAACAGAAAATGGAGTATCAGTTAAAGATTATCGGGGAATGGGTTCGCTGGAAGCAATGGACGAAAATAAAAGTTCAGCTGAACGCTATGGCCAATCGCCAGAAAATAAGGGGAAGTTCGTTCCCGAAGGCGTTGTCGGCACCGTTCAGTATAAAGGAACTGTTTTTGATGTTCTGTTCCAACTTATGGGCGGCTTGCGTTCCGGTATGGGTTATGGCGGCGCTAAAGATATTCCGACATTGAAAAAGATAGCGGAATTTGCTTTAATCTCCCCGGCTGGCGGGAATGAATCACATCCACATGATTTACAGAGTATCAAAGATGCTCCTAATTATCATGGACGTTAATTAAAAACCAAAAAAAACTGTAAAAAATGAAAAAAGAAAGCATTGAATACCTAATTCAGGAATTTCTCAAAAGTTATTTCGGTTGGGAATTTTCTCTTAAGAAAAGAGTACTTGCCTTTTTATGTCTCCAGTTCGGAGATTCAGGCAAAGGGAAATTTTCAAACTTGTTTGCCAGGTGGGCAAAAGTGATTGTTCGCCCCAGTGGCGGTGATAATTCTGGACACACCAGTGAGTATAAAGGACAGGAAGTCGTTACCCACTTAGTTCCTTCAGGAATTTTTTTCCCCGACAAAATAAATATTATCGGGAGTGACACGGTCGTTAATCCGGAGTCACTTTTGAAAGAGATTTATTATTTAAAGAGCCTGGGTGTTACTTTCCATAATTTCTTTATCTCTTTACGAGCTAATTTAATTTTACCGTCTCATCTTATTCTTGATGGGCTTGGTGAAAATAAAGCAGGAAAAGGAAGAATTGGGACAACGCGGAAAGGTATCGGCCCTTGTTATGCTGATCACACTGCTCGTCGGGGCCTGGTTATGAACCATCTCTTAAATCCGGAAATTTTTCGGAGTAAGTTAAGGGCATTGCTTAATTATCATGAGCAAGTCATAAGCGGCATGGGTTGTGGTTATGAGGCTCGACAAATGTTGGAAAAAATCAATCCCGATTACGTTAATAGCATCGGCGAAGATGGTTTATTTAATGCTGATAATATCGCGGACGCCTATTTGGCTTTTGGCACAGAATTAGCAGGATTTATCAAAAATACCGATAAGATGATTAGAGGGTTTTTGGGTAAAGAGAATATTGCTTTGGAGGGTGCTCAAGGGATTATGCTCGATGTTGATTATGGCACTGGTCAATTTGTCACTTCCTCTCATTGCACTCCGGCAGGAATGGCAAAAGGTGCTGGCTTAAGAGAATGCGATATTGATGCCTCCTTTGGTATTATAAAGGGGTTTTATATGACCAGGGTTGGTAAAGGGCCATTTCCTACAGAGCTTGGAGGAGCTGATTCTGAAATCTGGTGTAATGAAAATGGTTCCAAGGCAAAAGAACTTGAAGGATATGCTGATGCCACAATCTTTGATCCTGATCCGTTTATCCAAGGAGTCGCTTTACGGCGTCATGCCCATGAATATGGGGCAAGCACTGGACGCCCACGGAGAATCGGTTGGGCAGATTTACCAATGTTGCGGTACGCTTTAGAAGTAACCGGAGTTCAACATTTGATTTTAACGCGGTTAGATATTCTGACTGGAGTTAAGACCATTAATCTTTGTCATTCCTATGAATATGATGGGCCTGATTATACTTATGGAGAAAAGATTTTCCAAAAGGGAATGATAATTGATGAAGCCATCCCTGATCCGGAGTTTTTGGAAAATTGTAAACCAGTCTATAAAGAATTCGCCGGTTGGGAAACTGATATTCGAGGTTTAACTGATGACACAAAATTGCCGGTACAATTAACCAAAATTACGCGTTATATTGACGCCGCCATCGACCATCGGGCCCGCATTGCCATTATTTCTACCGGTCCTGGGCCGGAAGAAACTATGTTTATGCCATAAGGCATTTATAAAATTGTTCATTTAATATTTTAGAGCCGGTAGCCACAAGCTGCCGGTTTTTTATTTGGGGTTTAGGATATTTTTAGTCTCGGATTAAGGGGTTGGTGTTATATTATTGGGGCTGGTTATTATGGTCAGCAATAAATAATTAATTTTTGTGTTATGAAAAAAATTAAGACCACCTTTTTAAAATTAGGGCAATTATTTAAAAGAGTCTTTAAGCGAAAATCAAAAATGTTTCAGATTTTTAAAACCCGTCCTTGGTTATTTATTTTTCCAAGCTTCGTAATTTTGATTATTGTTTATCTTTTAAGTGCGCTCCTCTTAATTAGCCCAGCGCGTATAAAATTATCAGAATTTAAAGAAAATATTGAAGCCGCCGGTCCCTGTCACGAAGAATGCTTATTAGCCAGGAAGCAATTAAAAGATGAACTGGCTGCTTATTTTAAACAGAATAAAAAATTTCAAAAAGAAGTTGAAAAACTATTTTTAGCGGATAACGTCAATGAAGACTTTGCGTCCTCTTTAACTTTCAAAAAAGAGTTGTTGGATATTATTGCTATGGTTAAAGGTGTCGGAAATCCACCAGATTTTATCGCTGATTATTTTTTAAGAGTAAACGCAAATGCGGAATTAAAAGCGGAAATAATTAAGTTATTTCTCGCTTCAGCCGCCAGCCCCGATTTAGCGGATTATTATTTTTCAGTTTTGAATAGTCCAGAAACAATCGTGGTTAAGACAGAAGCAGTTAAGGCGCTCAGCGGGATGTCTAACAAAAGCAACTATTTTAAAGTTGAAAGTATCGCTCAACTCAAGGCATTAATTTTAGAGAGTGATGAGCCGCTCAGTTTAAAAGCCGATTTCATTTTTTTGCTCGCTGATTTTTATGAATTTTTTCCAGCTGAAACCGAATTGGCATTAAGTGAAATATTGAAATATTCTTCACAAAATGTAGTTAAGGTCTTTACTGCCGACGCTTTAAAAAATTTAGGTTTTACCGGGATTGAAGTGCCAAGCGTCACTGAGGCCGAATGGGCTGAGTATTTTAATAATTAATTTAATTTAAAAATATGAGAATAAAAATAATTTTTAAAATTCTGGTGCCAGTAATAACTATTTTAGTGTTTTCCAAATCAGCCTTAGCACTTACCCCGGGTGCTTTAGTTTATCGGACTTCCAGCGATGGGAAAATGTATGGCTATAGCAGTAATTCCTTATTGGAAATCAGCGAGAAGGGAGTCTTGGAACATATTAATTCCGGACATGTGGGTATTTATGTTGGTAAAGAAAATGGCGAAGACTATATTGTTGAAGCTCTCGCTGGCGGAATAGTAAAAACGCCAGCGCGCTATTTTGTTAATGACGCTAACCAAGAAAAATTATTGGGCGCTAAATTGCCGCTTCAAGCAACTCCTTTGGAATTGGCCAAAGCCGTTAAAATTGCTAATAATTTGGTGGGTAAAAAATTAGGTTATGATTTTGATTTTAAAATTCAAAAAGGGCCGGGTGATGGAGATTGGACTTGCGTCGGTCTAACGGAAAAAGTTTATGAAAGCGCTAATGTTTCCAATCCTAATAATCTGGGTTCTTTAGAATATGACCCTAGTTATTATGCTATTGATATTACCCCCGACGGTTTTGATAATCGCAGCTTTGTCGGTAATGAGGGCGATTGTTTTTCTCGTTCCGTAGAATTTTCTAAAATTGCCGCCCGTCGCGAATTACGTTTGCCATTGCCTGAAATTGTGGGTTTTAATGCCGGTCTTGAATATGCCGGCGAGCGTTATTTCTTTTTACCGTATACACAGTTTGTCCAGTCATCGTTACGCGATGAGATTGTCGATATTAATCTAAAAACTTTTTTCGATGATGAAAGAATACGAGGTAAAGTTCCGACTAACTCTTTAATTTTGCGTTGGAGTCTGATTAATAATCCGATTTCTTCGTTTAAAATAATTGCTTCGGAAATCGGTGGCGCCCTTATTAGCTTAAAAGAAAAAATATTCGGCGCTGCCGACTCCGAGGCCATTGTTTTAAATGATAACGTAATGGATGGAAATAATCAGCCTTTAGCTAATTTAGAAATTACTGATAATGTTAATCATTTTCCGCTTATAAATATTAACACGGCGGCCGATTCTGGGATAAGCACCGAAGAGCCATTATCGAACGATGTTGGCGTTACTGATCTTAAGGTGGGCGGTATTAATATGAGTTATAATGCTAATACTGAGTCAGAAATAAATCAAGATAATAAGGAAGCCCTGAACGCTAAAGTTGCCACAGCTTCAATATCTTTAGCAGAAGTAATCCCCGAATTATCATCATCAACTGCCAAAATAATCGCTGCTGCTAAAATTAGTAGCAGCTCAGCAGTGAATAATCAGGCACTCGGAACTTCTAACAACCTAAGTTCCGGCGTTTCTAAAATAGTTGCCGGTGTTAAGTTGGCGACAAATAATACCGGCAATCAAGCTTCAGTTGAAACCCCCTCGTCCTATAAACCGCTCGCCCTCATCAGCAAAATTTACAGTACGGATAATAACGATTTTGTGGAATTATATAATCCGACAGATTATGATTTTGATTTGGCCGAAGCCGGTTTTCGTCTAGAGCGTGCCAAGACTGCAGCTGACCCTAGTTTAATAATGAGAATTGGCAATGCGAGCGACGGTCTTTATCCTGGCGGCACAGTTATTAAGGCTAAAGGGTATTATTTAATTGTTAGGGACGATGCTAATAGTTTTTATAAAAACATGGCAGACGCCGTTGCCTCGCGGACTGAATTTAGTTGGACTGCCAGTGGTTATACAGTTTATCTTGGCAAAGGAGCAATTAGTTCTAGCGCTGATGAAGACATTATTGACGCGGTCGGTTTTGGCGCCGCTACTTATTTTCGCGGTTCAGCTCCGGCGCCTAAAATTGAGGATAATTATGTTTTAAATCGGATTTATGAATATCATGATAATTCAAAAGATTTTAATTTAATTGTTTCTAATGATCCAGGTATAAGCTGGGACGAAGGAGATTCTGATCAGGGAAATAATTCTGGTAATGGCTCTAATCAAAATTCTGATTCTTTGGGTTTGTTCGTCGCCTCGGCGCCTTTAGTTTCCGAAGGAATCACTAATTTATGGCATTTTTCAGAATGTTATGGCGAACAAATATTTTCGGTAGGAAAGTTTGATTGCGCGCTTACTGTTGGTGAAAATTTGCCAAAATTTAAAATAAGTTTAAATCCTGAAACAAATCTTAATCAGTTTTCTTTAAATTTTCATTATCGAGGGGCTAAAGTGGGGTTAATTTCGCCGGAACTAAGACTCAAATTAAGTAATCCTGATGGTCAATTATTAGACTTATTGTTATCAGAGGGAATGTTGCAAATTGAAGGTTTGCCTAATTCTGATTGGCGTTATTCTTTGCCGTCGATGTTTGCCAGTGATTCTTGGCATCATTTTAGTTTGACGATAAATCAAGCTAGCGGTTATTGGGCCGTTAATATTGACGGTCAGGAAATCATTCGAGAAGAGTTGGCACAAACGCTCGCTAATAATTTTTCCAATTTAGAAATAAGCGGTTCAGCCGGCGGCACGTTGATTGATGAACTTGCTTTTTGGAATCGCAGTTTAGAATCTTCAGAAATTGCCGTTAATTCTTTGGCGAACGCGCCGTTTAGTCCGGTAACCGCTCGCGTTAATCAAGTCGCGCCGGTTTTAAAATATTTTTGGGATTTTAATGAAGGGTATGAGTTGGTTAATGAGGGCGGAGGCTTGGAGGCAATTGATGAAATCGCCGGCCTTAAATTAAAATTGCCGGAGAACTCCTTTGTTTGGCGCACCGCTGATAACACCGGGATTATTAATACTTGGGGAAAAGATATTGCTGTCAATTTGCCGACGGCACTTGATTCCAAGGATTTATCTTTGGCTTTCTGGTGGCGTAGCCAGTTGGAGCCTAATGAGGGGCGCTCGGTTATTTCTTTGAGCAAATCGGGCAATGAAAAAATTGGTTTAGTCCCTGATCCGTTTCGGCACGCCTTCTTCTTTAATAATAATTACGGAATTTTTAGTGAAGGTTATGATGTTGACATTCCTCATGATGCCAAATGGCATCACTTAGCCCTAACTTTTGATTCCTATCGCTATCAGTTAAAATTTTTTGTTGATGGCCAGGAAAAGCGTTCTTTACCTTACTTTTGGATAAAAGAAGGAGATGCTCCGAATCGCCTGGAAATAAGAAATGAACTCAATAGTATCGAGTTGGACGATTTAAGCCTCTGGGAGGGGGCTTTAAGACCTACACAGATAGAAAACATCTATAATCAGACTAAAATTGAGTAATGGCAGTGGTCCTTGCCTTTTTTGGCTTTTTATTGTAATATTTAGGGGTTATTGGGGGGAGCGGGCGATTACTCTTTGTTGGTTTTTCCAGCAAGGGGAGGAAAGTCCGGACTTCGCTAGTATCTCAATTTTTTGAGACTTAAATGATAGTGGGTAACGCCCACCGGCTCGTTTCGGTTATCGTCGGACGCGGCTAGGGAAAGTGCCACAGAGACTATACTAATCCTGCAATTTTTTAACAGGATAAAAGGTGAAAAGAGGCTAGGTGTTTCGCAAGAAGCTGCTGGTCTCGCTCTCCGGTGACGGGGATTGCGCGGCAAACCCTATCAGAAGCAAGAGCAAACTCTTTTTTGGCCTTCATGGTCGATTAAGAAGACAAGTGGCTCGCACGAGCTAACTAGCAATAGTTAGCCTAGATAAATGATCGCTTAAAACAGAATCCGGCTTACAGCTACCCCAATAACACGTGTTTATTATTAATTTAAATATGAAAAAAGCTGAATTATTTTTTTCAACCCTGTTTATCCCGGTTGATTTTGTGATGATTATTTTAGCCGGTTTGTCTGCTTACAAACTCCGTTTTTCTAATTGGACGGTTAGCGTTCGGCCAGTTGTTTTTGATTTGCCGTTCAACGATTATTTTAAATCTTTGCTGATTATCGCCGTGCTTTGGGTTTTTATTTTTGCTCTCGCCGGCCTTTATCAAATAGGCAATGCCCGCAAGTTGGCCATAGAGTTAAGAAAGGTTTTTCTGGCTTGTTCAACCGGTTTAGCTTTAGTCGCTATTATTATTTTCTTTCAACGGGAATTATTTGATTCCCGTTTTATCGTTTTGGTGGGCTCTATATTTGCTCTGCTTTATGTCAGTTTGGCTCGTTCTTTTATTCGGTGGTTGCAAAGACGACTCTTCGTTTATGGAATTGGCGTTCATAAAGTTATCGTTGTTGGTAATTCCAAGACTGCCGATAATTTAATTGCCGAGTTTTCTAGTAATAAGAAGTCTGGTTATGAGGTTGCTCGGCGAGTTAGAGATTTTTCTTTAGAAACCGCTCAAGAGCTTTTGGAGTTTCTTAAAGAAAAAGAAATTGATGAAATTATCCAAAGTGATCCTAATTTAACCAAGGCGGAAACTCTGCGTCTGTATGATTTTGCCAATGATAACCACATCACTTTCCGTTACGTGGCCGATTTACTGGAAGTTAAAGTTTTGCGCACTGAAGTGGCGGAAATAATTGGCATCCCGATTGTGGAAGTTAAGCGCACGACTCTTGATGGCTGGGGTAGAATTTTTAAAAGATTTTTTGACGTTATTTTTTCCGGCCTGTTGATAATTATTTTTTCGCCCGTTATTTTATTAACCATGCTGGCTATTAAGCTTGATTCTCGAGGGCCGATTTTCTTTTCCAGTCGCGACGACGGCTCATTCTTATATCGCGTCGGTGAAGGCGGCAAGCCCTTTAAATATTTTAAATTCCGTTCCATGATTCCTAATTCCGACAGCATGCGTTATAAAGAACTGGCTGATCGCAATGTTAGAGCCGACGGACCAATGGTTAAAATTAAGGACGACCCGCGTGTCACGCGCGTTGGGCGCTTTATCAGGCGCTATTCCATCGATGAACTTCCGGAATTATTTTTGGTGTTTGTTGGAAGGATGAGCTTAGTCGGTCCGCGTCCGCATTTGCCGGAAGAAGTTGCTAAGTATGAGAATTATCATCGCAAGACTTTAACTATCAAGCCGGGTATTACCGGTTTGGCGCAAGTTTCCGGACGCAGCGATTTATTGTTTGAAGAAGAAGCCAAGTTGGATATTTATTATATTGAAAATTGGTCAATGCTTTTAGATATTTCTATTCTCTTTAAAACTCCGATGGCGGTTTTCAAGCATCGGGAAACAGAATAAGCTTATGAAGGTCGCGTTAATACATGATCATTTAGCCCAAGATGGCGGTGCGGAAAAGGTTTTAAAAGTCTTGGCCGACATGTTTAAGGATGCGCCGATTTTTACGTTGCTGTACGAGAAGAAGAACGTTGATAAGTATTTTAAGGATAGGCAGATAGAGACCTCAGTGATTCAAAAACTCCCGGGCGGCGTTAAGCATTATCAGTGGTATTTATTTTTTATGCCGATTGCCGTGGAGTTTTTTGATTTGCGCGGCTATGATTTAGTCATTTCCGATACCAGCTCTTTTGCTAAAGGAGTGATTACTTCGCCCGATACTTTGCATATTTGCTATTGTCATACTCCGACCAGATATCTATGGAGCGACACCCATCAATATATTAACGAACTCAAATATAATAAATGGCTAAAGAAAATTATTTCTTTGATTTTGAATCGTTTGCGTCTTTGGGACAGACTGGCAGCTGACCGAGTTGATTTATTTATTGCCAATTCCCAAACTGTCCAGAAACGGATTGCTAAATATTATCGCCGTGAATCCTTTTTGATTTATCCGCCGGTGGAAACTGATAAGTTTAAAATTAAGGAAATATCTGAAAATCAAGAACCATCCTATTTTTTAATTGGTTGTCGTTTAGCACCGTATAAGCGGGTAGATATCGTCATTGAAGCGTTTAAAGAATTAGGGAGCGGTTATCGCTTGAAAATTTTTGGTGACGGCGTTGATATGGAGAGATTAAAAAGATTGGCCGAAGGAGCTTCCAATATTGAATTTTTAGGCCGGATAAGCGAAGACTCTAAGCCCGAGCTATTTGCCGGCGCCTTAGCTTTTATTAATCCGCAAGAAGAAGACTTTGGCATTACCGCCGTGGAATCAATGGCGTCTGGCCGGCCGGTAATTGCTTATCGAAAAGGCGGAGCCACGGAAACAGTTATTGAAGGGAAGACCGGAATATTTTTTGACACCCAAACTTCGGACGCGGTATCCCGAGCAATTAGAGAATTTCGAGCTGAGAATTTTAATCCGCAAGAAATAAAAGCGTGGGCAGAAAAGTTTTCTACCGGTAATTTTAAGAATCAAATTACTGAATTTATAAAACATCATCAGGAGCAATTAAAGTAGCTTATGAAAATTGGAATTGATGCCAGAGTTTTAATGGATAGAAATTATAGCGGCGTATCAGAATATACCGCTAATTTATTATCGGAAATTTTGCGCCAAGACCAGAAAAATGAATATTCTTTATTTTGCAATTCTTTCAAGCATCAAGAAGGTCGCTTAGATAAATGGAAAAGGACGAATAGTAAAGTTATCGGTACTCACTACGCAAATAAGATTTTTAATTATCTTTTACAAAAATGTTTTCGTCGGCCGCGACTTGATAAAGTTGTCGGCGGTACGGGAATATTTTTTGCTCCCCATCTTAATTTTCTAAATGTCAGCTCCGAAACTAAATTAGTGGTCACGGTTCATGATTTATCATTTCTGCGCTATCCGGAATTTTTTAGTTGTCGCAAAAATATTTGGCATAAAGCAATCGGGGTTGCCCGCTTGTTAAAGCGCGCCGATAGAATAGTGGCGGTCTCGGAAAATACTAAGCATGATTTGGTGGAAATTTTAAAAATCGCGGCTGACAAAATTCAAGTTATTTATTCGGGGAATAATTTTTTAGCCGCCCCTCTGGGTGATGCCGAAAAAAATCAGTTCTTTTTTAAAAATAATTTGAATCCCGGCTTTATATTTTCCGTCGGCAATATCGAACCACGCAAGAATATAGGCGGCCTAATTAAAGCCTATGAAGATTTAAGAAAGCGCCGTCCAGATTTAAGGATGCAGTTGGTTTTGGCGGGAGCTAAAGGCTGGAAACATCGCCAAATATTTAAAACTTGGAAAAACTCTCCCTATCAAGAAGATATTAAGTTTTTAGGCTATATCAGCCCTTCGGAGAAAGCGACACTTTTTGCCACGGCGGCCGTCTTTGCTTATCCTTCATATTACGAGGGTTTTGGCTTTCCACCCTTGGAAGCCTTGGGTGCGGGCGTGCCGGTAATTTCTTCCAATATTTCCAGTTTGCCGGAAGTGCTCGGCCAAGCCGCTTTGCTGGTAAATCCTTTTAGAGTTGAAGATATTTCCGAATCTTTAGAACTAATTTTAAGTGACAACAACCTGCGCACCAATTTAATAGCGGCCGGCAAAAAACAGGCCGCGCTGTTTACTTGGGAGAAAGCCGCGCAACACTATTTAGAATTATTTAAAGAATTAGATGAAAAAAAATAATATAAAAAAGAAAAAAGTTTTAATTGGGATGTCGGGTGGAGTCGATTCTTCGGTTGCCGCCCAGCTTTTAAAAAATCAAGGTTATGAAGTCGCCGGAATTTTTTTGCATTTCTGGAAAGATGAATCAGCCGGCGCTAAAGCTGATAATCGTTGCTGTTCTTTAGAATCGCTTATGGACGCTAGGAAAGTAGCGGCCAAAGTCGGGATTCCGCTTTATACTTTTGATTTTTCCGCGCCTTTTAAAAAAGCGGTGGTGGATAATTTTTTAAATGAATATGCCGCCGGCAGGACGCCGAACCCCTGCGTAGTTTGCAATAAACAAATAAAGATTGGGCGTCTGTTAAAATACGCGCGTCGCTTGGGCTATGATTATGTGGCCACCGGCCATTATTTAAATATTAAAAAAGTCGGTCAGTCATATCAGTTGTTCAAAGCTAAAGATAAGCTTAAAGATCAATCATATTTCCTTTATACTTTTTCTCAGGATGAGCTCGCACATTTATTATTTCCGCTCGGAAGCTATAAGAAGCCGCAAGTGCGTAGGTTGGCTGCTAAGCATAGCTTGATGGTGGAATCAAAAGCTGAAAGCCAGGATATTTGTTTTCTATCCGGCCCGCATAATGATTTTTTAAAAAAATATTTAAAGTTAACGCCGGGACCGATTAAACTTTTAGAAACCGGTAAAGAAATTGGCACTCATCAAGGCTTGCCCCTTTATACTATCGGCCAAAGACGGGGAATTGAAATTGGTGGTACTGGTCCCTATTACGCCGCCAAATTAGATTATCGCCATAATATTCTTTATGTTGTTAAAGAATGGAATCAGGAAGTTTTATATAAGAAAGAATTGGTAGCTAAAAAAGTAAATTGGCTGAGCGGGGTGGCGCCGAAAAAACCTTTAAAGTGCCAAGCGGTAATTCGTTATGGGCATAAAGCTGTTGCTTGTCTGGTTTCGTTAAAAAATCAAAATGAATATTTAGTAAAATTTTCTCGTCCCCAAAGAGCGATTACCGCTGGTCAGAGCGTGGTTTTTTATGATAAAGAACGAGTGCTGGGCGGCGGCTTAATAAAGTGATATAATCCTTTCCATAACTTAAATTAATTTAGTAATAACTATGGCCCAAGAACTACCAGCAGTTTTTAAACGCATCCAAGACAAGAAAAAAGAACAGCGCGAGCTGAAAGCAATGTTTCGCGACGCGCTAACTAATAACGGCGAATATCAGAAAGTTGTCCAAGAACTGGATGATTTGAAGATTAAAAAGAAACAAATTGAAGCTTCCGTGAAAGCTGATTTCAAACAAGAATTTGATAAACTGGAGGGCTTGAAGCTAAACATTGCCGGCGACAACCAGCTCTTAAGCGATTTAGCCTTAACGCAATTTGTCAGCGGGGAGCTCGTAAAATTGGTTGATGAAAATAAGGTTGAATATGAACCAATATTTACCGTTCGGTTTAAAAAGGCCTAATTTTTTAGATGGAATTTATCGTGCGCTTGCTATAATCAAAAGCGATGTGGGCCCGGAGGTGGTCCTCGGGGTTGGACCTGACATTCGGTCTCCGGGGTTCAATTCCCCGCGGGTCCACATCCGGCGAGTGGTTGACCGGACCGTGATTTTAGTATATAATATTAATATTAAATGTCAGGTTCTATCCCGAGGTCATCTTGAGACCAAAAAAATCTCCCTTTGGGAGATTTTTTGTAAAAAAAAGGAAGCGCCTCCGCACTTCCTTACTCTTGTTAGGGAAAAATTAAATCATACCGACCCGACTTTATTTCCTGAGTAACAGTCTTTTCTACTTTATTTATCATTTCATTGATTTTGTCTTCAATAAAGTATCTTTCCATAGTATGGAAATATTTGAGATCGAAGATGAACACTTCATCAGTTTCAATCACGGGTAACAGGTTTGGTCCACCAGTATCGATTTCTATTTGTAAGACATTACCCCATTTGTCATGATTCAAAGAAAATTTGTCAGGCATAACTGTAGCTTGACCACATTGCCAAAGCCAGGCGAGTTGCCCCTTCTTCTCCTCTGTTTTATTATATGCTTCTTTGATGGCCATGTCGCGGCCTAGCCATAATGAATTCTTCAGAGTTATCTTTATAAAAGCTCTAGAAAATCCCTCCTTGAGAAGCTGGTAGCTGTCATACGCTTCATATTTCACCTTTTTGGAAGAACATCCCTGTAATAATAACTGGGGTTTATTAATGAAAAGGTTTTTCCAAGCTTGCATTTTTTGTGTTTGTTTTGATTTAACCTTTTCCAGCCAGATACCGGCCAAAAGAGAAGCAATCGCTAGTAGCGATGAGAAGAGAGTAAACTTAAATGCACCCAAGACAGAAAGAATTAAGATGATGTATAAAATCCATAAGATCCAGTTAGGGAAAGACTTGGGCCGGCTTTCAAAGTAAAAATTATTCGGCCTGAAAAAAATCGTGCCCATGTTATCAGCTAACCGAAAGAGATAGAATTCGCCTAATATGTTTAGGCAATGTAGGAAGAATTTTTTTTCAATCACGATTTGGACTTTATCTTTCTGCCATTTCATCTTTTTTAATTTGGGGATGGTCGCCTTTGCGGTTTCCCAAGCTTTTTCATTCAAGGATTCACCCTTAATTACTGCGCCACCTATGTTTCGCGGCGGTTTCTCGTTGACGTCTTTTTCCATTTGTTTGAGGCAATCATCCTGGATGCGCCTCAAGTTTTGTAATAATTTTTCCATTAGTCTTCAGTATTTTATTTTTAAGGTATTGGTTACTATTGATTTTCTTCGTATATTAGTATTTTTATTATAAATTGTCAATTATAAAAGGCCCTGAGTACAGGGCCTTTTCTGTGCCGCGAGAGGGAATCGAACCCTCATGAAGTCTCCCTCACACGAGTTTGAGTCGTGCGCGTCTACCAATTCCGCCACCGCGGCTTATTATTCACGAAGTTTAGTATAATAAATTAATTTCCAATTGTCAAAAGGAAAGCTTTAATATATAATAATCTTATACAAATATTACCAATAATTATGGGAAAAGTCATTGCGGTTGTTAATCAGAAGGGCGGCGTCGGCAAGACCACGACCGCTGTCAATTTAAGTGCTTATTTAGCTCATCTGGGTAAACAGGTGCTGCTTATTGATGTTGATCCGCAAGCTAACGCCACCTCCGGCTTAGGCATAGATCATCGTAATTTAGAATTTGGCATTTATGAGGCTTTGATTGGCGAGAAGCCTTTCCATCAAATAATCAAGCGCACTATGCAGTCTGGTTTCAAAATTGCGCCCGCAACGCTAGCTTTGGCGGGGGCGGGGATTGAACTGGTTAATATGGATAATCGAGAATTCCGGATGGCCAATATTATTGAGGAAAGTAAAAAAGATTTTGACTATATTATTATTGACGGTCCGCCATCCCTAGGGCTTTTAACTATTAATAGTCTAGTAGCCGCTGATGAAGTTTTAATTCCGATTCAGAGTGAATATTTTGCGCTTGAGGGCTTGAGCCAATTATTGGAAACGATTA
Organism: Candidatus Falkowbacteria bacterium S5_I03; assembly: GCA_019248265.1. GTDB lineage: Bacteria > Patescibacteriota > Patescibacteriia > Patescibacteriales > UBA12465 > UBA12465. Next base: position 116,493 of record JAEHGX010000001.1, read on the forward strand.
ATTTGGTGCAAAATAATTTAAAACCAGAGTTGGGAATTATGGGGGCCGTGATTACGATGTTTGACAGGCGCAATAAATTATCGGAATCAGTCATGGAGGAATTGTATAAATATTTTCCTAATCGTATTTTTCGTTCAATTATTCCAAGAACAGTTCGCTTAGCGGAAGCCCCAAGCTATGGTCGCTCCATTTTGCATTATGACCCGAAATCCAAGGGCGGCAAGGCTTATGAAAATTTAGCTCGAGAAATTTTAAGTTTTGATAAATAAAAGTTAATTATATTTTATATGGCGCAAGGACTAGGACGCGGACTTGGTTCGCTTATCCCTAAAAAAACCATGACTTATGGTCAGAATCCTTTTCAAACTGATAACCACGGTTTAACCGAGGATACGGTTGTTTTGCAAGATAACGAAAGAATTTTAAAGATTAGTCCTGATAAAATTGATATTAATCCACAGCAGCCTCGTACTAATTTTTCCGATGGCGCTTTAAATGATTTAGCGGAATCTATTAAAGAACATGGCATTATCTCGCCGCTTATTGCCACCAAAAAAGGCGATCGTTTTGAACTGATTGCCGGCGAGCGCCGATTACGCAGTGCGCGCCTAGTCGGCCTAAAGACCGTGCCGGTTATTATTCGCGAAGAAACTGAACAAAAAAAATTGGAAGTAGCCTTGATTGAAAACCTGCAGCGTGAAAATTTAAATCCCCTGGAAACCGCTCGTGCCTATAAACGCTTAATTGATGAATTTAATATTACTCAGGAAGAGGCGGCTAAAAAAGTCGGTAAAGCGCGTTCTAGCGTGGCCAATGCTTTGCGTCTTTTGTCTTTGCCTCCGGAAATCCAGGATGCCCTAGACGCCGGGAAAATTAGCGAAGCCCATGCTAAATATTTACTGGGTATTGATGGCGACGATAAGCAGCTAGTAATGTTAAAGAAGATTTTGCGCCATGATTTAACGGTCGCGCAAACCAATAAGGAAATAAAACGCCTAGGAGGGACTAAGGCTGCTAAAAATAAAGATTATTTTGACCAGGCCAAAGAGGATGAGTTAAGCGAGGAATTGAGTACTAAGGTAGAAATAAAAAGACAGGGACGGGGAGGGAAAATTATTATTGATTTTTATAGTGATGAAGAGTTAGGGCAAATATTGACAAAAATAAGAAAATAGTGTATAGTTTAATATTAATTCGTTCTTTTAATATTAATCAAAAAACTATATACGATGGAAAAAAAGCTATGGGAAGACAAGACCTTTATCGGAGTTCTTGTCGCTTCAATTATTGTGGCTATAATTGTAGCCATATTTGCCAATACTGGCAGTTTTTGGAAGGACATATTTTGTGGAGTCGGGATTGGCGCCCTATGCCTACTAGCAGTTTCTTCAGCTTTTATGCCTAAATGTTGACATCCGCAGCTCTAACGATTAGGAACTTATTCAAGTTCCTTTTTTATTTGCTAATATCCTGGACCTATATTAAAATAAAAAGAAGTTAAACTAAAAATAAATGTCTTTTGTCCACCTCCACAACCATACCCACTATTCTTTACTCGACGGTCTGACCAAGATTGACGAGATGATTAATTATGCCAAAGAACAGGGCTCGCCGGCGGTCGCGATTACCGATCATGGAACGATGTATGGCGTTATTGAGTTCTATCAGAAGGCTAAAAAAGCCGGCGTGAAGCCAATTATCGGGGTTGAATGCTATTTAGCCCCTGGTTCTCGTTTTGACAAGAATACCAAGGACGACGCCAAGCGTTTTCATTTACTTTTGCTAGCTAAGAATAATGAGGGCTATAAAAATTTAATTAAACTAGTTTCGAAAGCTCATGTCGAAGGCTTTTATTATAAGCCGCGAATTGATTGGGAGCTTTTAACTGAATGTCATGAGGGGTTAATTGCTTCCACCGCCTGTTTAGCTGGAGAAATACCGAGATTGATATTGAGCGAAAATTTGGCCGAAGCCGAAAAGCGAATTAAAGAATATAATAGTTTATTTGGGCAAGATAATTTTTATTTGGAGTTAATGGACCATCCGGAAATTCCGGAACTAGCCAGAGTTAATGAAGAACTGCTTAAATTTTCTAAAAAGCTCGGTATTCCGGTAATCGCTACTAATGACGTTCATTATTTCAAAAAAGAAGATGCCGAAGCTCAGGATATTTTATTATGCTTGCAGAATAAAAAGAAAATTTCCGATACCGATAGAATGAAGATGATTGGTTACGGAGATTACTCTATGCGTTCCAACGCGGAAATGATCGCCGCTTTTAAGAATACTCCAGAAGCGATTGCCAATACTTTGAAAATTGCGGAGATGTGTAATGTGGAAATTGAGCTTGGCAATATTCAATTGCCGCATTTTGAAGTGCCAAGCGGTTATGACGGTAATTCTTATTTAAAAAAATGGTGCGAGGAAGGGATTTTAAAACGTTATCCTGATGCCAAAGCCGATGAGTTAATCCCGGTGCGTGAACGTTTGGATTATGAATTGTCCGTTATTGCTAAAATGGGCTGGCCTTCTTATTTCTTAATTGTGGCTGATTTTATTAACTGGGCTAAGGACAATAAAATTGTCGTTGGTCCGGGCAGAGGCAGTGCGGCCGGTTCTTTGGTTTGTTATTTAACCGGAATTACCAATCTTGATCCTCTCAAATATAACTTATTGTTTGAACGTTTTTTGAATCCGGAAAGAATATCCATGCCCGATATTGATATGGATTTTGCCGATACCCGCCGGGGAGAAGTTTTAAATTATGTCGGTGAGAAATATGGCCATGATCATGTCGCGCAAATCATCACCTTCGGAACGATGGCGGCGCGGGCGGCAGTACGTGATGTGGGTCGCGTGCTGGATGAGCCTTATGAATATTGCGATAAGATTTCCAAAAGCATTCCGATGTTCACTAAGCTGGATGAAGCTTTAAAGACCGTGCCGGAATTAAAAGAAATGTATGCCAATGAACCGGCCGCCAAAAGAATTTTAGATTACGCCAAAAGATTGGAAGGAGTAGCACGCCATGCTTCTACGCATGCTTGCGGGGTGTTGATTACCAAAGAGCCGCTAACTGAATATGTGCCTATCCAAAAGGCGTCTTCGGCTGATGAAAGCATTATCTCGCAATATTCTCTGCATCCGGTTGAAGATTTGGGGCTACTTAAAATGGACTTTCTGGGTTTGAAAAATTTAACGATTATTGAATCGGCTTTAAAGATTATTAAAAATACTAGAGGCTTGGAGATTGATATTGATCAGATTCCGCTTGACGACGTTGATACCTATAAGCTTTTTCAGGGCGGGGAAACGACCGGTGTCTTCCAATTTGAATCCTCAGGAATGAAAAGATATTTGCGCGAACTCAAGCCGACCGTATTTGAAGATATTATCGCGATGGTCGCCTTATATCGTCCCGGGCCGATGGAATGGATTCCGGATTATATTTCCGGGAAGCATAAAACTAAAAAGGTCGCCTATCTACATCCCAAATTGGAAAGCATTTTGGAAAACACTTACGGCGTGGCGATTTATCAGGAGCAAGTCATGCAGATTGCGCGCGATTTGGCAGGATTTACGATGGGCCAAGCCGATGTTTTAAGAAAAGCGATGGGTAAAAAAATTGCTTCGCTTTTAGCTGAACAGAAAGAGAAATTCGTTGAAGGGTGTGTAAAGAATGGCGTTTATAAGGAACTGGCGGAGAAAGTTTTTTCATTTATCGAACCTTTCGCCGGTTATGGTTTTAACCGCAGCCATGCCGCCTGTTATGCCATGATTGGCTACCAGACAGCCTATTTAAAGGCTCATTGGCCGGTTGAATTTATGGCGGCGCTTTTGACCTCAGATCAAGGCGATAGCGACCGCGTAGCGATTGAAATCGAAGAATGCCGCAATATGGGCATTAAGATTATGGCGCCGGACGTTAACGAGTCATTTGGTACTTTTACGGTGGTAACCGCTGGCACTAAAGAAAATAAAATTGTGGCCGCCGATGAAAAAGTTGATACTATTCGTTTCGGTTTAAAGGCCATAAAAAATGTCGGCGAGCATATTGTTGACGCCCTCATTAAAGAGCGTAAGGAAAACGGCGCTTATCAAGATATTTTTGCTTTGTTGGAACGGGTGACTGATAAGGATTTAAATAAAAAATCCTTGGAGAGCTTAATTAAAAGCGGAGCGATGGAGGGTTTTGGCGAGCGCGGGTTTCTGCTGGCCAACTTGGAAAAATTTTTGAGTTTTAATAAAGAAGAAACAAAAAATAAAGACAGCCGCCAAGAGAGCTTATTCGGTGATTTGCCCGATGCTATAAAAAGTCGCCCTAATTTAAATGATTCGCCGCCGGCGGCGCAAAACGAAAAGTTAATTTGGGAGAAAGAATTACTCGGTCTTTATGTCAGCGAGCATCCCTTTAATTTTTTTAAACCATATTTAGCCGGCTACGCTTTATCGATTGCCAGTCTCTCCGGCCATAAGAATGATGATCGAATAATTACTGCCGGCGTCATTGCTTCCATTAAGAAAATTATTACGCGCAAGGGAGAGTCGATGATTTTTGTGAAGATTGAAGATGCTACTTCTTCGACCGAGATTTTGGTTTTTCCGCGCCTTTATAAAGAGACTATCGAATTATGGGAAGAGGGAAGAACAATTATAATTGATGGCAAGGCCTCGGAAAAAGATAGTGATTTAAAAATTTTAGCTAATCGTGCTCGACTTTTAGATATTAGCGATCCGCAGAAATCGATTGATGATTTTAAGCGTTTAATGATGGAATCGCCGGCCCCCATTGGTAATCGTTATCGCAACGGTAATAATGGCGGCGCTGGCGGCCATTCCGGCTATAAGAGCCCCTATGCGGGGCAAGCGTCTGCTTCCGTCTCTTCCAAAAAACCTGTTAAAGCTCAAGCTGAACCCGAAAAACCGGCGTTCTCGCCGGCCTCTCCTAGTTCCTTGCGTCTAATTATTTCACGCGATCCCTCTTTGGAAGATTTAAGCGAATTAAAGAAAATTTTTGCCGTTTACCCCGGCGAAGATGAGGTTTATTTTAGAATAATTGAGGCGGAAAAATTTAAAGTTATTAAAACTGCTTTTCGGATTGCCAATAATGATGCTCTCCGGCAGGAATTGGAAAAAAAATTGTCTGCGGTCTTTAAGATTTCGCAGTAATTTTATTGTTTAGATTTTTATTTTTTGCTATAATAAGATTGACTTGTTTAAAGTCAATTTTATTTTGTTATAAATTTTCTAATTTCTTTCTTTTCGCATATGCCTAGACCAAAAAAAACCGAATTGAAAACGGTTTCCAAGGCTAAAGAGGCCAAACCTAAAAAGCCGCTTAAAAAAATAAGCGCGCCCAAGCAAATAGCGCCCAAGCCTAAGGCTAAACCGGTTATTATTGATGTTATTGAAGATGATGAAGACGGTTTTGATGATTCCAATTTCTTTTCCGATGAGTCTTTGGCAAAAAAGAGTTTTAGCCCCGAAGTACTGGCAGTGGAAAGCGTTATTCGCGCAGCTGCGTCTAAGTCCGAAGAAGTGGGAGCGGAAATGGATGTTCAAAAGAAATTTTTTTCCGATTTGGTAACGGAAATTAAAACTAAAAAGGGAAGCGATTTGCCGGAAGATTTGGAAGTTAGAAAACAGCCATCACCCAAGAAAAGAGTCAGCTTATATAGTCGCTTGGTTTTAAAATTTTTATTGTTGGTGGGTATTTTAGCGGTTTTGGTTTTTTATTTTTCTTTTTCTAAATTAACGGTTTTAGTGACTCCGCAAGTAGAAACCATCAGCGACACCTTGTTCTTGCGAATCGGTGGCGATAATTCCGCGACTTCAACCGAAGATGCTCGAGAAAAGATTAACGGCGCGGTTAATGAATATCCGGTAGAAATTACCAAGGTTTATCCGGCCAGCGGCGAGGATGCTCTCGGCCAGGAAGTTACCGGTAAAGTTATTTTGGTAAATAATTATGTTAAAGACCAGCCGTTAGTAGCAACGACCAGATTATTGTCTAGCGACAATAAACTCTTTAGGCTTAAATCAGCGGTGACTATACCGGCCGGCGGGAAGATCGAAGCTGAGGTTTATGCCGATAAAGTTTCTCCGGAAATGGCGATTAGCTCCGCTCACTTCACAATCCCTGGCCTTTGGGCGGGATTGCAAGATAAAATTTATGCTGATAGCGCCGAACCTTTTTCTTACCAAACCAGTTCGGAAAAATATGTGAAGGCCTCCGATTTGCAATTAGCTCTGCGTGATGTCGATGCTTTAATTATGGCCAAGGTTAAGGAGGGGCAAAGTTTCCCGACCGATAGCGTTGTTTTATACGAAATATTGGATTCAGCTGACGCCAAAACTGACGCTCAAGCCGGCGATAAAGTTAATCAATTCACTTTAACTATCAGAGCCAAAGTGGCGGTGGTCGTATTTCCTAAACAAGACGCCGAAAAATTAGCAGCTGCTAAATTAAATTTGTTGGTTCCTGATGATAAAGAATTGTCAGAATTCAAAACAGAAAGCCTGTCCTATACTTTGGAAAGCTATGATGCCGACACCAAAACGGCAGCGGTTAAAGCCTCTTTTTCAGGCCTGATGATTCTTAAGAGTAATGCCGACATCATTGACCGGGAGAAATTAGTTAATCTTAATTCTTCGCAAATAGCAACTTACCTAAGCGATTATCCTGAAATTGGAAATTATGAATTGAAGTTTTTCCCGACCTTTATTAAAAAAGCTCCGCATTTAGTCGATAGAATCGAAGTAAAAATTGCCAAGTAAAAAAATTTCCATAATAAAAAAACGTCCTCAGCGGACGTTTTTTATTTTGGTTAAGCAAATTTAGTATTTAGAACAAACCTAGAAATTTACCGCTGCTTTTTTTAACATTTATTTTTTTGTTTAAATAAATATTCTCAGCTTCTTTTAAAGTCGCGCCTTTAAGAATCAGGGCGCTGATAGCTTGCGCTAGGCGAGAAGCTTCTGCTAGCGGGCGCTGGTGGAGATTGCGGCCGATTGCTAGGCCGGAACTTTTCCCGATTTCTAGTTGTAATTTTAAGAAAGCTAGAATTTCTTTGGCTGGTTGCTTGCTGCCGCCGACGCAAATAACTTTTGTCCGTCCCGCCGCGGTGGTGGCTTCTTGAAATTTAAGGGCTGCTAGTTTTTTATCCTTAGCCTGGTAAGGATACTTTATTTTAACAAAATCCGCGTCCAAGCAAGCAGCGACGCCGGCGCCACCGGCAATTGTATGGATATCTTCTTCTTTAACGTTTTTGCCGCGGGGATAAACCCAGAGAATCGCCAGCAAACCGGCTTGATGAGCTTCAAAAATTATTTTAGCGGCTTGAGCGAGCATTTGCGCTTCATATTTTCCGCCCAGATAAAGAGTATAGCCGACGCCGCCGATTTTTAAGCCGCTTTGTTTTTTGAAATTAACAATTTCCGCTACGCTCCATAAAGGCAGGCTGGAGTCTTTTTCTTCATTCGGTCCTAAATTGGTCTTGCCATTTAACTTGATGATATATGGCAATTGGCGGTAATTAGCTCCATATTGGGCAATTAAGCCTAAATGCATCGCTAATACACCGCCGCCAGAGGCAGCCGCAATTTTGAAAAAATGTTCCGGATTGTTATCTTCGGGGCTGATTCCCGGACCAAAAAAATCGCCGTTTAAATGTTCCAGTTTTTGATCGCCGGCGATGAGAAACAAGTTGCCGGTATTTTTTGTAAATAGCGAGAAGTTTTTTAGATATTCCGCTCTTTTTTCCGGCTTAACGCTCAGCGGAATGGGAAACTTTTTCATATATATTTATAAATTATGGCTAATATGCTATTATTGAATTAGTAATTAGCTCATTTTAGGAGCCTAAATTATATAGATATTATAACATAAGTATGGAAAAAGATAAAAATAAAGATGATATTAATTTAAAAAAATATCATGATTTGGGCGGACTGACGATTAGCGAAATGAATATCGGTCTTTGGTTTTCCGAACATCGCAAGGCGCTGACTAAGGCACTGACTATTTTTTTGATTGTGATTTCCGCTTTCTTTTTTGTTTATTCCACCTATAACTATATTATGTATTTCTTGAGCGGAGCAGTCGATAACCAAACCGAGACGCAAGTCACTTCGCCGCGCAACGTGGTTACCGAGATGGCCGCCGCGCCGGTAGAAGTTTTTAAGAATAATGACAGCTATGATTTAGCGGTTTTACTTAAGAATCCGAATGATAGTTTTTCGGCCGAGTTTGATTATTGTTTTATTCAGGCTGAAAGCGAAATCTATTGTGGTCACTCTTTCATTTTGCCCTCCGAGCAAAAATATGTATTGTCTTTAGGATTAAAAATTAACGCCACTAACGTTAATCCGGTTTTTCAAGTAAAAGATATTTTCTGGAGCCGAGTCAATAAGCGAATTATTCCTGATTGGCAGGTTTTTTATAATGCGCGGCTTAATTTTACTATTTCCGATATTAATTTTTTAAGTGCTTCCCGCAGCGGCTTATCGGAGAATCTAAGGCTTAATAGTCTGGATTTTCACGTGGTCAATAATAGCCCCTATAGCTATTATGAAGTGCCGTTTGATATTTTGTTCTATTCCGGCTCGCGTTTGGTGGGGGTAGAACGCAGTATTGCCACTAATTTTTTGGCTGGTGAAAGCCGGGATATAAAGCTCAGTTGGGCGGGGGAGTCGGAGTCTATCAGTCGTGTCGAGATTAGCCCGCGTCTGAATATCAATGATAATGACATTTATTTGAAGTATCAGGGTTCCGGTAATTAATATGTTTAACCGTTTAAAGTCCCATTTCTATAACTTCGATTGGATTATTATGGCCGCCGTCTTGTTGCTGGTCAGTTTTGGTTTAGTGGAAATTTATAGTGTGGCTTTGGGACGAGAAAGTCTGGATTTGCTAAATTTTCATAAGCAAATCTTTTTTGTAGTTTTTGGTTTCGTTTTATTGATTACTTTTTCTTTTATCGATTATTATTTTTTAAAAAGTATTAGCCGCTATTTATTCTTTTTCGGCGTAATTTTCCTGCTGTCCGTATTAATTTTTGGCGAAACCATCAGGGGCACGAAAGGTTGGTTCAATGTCGCCGGATTTAGTCTGCAGCCGGTAGAATTTATTAAAATAATTTTAATTTTATTTTTGGCCAATTATTTTTCCGGTTTGGCTACTAAAATTAAAACTACCAAGAATTTTTTTATTTCCGCCGGCTATACTTTAGTCTTTGTCGGCTTGGTCCTGATGCAGCCTGATTTTGGCTCCGCTTTGATTTTAAGCGCGATTTGGATAGTTTTGATTATGGCGGCCGATTTTAATCTAAAGTATTTTCTGGCTATCGGCTTAGCTGCCGTAATTTTGTTTAGTTCTGCTTGGTTTTTCTTCTTCAAGGATTATCAAAAGGAGCGGATTATGACTTTTGTCTCCCCGACGGCTAATTCCTTGGAATCCGGTTATAATATTTCGCAAGCCATAATTGCCATCGGTTCCGGCGGGATAACCGGCAAAGGCGTCGGTTTTGGCTCCCAATCACAGCTTAAATTTTTGCCGGAAGCACAAAACGACTTCATTTTTGCGGTCATTTCTGAAGAATTAGGATTTTTGGGCGTCAGCTTAGTTTTGTCTTTCTATTTTATCCTCTTTTTTCGTTGTTTTTCGATTTTGAAGAAAATCAACAATGATTTCGGGATTTATTTTTTAATTGGAGCTAGCGGCTTGATTTTTATCCAAATGTTTATTAATATTGGTATGAACTTAGGCATTATGCCCGTTGTTGGTTTGCCGCTGCCGTTTATCAGCTATGGGGGAAGTTCGCTCTTATCTTTAATGATAATTGTGGGAATTATGCAAAATATCATCATTAAATCAAAAACTAGATATTAAATTTATGGAGTTAAAATTATCAGCGCAAAAGCGTGAAAAAAATGAAAAGTTAGACAAGGATTATTTATCGGCGGTTCTATATGGCAAGGGTATAGAGACCCAAAGCCTTAAATTAAAGGTGGCCGATTTTGTTAAAGTATTTGCCGCCGCCGGCGAATCGAATCTTATCAAGCTGGAGGCCGGCGCTACTGCCGTTAACGTTCTTGTTAAGGACATTCAAAAGGACCCGCTTAAGAACTTTATTAATCATGTTGACTTTTATCAAGTTAACATGAAGGAAAAAGTTAATGCGGAAATTCCTTTGCATTTTGTTGGCGAATCCAAAGTGGTGAGAGAAATGGGCGGTATGATTAACAAAGAAATTCATGAAATTGAAGTTGAATGTCTGCCTAGCGATTTGGTAGATCATATCGATGTTGATGTTTCCGTCCTCAATGATTTCGAAGACGTCATCAAAATTTCTGATTTAAATATTCCTAAAGGTTTGGAAATTAGCGCCGATGGTGAAACAATCGTCGCCATGGTTATGAGACCAAAGGTTGAGGAAGAGAAGCCTGCGGAAACTGCCGCTCCGGCTGCCCCTGCTGCCGCTCCAGCTGAAGGCGATAAAAAATAATTTTGCAAATTATTGATATAAAAAACTCCGAGAATATCGGAGTTTTTTATTGGTGAATATTTATTCGTTCAACCGTTAGAAATCTTTTTCGACCGCTTAAATCTTTGATTATTTTCAGGCGCGCCGACAGCCAAATTTTTTGCGCCTCGAGTTTGATGGGGCCAGCCTGTTCGGGATTAATTTCGCAGATTAAAAATAGGGAGCTAGGGTTTATTTTTTTTAGCTGTTTAAATAACTGCCGATAATATTTCAAGCCATCAGGCCCGCCAGTCAGTGCTAATTCAGGCTCACGGCTGATACTTGGTTCCTCTTTAGTTTGTTTAGGTGTTAAGTAGGGAAGATTGGCCGCGATTACTAAATGCGAATTTTTTAAAGATTTTGTCGGGATATTTTGCAGTAGATTGCTTTCCAGAAAGGCAATTTTTTCCTTTAAATTATTTACTTTAGCATTTTGGCGAGCGACAGCTAACGCCGGTTTAGAAATATCCAAACCTAAAAAACTAGAAGCATCGAAAAGCGCGCTCGTCTCTTTTTTTAGCTCGTGGGCAAGAGTGACAATAATGGCGCCGGAACCGGTGCCAATATCCAGAAAATCTAAGCCGGTTTTTTGCCGCTTGGCGTATTTTAAAATAACTTCAACCAACATCTCTGTTTCCGGGCGGGGGACTAGGACATTTTTATTAACTTTAAAATCTAAGCTATAAAATTCTTTATGGCCGATTAAATAAGCGAGCGGCCAATTAGCCAAGCGTTTTCTAGCGGCCTCCTTGAATTGTTTAATTATTGATAGGCTTAGCTTTTCGGTCTGGCGAACGATAACGAATTCCCGCGGTTTAGCCATTAAAAAAGCGAGCAGAGTTTCGGCTTCAGCTTGAGGAAGTTTTGATTCTTGGATTAGTTCCCGGATGTTCATGATTTTGCGGCGTCGCTTTCGGCTTTAGCGGCCTTTTTAAGAGAAGTGACAATTTCGCCGATTTCACCATCCATAATTCTGGTAATGCTGTGCCATGATTCGTTAATGCGGTGATCAGTTACTCGGTCTTGAGGAAAATTATAAGTTCTGATTTTATCGGAGCGGTCGCCGCCGCCGACTTGATTTTTACGAGCGCTGGATTCATTAGCCATTCTTTCTTCTTCCTGTTTGGCTAAAATACGAGAGCGTAAAACCTGAAGCGCCTTTTCTTTATTTTGGTGCTGTGATTTTTGGTCTTGGCAGCTGACAATAATGCCGGTCGGAATATGCAAAACTCGGATGGCGGAGTAGGTAGTATTAACGCTTTGGCCACCCGGACCGCTTGAACAAAAGGTATCGATGCGAATATCGGCAGCTTTGATTTCAATATCCACTTCTTCGGCTTCCGGTAAAACAACGACCGTAGCGGTTGAGGTATGAACGCGGCCTTGTTTTTCAGTTTCAGGAACGCGCTGAACTCGATGGGTACCAGCCTCAAATTTCAATAAGCCATAAGCCCCCTCGCCTTTAACGGTAAAGATTATTTCTTTATAACCGCCGATGCCTAAAACGCTTGAATCAATTAGTTCCATTTTCCAGCCTTGGCGTTCGCAGTAACGGGCATACATTCTAAATAGGTCGCCGGCAAACAAAGCGGCTTCATCGCCTCCGGCTCCGGCGCGGATTTCCAAAATAGCATTTTTTTTATCATTGGGGCTCGACGGATTTATTTCTTCATCCAACTCTTCTTTTAATTTTTCAGCCCTGGCTTCCAGGCCGCCCAGTTCTTCTTCAGCCATCGCTTTTAATTCTTGGTCGCCGCTGGCGATTATCTCTTTGTCTTGAGAGATGTTGGCGTTTATTTTTTCCAGTTCGTTTATCAAGCTAAGCGCTCTTTTAAGACCGGCATGCTCTTGCGATATTTTTATCATTTTGTCCTTGTCTTTTCCTAGGTCGGGATTCGATAATTCTTGTTCCAGTTCCGTAAATTTTTGTTTGATATTTTCGTACATATTTTTATAAATAGCTTTAGTTAACTCTAAAATCTTGGTTTAGCTAACAAAAAAGCAATCAATTATAATTATTTTAGCACGAATATGCTCAATAATTAAGGCTGATTGCTTTTTTGGCTTTTGCTATTTTTTATTCAGAGTAACTTGAGCGATTTTTTTAATATCTTTGGTCTTAACAACAACTTCTTTTTTGGCTCTTTCAACGGCTCTCTTAGCGCGTTTAACCTTCTTGCCTTTTTGATCGCCATCAGTACCCTTAGCGGAGACTTTAGCTTCAAATTTTTCAACGCGGCGAGCGGTGTCAACTAATTTTTGTTTGCCGGTATAGAAAGGATGACAAGCGGAACAAAGTTCAACTTTAATTTCCGGTTCAGTAGAGCCGGTTGTAAAACTATTGCCGCAAACACAGGTTACCTTGCAGTCTGAGTAATACTTAGGATGGATATTGCTTTTCATACGTGAAAATAAAAAAATTTTATCGATTTTAAATAAAATTTCATCTATTAGTTATCTTTATTTTATGGTATTATTATGCTATCATAACTTTTAAATTTAATCAATAGCTGTCTGATAGGCATTGTCCCCGTTACCAGAAGCCTCTTTTTATGCCAAAAATACATAATATTGCTAAAAATACATCATATTTGACATTGGCCTTGATTATGCAGAAGGTCATTTCTTTTGCCTATTTTACGCTTTTAGCTCGTTATTTGGGGCCAGCAGACTTAGGGAAGTATTATTTTGCCATTTCATTTACGACTATTTTTGCGATTTTTATTGATTTGGGCTTTGCTAATGTTTTGACTAGGGAAATCGCCAAGGACCAGTCTAGGGCTCAGCGTCTCCTAGGCAATGTCTTGGGTCTAAAATTACCCCTCGCCTTAATTTCTATTCTGGCTGTTCTGGGACTAATTAATATTCTTCATTACGACCCCTTTGTTAAAATATTGGTTTATATTTCTTGCATCTCCATGGTTTTGGATTCCTTTACTTTAACCTTTTTTTCCACGGCTCGCGGTTTTCATAATTTGAAATACGAGAGCATCTCTTCGGTCGTTTTTCAAGTTATCGTTCTAGTTTTGGGCTACGGTGCCTTACTTTTGGGCGCCGGTTTAATTCCGGCTATGGCCGCGCTTGTTCTCGCCAGTCTTTTTAATTTTAGTTATTCTCTTGGCATCGTCGTCCGTAAGCTAAAGATTGCGGTTAAAATAATTTATGATAAGCCGATTATCAGACATATTATTGATATCAGTTGGCCTTTTGCTCTTTTTGCCGTTTTCCAAAGATTATATACCTATTTAGATTCGGTCTTGTTGGCTTTTTTTGCGGGCGATGTTCAAGTAGGCATCTACCAGATTGCTTTTAAAATAATTTTTGCTTTGCAGTTTTTACCCATGGCCTTTACCGCTTCGCTTTACCCGGCCATGAGTTCTTATTGGCAAAACAATAGACAGCAGCTAGTAATTTCTTTCGAGCGGGCTTTAAATTATTTAAGCATTATTTCTTGGCCGCTCATTATTGGTGTTTTGTTATTAGCCGACAAGATAGTTTTGCTGTTTAAATCAGGGTTTAGCACGGCCGTTTTGCCTTTGCAGATATCGATGGTTTCTTTGTTTTTTATTTTTATAAATTTTCCCATCGGCGCCTTGCTTAATGCTTGCGACCGTCAACGGCGCAACACGCTTAATATGGGAATTGTTGCCGCCTTCAGCGTTATTTTAAATTTTATTTTAATTCCGCGTTTCCAGGCGGTTGGCGCCAGCATTACCGTGCTTTTAAGCAACCTCTTAATGTTTATTTTGGGATTAGCGGCCATTAGCAAAATTATTGATTATCGGCCGTTTAAAAATTTAATGGTGTTGTTAAAATCTTTGGCTGCCGCCGGAATTATGGGCGCTTTAATCTTTTTTGGCAAAGAGTATGTTCATATTTTAATTTTGATTCCTACGGGCGGGATTTTATATTTTTATTTTTTATATTTGTTTGGCGGTTTCAAAAAAGAAGATATCGGCAGTGTTTTAAAATCGTTTAAGCTATGAAAACCTTACTTTTAACTTTAGAATTTCCGCCTTTTAAAGGCGGGGTAGCTAATTATTATGCCAATCTGGTTAAGTATTGGCCTTGGGAGGAAAAGATTGAAGTGATTAACAATAATCAAGGAGCTTTGCTTAAAAAAGGCGTTTTTGCTTGGCGCGGGGTTATCGGTAAAATTCTCCGTCGTCAAAAAAATGCCGGTTTCGATTATCTTTTAGCTGGTCATATTTTGCCATTAGGAACGGCCGCTTATTTAGCTTCTAGAATAAAGCCTTTTAAATATGGTATTATTCTCCACGGTTTAGATTTTTCTAACAGTATTGCTTATTTTCGCAAACGTTTTTTAACCCGCTTAATCTTGGGAGGAGCCGATAAAATAATCTGCGCTAATTCCAGAGTCGCGCAGCTGGTTATTAATTTTAATCCTAGCTGGGAATTTAAAGTCAGAGTTGTTAATCCGGGCATTGAACCGCTTGCCTTATTGTCTAATTCTCAGAAAGTACAAAAATTAAGAGATAGCTTTCGTTTAGAAGACTCCTTTACTTTGTTGACTATCGGCCGCTTAACTTTAAGGAAAGGGGTAGATGCGGTGATTAATTCTTTTTCTGATATTGAAGTCCAGCAGTTAAGACCAAAATATTTTATTATTGGTAGTGGCGAGCAAGAGAAATACTTACGGGATTTGGCCAAAAGTTCGCCGCTCTCCGATCGGATTATGTTTTTAGGAGAGTTATCCGAAGTTGATAAATGGAATTGGCTTCAGGCCTGCGACGCTTTTATTATGCCCGCGCGCGAAATAGGCGGAGATTTTGAAGGTTTTGGAATTGTTTATTTAGAAGCTAATTTGGCGGGCAAACCGGTTATTGCCGGAAATTCGGGCGGCGTAAAAGACGCGGTTAAGCATTTAGTGAGCGGTCTTTTAGTTAATCCCAATAATCCGTCAGAAATTAAAGAGGCAATTATTAAACTGGCTAAAGATAAAGATTTGCGCCAGGAACTGGGTGCCAGAGGCAGAAGCCGCGCGCAGACGGAATTCAATTGGGATGCTCAAGCTAAAAAATTGTGTCAATTTATTAAATAATAAAAAATTATGATTTCGGTAATTATTCCTTTATACAATCGAGAAAAAACTATCATTAAAACTTTAAGCAGCCTGATTAATCAAACCTATCAAGACTTTGAAGTAATTATTGTTAATGATGGCTCCAGTGATAAGTCGGAAGCCCTGGTTAGCGCTTATTTGCAGAAAGCCCAAAGTAATAATCGTTTCTTTTTCTTAAATCAAGCTAATCAAGGCGCCCCCGCCGCTCGTAATCGCGGCTTTAAAGCCTCTAAGGGGGAATTTATTGTTTTTTGCGATGCTGATGCAATTCTAGAACCGAACGCCTTGGAGATAATGCTGGATAATTTGCAGCGGCATCCGGAAGCTAGTTACGCTTATTCTTCTTTTAATTGGGGAAGAAAATTTTTTAAACTTAATGAATTTAACCCTGAGCAATTAAAGAGCGAACCATACATCCATTCGCTCTCACTGATTAGGCGGGAAGATTTTCCTGGTTCCGGCTGGGATGAGAACATCAAGAAATTCCAAGATTGGGATTTATGGTTGACGATGTTGGAGCATGGAAAAATTGGCCTTTGGATTCCTCAAGTTTTGTTTAAAATCCTTCCGGGCGGAACCATGAGTTCTTGGCTGCCATCATTTGCGTATAAAATGTTCCCATTTTTACCGGCAGTTAAAAAATATCAAGCGGCAATGGAAATAATAAAACAGAAACATGGCCTCTAAGAAAAAAAATCTAAAATTTTTCCTGTTTGGCATTTTAGTTTTTGGAGCGCTTATCGCGCTTATTGTTTGGGCAGTTATTAAGTGGCCGCCAGTAGCTAAGCCGGCGATAGCTGAAGTTTATCTCGGCGAACATTTAGTTAGCGTAGAAATCGCGCAGACGCCTTATCAGCTTTACCAGGGTTTAAGCAGACATCCAGAAATTTGCGCCGATTGCGGCATGCTCTTTATTTTTCCGGATTTAGATCAAAGAACCTTTGTGATGCGCGAAATGCTTTTTCCATTGGATATTGTTTTTAGCGCCCGGGGGCAAGTTGTTAAGATTTATGAAAATTTAAGACCCGAAGGCGACGACCCGCAAAATTTATATTCTAGCGAAGTTCCGGCTGATTCGGTTTTGGAAGTTAATGCCGGTCAGCTTAAAAATTGGGGAATTAAAGTTGGCGACCAATTAATAATTAAATAAACATGAATAAGCTCACGAAAAACATTTTAATTATTCTCGGCGTCCTCGGCGTTTTAGAAGCTTTGTCTTTTTTGGGATTTTTATTTCCGCCGCTTAACCAAATCGTATTTATGGCGCTTTTGGCGGCCACTATCGTTATCGCCGCCTATAATTTGGAAAATGGCCTGCTAATTGTTTTGCTGGAATTAATCGTCGGTTCTAAAGGCTATCTTTTTTACTTACCCTATTCGGACGGGAAAATGCTATCTCTGCGTTTGGCTTTGTGGTCGGCATTAATGTTGATTTTTGTTGTTAAATTAATCGCCCAATTAGTTAAAAAGGGAACTAGGTCGGAATATTTGCTTCGTCTTAAAAAATTTATTTTCTGGCGGCCAGTCTCTGTTTTGGCTGTTTTTGTTTTTATCGGTCTACTTTCCGGTTTTGTTTATAAAAACGGCTTGGCTAATATTTTTTTAGATTTTAATGCTTGGCTGTATTTTTTGATTCTGCTGCCGGCGGCTGCGCTAGATTTAAAAATAGAGAAATTAAAAGCTGTTTTTTTGGCGGGGGCCAGTTTAGTTGCCATCAAAACCTTAATTCTTTTGGGGCTATTTTCTAATGATTTCAGCTTTGCGCCGACACTTTATGCTTGGCTCCGGAAAACTTTGGTGGGCGAAATGACAACGGCTAGCGGCTGGAATCGGGTTTTTATTCAATCGCAGATTTTCCCGGTAATCGCTTATTATTTTTTTCTGTTTAAAACCGCAGCCTTCAAGAATCTGGCGGAGATGTTTAGTAGAAAAAATTGGCTTATTTTTATTTTATCCTCTTTATTTTTTGCCGCTCTGCTGATTAGCTTATCGCGCAGTTTCTGGTTTGGATTTGCGGTGGTAATTATGGCCGCTTTAATTGTTATTTGGCGCGCTTATTCATTTAAACGGGCTTTCTTGGTCGGTGTTTGGCTCTTAAGCACTGCGGCCTTGGGCATGATAATGATTGTCGCCGCGACTCCTAAGCTGATTGGTAATCTTGATAATCAATTGGCGGGACGCCTGGGGAATTCCGAAGAGGCGGCTGTTGTTTCTCGTTGGTCATTGCTGCCAGAATTGTTTAAGGAAATCAAAAAGAACCCTATCTCTGGGCAAGGTTTTGGCGCCAGCCTGACTTATATTTCCAGCGATCCGCGCGTTATTCAAAACAATCCGGACGGTCGTTATACAACCTATGCTTTTGAATGGGGCTATTTAGATATTTGGTTAAAAATCGGTATTTTGGGCCTAGGAGCTTATTTATGGCTACTTTTTGTTTTAATTAAAGCCGCGCTAATAAAAGCCAAAAAAAATCAGGGGGATTTATATCTAGGCTTGGCAGCCGCTTTGGTGTTTTTAGCCGCGCTAAATATTTTTACCCCTTATTTAAACCACCCGCTAGGTATTGGTTTTATTGTTCTTAGCTCTTGTCTAATTTGTAAAGATAGAGTATATTAAACATAATTAATTTTAATAAATTAAAAATTATGAATGAGCAGATAATCTCCCAAGAAGGGTATAACAAAATTAAAGATGAGCTTACCTATTTAACCACCACCAAGCGCAAGGAAATCGCGGAAAGAATAGAAAGAGCCAAGGAATTGGGGGACTTAAGCGAGAATGCTGAATACAGTGAAGCTAAAGACGCTCAAGCTTTAAACGAGGGCAAGGTTTTAGAGCTGACCAATATTTTGAAAAATGTGACTATCGTCGAAAATGGCGGTCCGAGCGGTGAAGTAGTAATGGGTTCCAAAGTGACAGTGGTGAGCGATGGCAAAGAAAAACAATACACTATTGTCAGTTTTAATGAAGCCGATCCTTTAAACGGTAAAATTTCCAACGAATCTCCTTTAGGGGTTGCTTTTTTGCACCGCCACAAAGGAGAACAGGTTGAAGTAGAAACCCCGCGGGGAATTGTAAAATATAAAATTACAAAAATTGAATAAAAATTATATGTCTGCCGCTAAAAGTCAAGAACAACAACAAGACGAATCCGGAAAAATCAGCGAGCGCGAAGAACGTTTAAAAAAATTAAGCGAGCTTAAGGCTAAGGGACTGAATCCCTATCCGGCTAAGACAATCAGAGATAAAAATACCGCTGAAGTTTTAGAGTCTTTTGATAAATTAGCCGCGGACCAGAACGTTGTTAATGTCGCCGGCCGTCTGCGCAGCGTCCGCAGCCATGGCAATTTAACCTTTGTAGATTTAGAGGATGAAAGCGGACGTTTGCAAATCGCTTTGTCTAAGAAAGAATTGGGCGATGAGGGCTATAAAAATTTTGTAAAACTAATTGATAACGGTGATTTTATTCAAGTTGCCGGTGTCGCTTTTTTAACACACAAAGGTGAACAGAGCCTGATGGCCAAGAGTTGGAATATTTTAACTAAAGCTTTAAGACCGATTCCCGATGCTTGGTATGGTTTGAAAGATGATGATGACCGGTATCGCAAACGTTATTTAGATTTAATTTTATCTCCGGAAACACGGGAGATGTTTCGTAAGAAAGCAAAGTTTTGGGAAGTGACCAGAAATTTTTTGAAGGCGCGCGGTTTTTTTGAAATTGAAACCCCGACCTTAGAAACAACCACTGGCGGCGCTGAAGCCAATCCTTTTAAGACTCATCATGATGATTATGATTTGGATGTGTTCTTGCGCATCTCTGTCGGCGAACTTTGGCAGAAGCGTTTAATGGCCGCCGGCTATGAAAAAACTTTTGAAATTGGACGCGTTTATCGCAATGAAGGTTCCAGCCCTGACCATTTGCAGGAATTTACCAACATGGAATTTTATATGGCTTATGCCGATTATGAAGTTGGGATGAAAGTCGTTCAAGATTTATATCAAGAGATTGCGCTTAAAGTTTTTGGTAAAACAAAATTTACGACTAAAGGAATGGAATATGACTTAGCCGGTGATTGGGCGCGTTTGGATTATCGGGCAGAAGTTTTACGCCAGACGGGAATTGACGTTTTAAAAGCAACGGAAGCGGAAATGAAAGCTAAGTTGGAAGAATTGCAAGTTAAATATGAAGGCGATAATCGTGAACGTTTGACCGATACTCTTTGGAAATATTGCCGTAAGACAATTGCCGGTCCGGTATTTTTAATCAATCACCCAAAATTAGTTTCACCTTTATCTAAAGCCAAGACTGACAACCCGGAATTAACCGAACGCTTTCAAATTATTATTGCCGGCAGTGAAATGGGGAATGGCTTTTCCGAATTAAACGACCCGGTTGACCAATATAATCGCTTTGCTTTGCAACAGAAATTAATTGATCGGGGTGATAAGGAGGCAATGATGCCTGATTGGGAGTTTGTGGAGATGCTGGAATATGGCATGCCGCCAACTTGCGGTTTTGGTTTCGGTGAACGCTTGTTTGCTTTTATGATGGATAAGCCAATTAGGGAAACAACTTTGTTTCCGCTGATGCGGCCGAAAATAGAAGCTGAAGATATTAAATAAAATGCGTCTTTGGAGCTTATCCCCTAAATATTTAGATCGACAAGGACTTTTAGCCGTTTGGCGGGAAGCTCTTTTAGCCAAAAAAGTTTTAGAAGGGAAGACTAAGGGTTATAGAAACCATCCGCAACTGGAACGATTTAAGGAACAGCAATATCCGCTTGACCACCTTAATTTTTACCTTCAGGGAATTTATGAGGAAGCGCTTAGTCGTGGCTATAAATTTGAAAAGGAAAAAATCGGGCTCTTGAAAAAAAATATAGAAAAGATTAAAGTAAGCACGGGTCAGATTAAATATGAATTTGAGCATTTACTGAAAAAGTTGGAAGTGCGAGATGCTAAGAGATTCACCGAGCTAAAAAAAATATTAGAGCTGGAAGTACACTCATTATTTAAAGTTGAGATTGGCTCGGTGGCGACTTGGGAGAAGGTTATTAAAAAGTTAAAAGAAATTAAATAAGATATTCGGGGATCGTCTAACGGTAGGACTCCAGGTTCTGGTCCTGGCTATTGGGGTTCGAATCCCTATCCCCGAGCAAAAGAAAAAAGAAGGAATTAATTCCTTCTTTTTTCTTTGTGTTTGGAAAAGATGGGGATTCGAACAGGTTGGAAGCGAGACGCGAATTGAGGCGGAAGCCGAAATGAGCGGGCGAGCGTCGAACGAAGCTCCGGGGGAGCTTCGGGCGTCAACCCAGGACAAGTGAGCTTGGCGCAATTCCGGCGCCAAGCGAGCGCGATAAATCCCTATCCCCGAGCAGTATTGACAAAATAGCACTATATGTGCTATTTTTGTTTTATACATTAACAATATAGATAGTTATGAAAAGAAAAAAATTTTGGAAATTATTTTGCGTTATGGGATTTATAGGAATCTCAACCGGCTTGTTTTCTATTTTATGTTGTTCAGTTAGCCCTTTTGAACAGTATAATACAATGAGCGCGGGAAACGCTTTTCTCATGGGGTATCTACCTTGTCAGTTTATTTACGTCCCATTTTATTTTGCCATTAAAAAATCTAATCTCAAAACAATCGCTTAATGTAATTGAGAAAAGATTTTTGTTTAAAGCCAACGCTTCTTTTGATCTGTTGGCTTTTTTATTTTTTTAACACCATTCCAATTATATCCAAGTCTCCGAGCAAGTTTACAAGAATACTGCTTTCGTGGTATTTTTGTAATATGCATATCATTAAAATAATTTAAAAATATGAAAAATTGTATCACTTGCGGCATGCCGCTAGAAAAGAAAGAGGATTTTGCACTAGGCGATGAAAACGCCAAATTTTGTGCTTATTGTGTTAATCCGGACGGGAGCGTAAAATCCGGCGAAGAAATTTTTAATGGCGGAGTTCAGTTTTTTTTGAGCGTCTTGGGCGGTGACAAAAGTTTTGCCGAAAAGATAACCAGGAAGAACATGAGCCAGCTTCCTTATTGGCAGGAGCATAGTTTTGAATCTCTCCATGGCGACATGGCTACGGATGAAGAATTCCAAGCGGCGATGGCTAGATTGTAAATTTAATTAAATAAAGTATTATTTGAAATGATTAATTAAAAAACGATGCAAAAAATAAACAATAAACTTAAATTATTTTCTTTAGGAATATTGGCCGTTCTTATTTTGATTATTATATTTTTTGTTATAAGCAATTTATTGCAAAAAAGGGAAGTCAAAAATAATAGCGAGGAAATAACTTTAGCGGAGATTCAAAAAAAGTATGAAGAGATAAACGAGAAATTATTTGTTGTTTCCGGGGAGTTTGCCTGCTTGCCCTTAAAAGATGAAAATATACCGCATAACGATTTGTGCGTATTTGGCATTAAAAATAGTAATAACGATTATTATCGTCTGCAAGTGCCTAGCGATGAAGACAGCAACATGATTAGTAGAATAAGAAAGGGGCAAAAGATAGAAATCAGCGGGGAGCTGATTAATGAAGAAAGCGAAATTTATAAAACTTTAGGCGCAATTAAGGTTGTGGGAGTTAAGTATTTGCAAACAGACGAGAAAGATCTGGCATCAAACTTACCGGATAGTTTTAAGGCTAATTATATTTCATTTCAAAATTACGGCTCAAACATATTTAAAGCCGAAGAATATCCAAAATTAGAGTTCTGGGTAGAAAATGGTGAAATAGAGTGTAACGAAACTCCGTCAGAATCTAGTTTGCCCCTTCGAATAAGTAAAAGGGAAATAAGCGGGCGGAAGTATTGTATAGGTGCTTCCAGCGAAGGAGCAGCGGGGTCTGTCTATACGCAATATGCCTACACCACAGTAATCGGAGATAATGTTTATTCGGTGCGATTTGTTGCTCGTTACCCCAACTGCGACAATTATCCGGATAATGAGAGAGCGCAATGTAAAACAGAAAGAGAGACTTTTAATCTAGATAATTTAGTTGATTCGGAAGTTGGACGAATAAGCAATTAAGGTTTAGATTTTATTTATTATTAGTCACGCTATTTCGAACTTTATCGCAAATAGACAAAAATACCATTTCCGTGATATTTTTGTTATATAAATCTAAAAACAGTTAATCTTAAATAATCATGTTATTAACCATTGTTTTGTTATTAGTCGCTTTGCTGGTGGTGATTAAAAGCGCGGACTTTTCTATACGCTATTCTGCTAGCTTGGCGGAAAGCCTTAGCTTGCCTAAGTATATTATTGGCTTTGTGGTTGTGGCCCTGATTTCCGTTTTACCGGAGTTGTTTATCGCTATTACTTCGGCCATGGAAAAGCTTCCGGCTTTCGGCTTGGGAACTTTGTTTGGATCCAATATCGCGGATTTGACTCTAGTTTTCGGGTTAGTCGTTTTTCTTTCGGGCAGAAACTTAAAAATAGAGAGCAAACTTATCAAAAACCGATTTTTGCATTTTGGCGCTTTAATCGTGCCTCTACTCCTCGGTTTAAACGGATACTATTCAAGAATAGACGGTCTGCTTTTAATTATTGTCGGCGGCTTATTTTATTATTTGATTTTGAAAAATAATGTTTATGCCGTTAAGGTTGATCGCGAGAAATTTAAAATAAAAAATTTGTTGTTTCTGCTTCTTAGTATGGGCGGAATTTTATTGGGCGCCCATTTTACCGTGAAATATGGTATTGATTTGGCTCATAGTCTTAAAGTTAATTCTGCTTTAATCGGCATGCTGATTGTCGGCTTAGGGACAACTCTGCCGGAATTATTTTTTTCCATTAAGGCTGCCAGGCACCATCATGACGATTTGGCTCTAGGAGATATTTTGGGAACAGTAGTCGCCGACGCCACAATTATTGTCGGCATTATGGCGCTCATTAGCCCCTTTTCTTTTAATTCTAAAATCGTCTATGTTACCGGTTCTTTCATGCTTTTGGCGGCCGTCTTCTTATTTTATTTTATGAAATCGGATAGAAGGTTAAATAAGAAAGAGGCAGCCCTGTTATTTGTTTTTTATCTAATTTTTATCTTTACCGAACTTTTTGTTAACCGCTAATAGCTCGCGGCTTACCATGATTAAGGCGGACTTTACAAAATGAAATAAAAAAGCTAAGATGTAGATATCTATAACTAATTTACTTATAGTTATTAAGTATTACGGATAAGTTCCGGAATAATAATTAAGATATTAATCTTTAAGTTTTAAAAATATGAGAAAACAAGTCGGTGTCTTGGCGGTCCTAGCCGCCACCCTATTTGTCGGCGGTTGCACCCTGGGTTCCGCCAACAAAGACAACATTAATTATAATTCACCAGCCGGGGAAGAGCAGGCGGAGTTAAAAACTAACGATGAATTAGTGGCGGCCGTTACCCCAGAAAATAGCGCTAATCCGCCAATCGATAGCAATCTGGCAAGCGTAAGTGCTAACGCTAAAATTTTGAATATTGTATCTGAAGACTCAGAGGCTAAATACAGCCTCAATGAACTTTTAAGCGGCGTTCCGACTTTTGTCGTCGGCACCAGCCACCAACTAAACGGTCAAATTGCGGTTGACGCTGTTTCTCAGCCGGCAACAATTAAAATTGGCGACATTAAGCTTGACGCTACCAGCTTTACAACAGATAAACCGCTGCGTGATAAAAATGTTATTAGTATGGTTTTGAAATCTGATAAACCGGAAAATCAATTTATTGTTTTCCGCACCACCAGCATCACTGGCGTTCCGGAGACTTTAACAGTTGATAAATCGTTCCCGGTAAAAATCACTGGCGACTTAACTATTTCCGGAGTCACCAAACCAACTACTTTTGATGGTAACGTTACTTGGAAGAGCGACGGCAGTCTTGCCGGTTCCGCCAGCACTAATTTAAGCTATGCCAATTTCGGTTTAGTGATTCCTGATTTGCCATTCTTGGCCAATGTGGATGAGGTGGTGAAACTAGAGCTTAATTTGAGCGCTAAATAAAAGCCTAATTCCAATTTTTTACTAATCCTTGACAAAAACATACCAAATTGGTATGTTTTTTTTGTTACTTTAACAATTTCTAATCCAAAAATAAAAACAAACAACGAGTAGTAATGAAAAAACCAAAAAATCACCCAGAGTCAGGCATCAAGCCGTTAATTGGCATAATCGCCAACAGCACCTCACCCAGCAATCGCTTAGAACTTATTGCTGAACTTGGAGAACCGCACGACGGCTTCTTCAATCCTCTCAAATTCTCCTTTAAAGAATTTTTAGGAGAAATTATCCCGCTGGATATCCAGCCGCACGATATTTTCACTAAATCAGGAATGATTAAAGGAAAGGCCGCGATGTTAAACGCCGTGGAATATTTAGTTGGCGCCGGCGCTAAAGTAATTTGCTTTACCGCCGCCACTAAAAGATTGCCGGGAAAGTTAGGCCAGGAAGTTAAAACGCTTTATCCTGAAGTCATTTTTTCCATCGGCGATAATTTAACCGCCGTTTCCTATCTTTTGCTGATTGAGCGTTTTTTGAGTCAAGCAGATAAGTTTGATTGTCAAAATGATCAAGTTGCCATCTTAGGCGCCGGTTTTTTAGGTCTTCAGAGCATAGACATTTTGCTGGCTAAAAAATACCAAAAAATTACTTTGGTAAGCGAACAAAAACTTAATGGCTTAACTAAGCAAATTGCGGTTGTTGATTCGCCGGCGTCTCTGCCAAATGATATCAAAATACTCATGAGCTGCACTCATAAGTATAAAGATGTTATGGATCCTCAAAGATTAACTCAACAGCTGCATCCCGAAGCTATTATTTTGGATGTGGCCGTTCCTCCCGGTATCAGTCAAAAAGTCTTTGAGGCTTTGCCACCAACCATTTCTCGCTTTGATGCCGGAGATTTCTTTTTGGATGATGTGAAATATTCCTTTCCACCATCAATTTTAAGTTTTCCGGATGTTGGATTCTGGTTTGGTTGTTTCACTGAAGCAATCATTTTAACTTTAGCGCTGGTTGACGGGGAAGATTTGCAAGAATTTAATTTTTTCGAGATTAATCCCGAAGCCCAAAGTATGCTGCTCGGTTATTTAAAACAGGAGGCAGTTTATTTGCCGCTCTTTAATTTTTATCGGCTCGACAAAGAGCTGGAATTAATTTCAATTTAACGAGTCTATTTAACAAGGTTGGATAAAAGGGGGAACAAACAACGTTCTCCTTTTTTATTTTTTATTTTTTTGTGATATAATAGCTTATAGAAAAATACAAGCTTTGTTATCTTATTTTATGTTATATAATAGCAGTTTATTTTCTCAGATGTTCTCCTTGTTGAGCTTGTTTTTCATTATCAGTTTAAGTATTGTCGTTCTCAAAAACAGTCGCCGTCTCGTCAACGGGCTGTTTTTTTTGTTGACCATTATTTTAGACTTGTGGATTTTTGGCAGTTTCATGATGATTAGCAGCACCTATGATAACCAAATAGTTTTTTGGGATCGCTTTGTTTATGCCGCCGTTGTTTTTTGGCCCTCGCTTCAATATCACTTCAGTTTAGCCGTTACTTATACCGACAGACAGCGGCGTAATCTTTTGGCTTTTGCCTATACCTTTTCTTTTATTTTTTTATTTTTGAGCCAGACCGATTTATTTGTTAAAGGCATTTTTCATTATGCTTGGGGAGCTCATACCAAGGCTCAATTTTTGCATAATTTTTTCATCGGTGCCTTTGCCTTGTATGGCGTCTTATTCTTTTATAATTTAATTAAGAAATATAAGAGTGAAATGAGCGCTTTGGAAAAGAAGCGCCTCATGTATTATATTATCGGATTTTTGGTTTTGGATATTATCGGCGGAACGGCCTTTTTGCCGGCTTATTCCGTTCCTTTTTATCCAATCTTTTTAGCCACGCCGCTGATTTTTTCTTTGATTATAACTTACGCTATCGTTTATTTCGGCTTGATGGATATCAAGCTCATTATTAGACGGTCCTTAGTCTATTTCTTCTCGGTTATTTCCTTGTTGGTGCCGTCTTATATTATAATTTCTTATGTTTATCTTTTTCACCCGCTTTACTCGTCGCTGACTTTTATCGGTTTGTTTTTTATTTCCATTACGCTTTTTCCGCGGACTAAAGGCTATTTTTACCGCTTTTCCAATAAATATTTGTTTTCTTCCTTATACGACTTTAACGAGTTGATTTATAATTTGAATAATCGTTTGCGTGCTTCTTTGGATATTAAGCAGATATTTGAATCGACGATTGATATTTTGTTGCAAGCTTTTCATAGTCAGGGGATTGCCGTTCTTTATTATGAGGAGAAATCCGGTTACTGGACCATTCTTTATAATGTGGGCTTCAATTTTGATTCCAATAAGATAGATTTGCAGTATGCGACGATGCGTAAGCTTTTAATCGCCGGCAAGCCCTTGGATTTGGGACGGTTGAGAAATACACCGCCGCTCGCCGATAAGCGAGTGCTTACTTATTTAAAAAAGATTAATGCGGAAATATTGGTTCCGGTTAATGTAGAGCAAAAAAAGTTAAGCAGCTTATTAATTTTTGGTCCCAAGGAGTCGGAAGAAGTTTATAACCGCAATGATATTCGAGTTTTAGAATCAATTGCTTCAGAAATTGGAATTTCTTTGGAAAATGCTTTATTATATAGGAGCGTTACCAAGTTTAACCTTAAACTGCGCAACGAAATTGTCAAAGCGACAAAGAAATTAAAAGAACAGAATGAGTCTTTAAAGCAGTTGGATAAAGCTAAAGATGAGTTTATCGGCATCGCTTCCCACCAGCTGCGCACCCCGCTTACGGGCATCAGATGGCTGGCGGAATTGCTTTTAAAGAATAAAGAGCATAACCTGAATGATAAGCAGCTCAACTTCTTGCGACAGCTGAATGAGAGTAACCAAAAAATGATTAGGCTGGTTAGCGATTTATTGGACGTTTCTCATATTGAGACTGGACGGAAATTTGATATCAATAAGGATTATTTCTTTATGGGCGATGCCATTTCTGAGGTCCTAAAAGAAAATGTCTTTTTAATTACTACCAAAAAATTAAAAATTATCAATAAGATTCCGGCTGATTTGAATGTCTGGGGCGACCGGGAAAAAATTAAGCAGGTTTGGCAAAATTTGATTTCCAACGCCACCAAATATTCGCATAATAATTCGGAAATTGAATTAAGTTTTAAAAAAGATAAGGAAAAACAATTAGTTTTCTGCGTACATGATCACGGAATTGGTATCCCGGCTGAACAACATGATAAAATATTTACTAAGTTTTTCCGAGCTAATAACGCGTCTTTGCAGGATGGCGAGGGTACCGGTTTAGGACTTTATATCGCTCGTGAAATAATTCGCGCTCATGCCGGCGATGTCTGGTTTGAGTCCGTCCCTCAAAAAGGCACCCACTTTTACTTTTCGTTGCCGCTTTTGATAGTCAAAAAAGATAAAAAAATTACAAAAATAACAAAGAAAAAAACCAAATAAATCCTAAATTTATGTCCAGCACACCTAAAAAAATATTAATTGTCGAAGATGATCGCATTCTAGCCTCGGCTTTACGCGCCGGTTTAGAGGAGGAAGGCTTTGAGGTTGTGGAAACTCATGACGGCCTGGAAGGCTTGGCAGCGGCTAAAAAATATCTTCCAGACTTAACGCTGTGCGATATTAGTATGCCTAAAATGGACGGTTTAACAATGTTGGAGCAAATTCGGCAAACAACTTGGGGCCAATATTTAACGGTGATGATGCTTACCAACCTTAATGATAAAGAGAATATTTCTCTGGCTTTAAAAAATTATGCTTTCCGTTATTTTGTAAAAAGCGATTGGGATTTATCCCAGATAATTCAAGAGATTAAGAAGGAATTGAAAGTTAAATAAAAGTATGGCCGAAATTACCAATAATGATGAAGACGGTTTTACTTTAATCGAACTTCTAGTGGTTATTGCTATTATTGGTTTATTATCAACATTATCTATTCTGGCGCTTAACCAGGCCAGAGCGCGCGCCCGAGACGCTAGGCGAATCTCGGATGTTAAACAAATATCTAAAGCTTTAGAAATATACTATAACGAAAGCGGCAATTATCCGGCAGCTATCGCTCCTAGCCAGTCCATTGCTTATGATGGCTACACTTTTTTATCCTCAGTACCCGCGCCGCCATTGCCAATCGATGGCTCCAGCTGTCCAACAACTCAAGCTGTTTATACCTATACCCGCGTTGGTTCTAGTGCCTCTAATCCGTCATATACTATTAGCTTTTGTCTGGGCGCTAATATTGCCAATGTTACCGGTAATGTGATGATGAATTTAACTCCAGCGGGATTTTTTACCGGAGATGTGCAATCAGAACAGCATATGGCTTCACCTAGCTAAATAGAATAAATTTGTATTTTAAAAGGAGCTTGTTTGGAGCTCCTTTTTGTTTGTGTTTTAAATGTTTTTAAGCCCATTGGGATATTTGATAATCCGCTGGGACTATTAACGAATCAGGATTTTGACCATCCCAAGAAATTTGGCCGTTAACTACCAAGTTGGTGATGTGAGGCTGATAGCGGTGTTCATAAGAATTGACCAGGCTTCCGAGTTGCTCAGGATTTTTGATGCCGCTTAAAAATATTTTAAGCTGTAAGAATGTTGGGCCGTGGTCGAATTCTTCGTCCACAAAATGCATGGTTAAACCCGAACAGGTCAATAACCCTTTCTGATAAGCCTCAAAAACCGCTTCATGGA
The DNA here is from genome assembly GCA_019248265.1 of Candidatus Falkowbacteria bacterium S5_I03. GTDB lineage: Bacteria > Patescibacteriota > Patescibacteriia > Patescibacteriales > UBA12465 > UBA12465. The sequence continues at coordinate 145,839 of JAEHGX010000001.1, forward strand.
CATGGTGTCCATGCATCCCAAAGCCGCCAAAATCAGGGAGTAATCCAGGATGGATATTAAATACCGTTTTTGAATTAAAAATAGTATTCAAGTCCAGGCCTTTGACTTTCTTAAGCCAACCGGAAAGCGGGAAGAAATCAGCGCCTGATTCTAAGGCAATTTTTTGATAGTCTTCTGCTTCGAAAGCGCTCATAAAATAGAAGGGAATCCCCAAAAGGTCTGCGCGTTCGCGTACGCCGCCATGTTCATGGTTAGAAACGACGCCGATCATTTCAGCTCTTAGAATGCCGCTTTCAATAGCGTGATACAGATTTTCAAATCCGGAACCGCCACCGTTTTTTGAACCGGAGGCGAATGGTAAAATTTTCGGTTTTTTCATTTTTTTTATAATTTTTAAGGTTCGTGAATATTCAGAATTATCCTTTAAATTATCATAAGTGTCAGATATTGTCAAAAGATTGATTTTATTTAGATTTTAGGTTAAGATAATAAAGTTAAATAAACTATTATAAATACATCTATGGCTAAAAGAAGCACCGGTGTCGGAAAAATGAAACCGACCCATTCTCGCAAGACTGCTAAAAGATTAGAGGCTAAACGGGTAATGCTGGAAGAAAAGGCAGCTAAAAAATTGAAACACAATATCAAGCAATAAACCGCTGAAAATAAAAAATCGCCAGTTTAGAGACTGCGCGATTTTTTTAAGCATTATATCTTTACGCGGCTCTTAAAAAATGCTACAATAAACTACTAATTAATTAAAATTAAGTATATGACTAACAAAATAAAAGACATTCTTAATAAACAAATAAACGAGGAATTTTACTCCTCCTACCTTTATTTAGCCTTAGCTGCTTTTTTAGAAAAACAGGGTTTAAAAGGAGCGGCTAATTGGATGAATATCCAGGCTAAAGAGGAAAATGATCATGCCTTAGGGTTTTATCGTTTTCTTTTGGATCGCAACGAGGAGCCGGTTTTAGAGGCAATTGCAAAGCCGGATTTATCTAATATAAAGAATATCAAAGATGTATTTAACGCCGGCTTAAAGCACGAACAGCATATTACTGCCTGTATCAGCAATATCCATCAACTTGCCAAGGAAGAGAAGGATTCAGCCTTGGAATCATTTATCAAATGGTATGTTGATGAACAAGTCGAGGAAGAGGCTAACGCGATTGAAATTCTTGATAAATTGAATTTAGCCGGCCACGAAGGTTCGGTTATCTATATGATAGACCAAGAATTAAAAGCGCGAACCTATATTCCTTCCGGTCCCTATGCGGCAGCTGCTTAAATAATTATTTTCTGTTAATTACAAAACCCCGGTGAATAACCGGGGTTTTTATATAAATAAGGCTTATGCTATACTAATATTAAGCTTTAATTAATAAATTATAAAATAAATTAGTATGTTTTGGAGCATCCTCGTCATTGTTATCGGGCTTTGTATTTTTGAAATTATCAGCAGCGTGGATAATGCTGTTGTTAATGCTCATGTTCTCAAAACTATGCCGGAAAAATATCGTAAGATATTTTTGCTTTGGGGATTGTTATTCGCGGTTTTTGTGGTTAGAGGTGTACTGCCGTTTTTAATTGTCTGGATTGCTAATCCGGACTTAAACTTAGGGCAAGTAATTTCGGCCGCGTTTTCTAATAGCGAAGAAGTTAAAGGCTATTTAGAACATTCCAAACCGCTCTTGCTTTTGGGCGGCGGTATCTATCTATTTTTAGTATTTTTATCCTGGTTATTCTTGGAAGAAAAGAAATACGCCTTTATGGTTGAAGGCTTTATTCATCGCCAAGGCGTTTGGTTTTACGCACTTGCCTCGCTCGTGACGACCGGCGTGGTTTATTTTTCTTTAAAAGAGAACGCCATTTTGGCTTTGGCGGCGACTATCGGCGTTTCCGCCTTCTTTATTACTGATGGCTTTAAGAAGAACGCCGAGGAAAAAGAAAAGCAATTAATGGACCCCTCGATGAGCGCTTGGAGTAAAATATTTTATTTGGAAGTTCTAGACACTTCGTTTTCGATTGACGGCGTTATCGGCGCCTTCGCCTTTACGATGAGCATTCCGCTTATTATTATCGGTAACGGTTTGGGAGCTTTTGTTGTTCGAGAGCTAACAATTAGGGGCATAGATTTTATTACTCGATTTGAGTTTTTAAAGAATGGGGCGATGTATGCGATTGGTGTTTTAGGTTCAATTATGGTTTTAGAAAGTTTCGGAATGGAATTTCCATTTTGGTTTTCACCGGTCGTAATGATGGGCCTGCTCGGTTTATTTTTATTTCTCTCGGTTAAATATAATAAAAATAAAATCCGCCTATCAGCCGCCATGAAGAAATCCTAAGCAGATTTGTTATATGAAAAAGCTTTGGGCCTTTATTTTTTTATTTTTTATTTTAGCCGTACCGGCATTTTCGGCGCGGGCGCAAGCGGCGCGGGCTGCTAGTTTTAAGGCGGAAATAATTAAGGTTGAACAAGAAGAATTGAAAACCAGGGAAGACGGCAGCACTTTCACCCAGCAGAATTTACGCTTTAGAGCGCTAGATAGCGACCGCAAGGGGCAGGAAGCAGTTTATTATGGTATTTCCGAGATTGAAGTCGGCGATGCCAATATTTATCAAGTTGGAGACCGGGTTTTTATCGATGCCTTTAACGACGAAAACGGGCAAGAAACTTATTACGTGGTTGATTACGTGCGTAGCGGCCCGATTTTATTGTTAACTGTTATCTTCGTATTGGTGGTCATTTTGGTTGGTCGTGCTAAAGGCTTGAGAGCGCTTTTAAGCCTAATCGTCAGTTTCTTTATTATCATTAAGTTTATTTTACCGCAGATTTTAAATGGCCATGATCCGTTTTTAATCAGCCTTGTCGGCGGCTTAATGATGATGTTTTTTATCATTTACCTAACAGAAGGCTTCAATCGAAAATCACATCTCGCTATTTTTTCAGTTTTCCTGTCATTGATTTTAACCCTTGTGCTATCTATCATTTTCAGCAACCTAACGCGGCTCACGGGCATGGCCCAAGAAGAGTCCTTCTTTTTGCTGGGAAATGGCAATGCGATTATTAATTTTAAGGGACTGCTTTTGGCTGGGATGTTAATCGGGGCGATTGGCGTCCTGGATGATATCATTTTAGGGCAAATTGAGGCCGTAGACAGCATTCGGCTAGCTAACCCGAAATTACCCCCGAAGAAGGTCTTCAAACTCGCCTACAAGGTTGGAAACACGCATTTAGGGGCGATTGTTAACACCTTATTTTTAACTTATGCCGGAGCAGCTCTGCCTTTATTATTACTCCTGATAATTAATCAGCAAGCCGGCCTTAGTATGAGTCGGGCGCTGAACACTGAATCGGTTACTACCGAGATTGTCAGAACTCTGGTTGGCAGTATCGGCGTTATGGCTTCAATGCCAATTGCTACTTTCTTGGCTTCTTGGCGGCCGAATTGGACGAAACCAAAAAATTAATTTAAGATATAGCTTGAGAATAATAAAAGCCCAGATGGTGAAATTGGTAGACACGCAGTGTTCAGAACGCTGTAGGAGCAATCCTGTGGGGGTTCAAATCCCCCTCTGGGCACCAATTAGAACGGTCGCTTGGCTCAGCTGGTTAGAGCGCCGCGTTCACATCGCGGAGGTCAGTGGTTCGAATCCACTAGCGACCACCAAAATATTCCTCTTTGTTACTTTTAGATTATTAGCCCCGTCTAATATATAAGAGAAAAAAACTAATTTATTTAATTAAATTAAAACGCTATGAAAAAAGCACAAGTATTCTTGGCCACACTAGGAATTATTGTGGTCGGCGCAGTTATTGTCGGCGCCTTCTATTTTAGTAACAAAACGGATATGCAGGATCGCTTTTCCGTGAACGGTTCCGGAACGGTTTATGCTAAAGCGGACATTGCCAGCTTAACTGTCGGTTTAAGAACTGAAGTTAAAAAAACCGCTGCCGAAGCAACTAAAAATAGCACGGAAAAAATGAATGCGATTGTTGCGGCTGTAAAAAATTTGGGAGTTGAGGACAAAGATATTAAAACTACTGATTATCAATTAAGCCCAGTTTATAACTGGACAGAAAAATCCGGCCAGGTATTAGTTGGTTATCAGGTTTCGCAAAACGTAACTTTAAAGATTCGGGACTTGGAAAAAATTGGCGACATTATTGCTAAAACTACTGAGCAGGGAGCTAATCAAGTAGGCAATATCGGCTTCACAATTGATGATGAATATGATTTAAAAAATCAAGCGCGTGCTTTAGCAATTGAAAAAGCTAAAGAAAAGGCGGCGATGATTGCTAGTGAATCCGGACTAAAATTAGGCAAACTGGTTGGCGTTTATGAGAATTCTGTTAGCCCGGTACCGATGATGGATTATTCTAATGTTAGATTGGAAATGAAAAGCGTTGCGGGTGCCGATGCTATTTCCAGCCCCAGTATTGAGTCCGGACAAAATGAGGTTAAAGTGGAGGTTACTTTGACTTATAAGATAAAATAAAGATATCCCCTGTATTTATTGGCATATATTTTATAGTGTGCTATAATATCCTTATAAACATTGTATATAATTAAACGAACTTTTCTTTAGAGCTTTAAACAAGGCTTTCTTGATTAGTTCCATTTACAAAACTATGTCCAAAATGACAAAGTCCCAAATGATCGCGGCCTTGGCCGAAAGTGTAGAGTTGAGCAAAAAACAAGTTAGTGGTTTTATGGATGCTCTTACCGAAGTTGTTTATAAGGAAGTAAAAAAGAACGGTGAATGCATCGTTCCTGGATTTGGAAAATTAGTAAAGGTTAAGAGAAAAGCCAGAGAAGGTCGCAACCCAGCAACGGGCGAGACCATCAAGATACCGGCAAAAACTGTTGTTAAGTTCCGCTTAGCTAAAGCGGCTAAAGATGCTATTCTTTAGTATTTAGCTTACACAGTTTCCCTAAGAGAACTTTAGTTTCTCATATACAAAAACCGCCTTGACGGAATCCAAGGTGGTTTTTATTTACAAACAAAAAACCTCTCCGTTTAGGAGAGGTTTTTCACACTTCAGAATGGTCTCACTGCCAGAATCGACACCCGTGTAATTAATTATAGCAAAACACGATTTGCCGGTCAATATTTTGTTTCCACCAGATGTGGACCCGCGGGGAATCGAACCCCGGAAACTGAGTGTCAAATCCAGTCCTGGAGGCCACTCCCGGGCCCACATCAAAATAATTGTAACTGATGAGAGATAAACTCCGGTTAAACAAAAAGCCTTCCCGCAAAGGAAGACTTTTTTATGTTTCGAAATGGTTCCGATACTGGATTTGACACTCGTAAAATCAATTATAGCAAAACACGATTTGCCGGTCAAGATATTTCAAAAAACCTCTCCTTGTCAGAGAGGTTTTTTTATAGGCAACAGCTTGGGGATAAATATGTTAGCGCTCGTTATCATCTAACGCTTTCCACTCACTAACATATTGCCCCAAACCAAAGTCTTGTAATTTATTGTTCAGCTTCTTGTTACGGTGTAAAAAAATAATCAAGGAGCCGAGTTCAATTTGGTAGCGGTCTTTTACAATCTTAAATATTAAAGTCCCTTTCTCGTCTTTCAGTGCCCGTCTAATGGTTTTGCCTTGGACGCCTCCTAAAGCCGCCGCTTCAGATACGGAGACCCAAATCGGATTAGCGACCTTATCTAAAGAGATAATTGGCTTCTTAATATTTATAAGCTTGTCCATGATTTTAATACTTTAGTCTACAATATTGTAGACTAAAGCTCATAAAAGGCGACCAATAAATAAAAGGGTGAAATTAAATTTAGGACTTTAAGTCCATAACTTTCTGGACTTAAGTCTTTGAATCTTAACTCTTTTAAAAACAAAAGTCAAGAGCTAAATAAACCAAAAGGCCTGCCAAAGGTTGCTGCTTATCTGAAGTTTTCGCCGCCAGACGGCGTAGTAATATACATCTAAAAATAGGGGAAAAGTTGCCCTGTTTATAGTTGCTTTTAAAAAAGGGCTGTGTTAAAATAGGGGCAGATTAAAAATAAATTAAACGTGTACGGGACGAGTGTTTTTCCCGTTATTTTTTGTTATTAGGACTAATCTAAAAAAAGAAATTAAATGCCGTCTAATATAGTTAAAAAATTTAAGAATAAGCAGACCCTAAGCCGCCTTAAAAGCCGGGATAAAGAGGTTTTTACCGAGGTTTATGATCAAAATGTTAGCGATATTCACCGCTTCGTTTATTTTAAAATTGGTAGCCGGGAAGAGGCGAATGATCTGACTTCTATTATCTTTTTAAAGACCTGGGACCATATCCAAAAAAATACCTTAGAAGATGCCAAAACCTTGCGCGCTTTGCTTTATAAAGTCGCTAGAAACGCCATTATTGACTATTATCGCGAGCGGGGAAGCCAGAAGCCAATTTCGCTTGATGACGAACAAAATCCGATAGATATTGCGATTGATATTAACCAATCTGATAAAATTGATGATAATCAAGACTTGAAAAGAATTATTAGCAAATTACCGTTTTTAAAGGAAGAATATCGAGAAATTATTATTATGCGCTTTATCAATGATTTAAGCTTGGAAGAAATCTCCGATATTAGTCAAAAAAGCCGCGGAAATGTGCGGGTTTTATTGCATCGCGCCTTAACCGCTCTTAGGGAATTAATTGAAGATAACCCCAGCACCTAATTTACTGTAACGTTTTAGTAGTTTTTCCGTATACTATAGCGTATGACAAACAAAGATTTAATCTCAAAACTTAATAGCTTAAAAAATGTTAGTCCGGATAGCTCATGGTTAGCGAGCAATCGGGAGCTTTTTTTGGCCCAAATCTCCAATTCCGGCGCCGATAAATTATCCGGCGGACAGGTATTCTTCATCAATCTAAAAAGTTTCTTAAAGGCTTCTTCTCAGCCCGTTTTTGCGCTGGGCGTTTTTATGTTAGTTCTGGTAGCCAGCAGTATTTTTGGTCATAAACTTTTTAGCCAAGCCAAACCAAATGACTCTTTATATATCGCTAGAATTATTTCCGAAAAGGCCAAGCTCAATACTCTTTTAAATCCGGTAGAAAAAAATAAGTTAGCGGTTAAGTTCGCGACTAACCACGCGCAAGATATTTCCGTCGTTTTATCCGACCCAGCTTTTAACAACGAAGAGAATAAAGACCAAGTTGCTAAATTGAACGATAGCTTTAATAAAGAAATTGAGACCGTTAAAAAAATTGTTAACTCCGGCGCCGCTAAGACTTTAAAAACTGAAGTCGCTGATAATGTTCAAGTAGAAATGTCTGACGAAGCGATTTCGATTGCTGCCGAACATAAAGCGGAACAGGGAATTCAAATTAAGGAGGCCGAATCTAATTCAGCTCCAAGTCCTCGCGCAACTATCGCCACTGGAGTCGCCGTTAAGGAAGAAGTTAAGGCGACTACGACCGAAGCAACAACGACCGAAACTAAAGTCGAAGCGGAAGTAAGTATTGATGCCAAAATAAATGAAGCCGATAAGATAATTGACGAAGCCAAAGAATCATTCAACAACAAAGATTATCATAGCGTGATTGATAAGTTGAACGAAGTAACCGAAATTATAAAATAAAATTCAAAGCACTAGCGCGTGCTTATTAGTTTATCTCCCTGTACGGCTGATCCTGACCGGAAGAGATATCATCCTATCACGGACATCCCGGTGAGATAAATTAATAAGTCCGCGTTAAAACGGACTGGCGAACCAAGTCAAGGTCGAACTCCGCAAGGAGTGGTTTGTCCCTTACAAATTTACTTATATCCAATTTAGCTCAAACCTTTAAAACTCCAATCTAGAATTGGTAAATCGGTTAAGCTTTTCTCCAGCCTGCAGCAACACGCGCTCGGCTGGCAGAACTTTATTTATAGAGATCGGCTGGCCTTCGCCTTAAGCTTTAAACAGGTTGGCGGAGCGGGATTCCGACTGATTTATTAAAAATAGAGAAGAGCGGCAAAGAAAGTAGGCCAAAATTGGACAATCATTATTCTTGAACCGTTTAAACTACTATTGTTTAGACGTTTGGGAGTAATTAACTATTATTTATGAATAAATTACGCAAATTCCTAGTTGCCAGCGTAATGGTATTATCAATCGTCGCAATGAGTGGCTTATCTGTAGCTCCGGCTTCAGCTGCTGCTTCTGCAGGTGATTTGATTAAGATGGATGGTTTGTCCTCTGTCTACTACCTTGGCAATGACGGTAAAAGATATGTCTTCCCGAACGAAGCTACTTACATGTCTTGGTATGCTGATTTCAGTGGCGTTGTCACTATTCCAGCATCTGAATTACAGAGCTACCCATTAGGTGGCAATGTAACCATGAGACCGGGTACTAAGCTCGTGAAGATTACAACTGATCCTTCCGTATATGCTGTTGAACCTAATGGCATGTTAAGAAAGATTCAGAGTGAAGCTCAAGCTGCTGCTTTATATGGCACCAACTGGAGCAAAAGAGTAGTTGACGTTGCAGATTCTTTCTTCACCAACTACACTATCGGTTCTGTTTTAGCTGATGGCATGGTTCCAGCTGGCTCTTTAGTAAAGAATGCTAATAACCCAGCTGTATACTACTATGATGGTACTAACTACAGAATGATTGCTAGCGAAGCTGCTTTGGCTGCTAACCGCTTCATGATGGGTAACATCTTAACTATTACTAACACTATCACTGCTGGTGGTTCTTCAATCACTGGTGCTGAAACTGATTTAGTTAAGACTTCACAAGGAGCAACAACTGGTACGGTTATTACATCTTCTGGTGTAATGATTAGCGTTTCTGCTAATACTGCCCCAGCCGCTTCTGTAGTTGCCGGACAATCTTTAGCTGAAATTGGTTCTTTTAATTTTACTGCCTCTAATGATGGCGAAGCTGTTATTAAGGGTCTTAAATTAAAGAGAATTGGTATTTCTGCTGATGATTCTTTATCTAACATCTATCTTTATGATGGAATGACTAGATTAACTGATGGCGCTACTTTCAGTAATGGTTATGTTTCTTTCTCTGGCTCTTCATTATTGAACGTTCCAGCTGGACAAACAAAAACTATTACTGTAAAGGCTGATGTTGCTACTAGTGCAACTGGAAACATTGGTGTTTCTATTAATGCTGCCTCTGATGTAACCGCTACCGCGTCTACTATCACTGGTTCTTTCCCATTAAACACCAATTTAATGTCTCCAACAACCGCTACTTTAGCAACTGTTGTTTTGACAAATACTATGACCGCTGGTTCTTACAGTGCTAAGGCTGGTAATTCAAACACTGTTGTTTGGTCTAGCACAGCTGCTGTAGGTTATAAGGCTGTTGATTTAAAGTATGTTGCCTTTAAGCAAATTGGTTCTATTAATAACGATGATTTAACCAATTTAAGTCTTTACGTTGATGGAACTAAAGTTGCCACCTCTGCTTTAAATAACAATGATTTAGCTTTCAGTTTAGCTACCCCTATTAGATTAACTACTGGTAATCATACCATTGAAGTTAAAGCTGATATTATAAAGGGATCTAGCCGTACTTTCAGCTTCTCATTACAGGTAGCCGCTAACGCTGTCTTTACTGATACTAATTACAACGTTAATGTTGCTGCTTCAGGAACTGGCATCGCTGCCGCTCCTAGCTTTACTGTAAGTACTGGTACTTTAAGTATTAGTGCTGATACCACTTTCAATGTAACTGAAGTTGTTAAGACTGCTTCTAATGCAACCTTAAGCCGCTTTAAGGTTAAAGCTTATGGAGAAGATGTAAAAGTTAACTCTTTAGGCGTTGATTTAACTTTAACTGGAGCTGGCGTCGCTAATGAAGCAATTAATGACTTATCAGTTGTTGTTAATGGTAATCAAGTTGGCTCATCTCAATCTTGGGCTTTTGCCACAAGTACGAATGCTACCACAACTAAGACTTTTGGTACTAACAACTTATTTACTATCCCAGCAGGGACTGAAGTAGTTGTTGAAATTAAGGGTTCTTTAAGCCTTGATTCATCTACATCTATTACTGCCGTTAAGGCTGATTTAGGAGTTATTACCTCACAAGGTGTAACTTCTTATACAACCTTAACTCCTACAACTGCTGTTTCTGCTAACAACACATTAACTGTTGTTACTGGAAGCTTAGGTACTTCTGAAAACGCTTCTGTACAAGATCAATATGTTTCCAAAAATACTCAAAAAGTAAAGATTGGTTCATATATTTTGTCAGCTGGTTCAGCTGAAGGTGTTGATGTATCTAACTTAAAAGTTAAGTTTACTTCAAATACCAATGCTAGTTTAAATGACATTTCTAATTTATATGTCAGTGAAAACATGACACCAGTAAATCCTCAATCTTCTAATGATTTCAATGTTAACTTTAACATTGCTAAGAATCAAACTAAGATTATTGATGTTTATGCTGATTTAGGAAATATTGCTGATAATAAAGTAATAGAAACATCATTAACTGTTACTTATAAGACTGATGTCACTAAGACTTTTGGTACCGGCTCTGAAATTACTGGTCAATCATTAACTGTAAAGACTGCTACATTAACTAGCGCTGCTATCGTTACAAATGATCCAGTTTCTAAGTTTGTTATTGGCGGCACAACCGCTACTGTAGCTAACTATAAGTTTGTTGCTACTAACGGTAATGCAACTGTTAATGAATTAACTTTCACAGTAACTGCTGGTACAATTAGCGAAATTTCCGTAGATGGCAAAACCGCTCCTGTAGTTGGAACTTCAGCTACTATTACTGGTTTATCTAAGGAAATCGTTTCAGGTTTACAGGGAACTAATGTAGCTGTTATGGCTAAATTTATTCCTGTTTCTTCTGCTAACCAAGGTGGTGTTGCTACTAATGTAGAATCTACCTTAACATTAACATCTGTTAAGCACACTATTAATGGTGCTCAAAGCACATTAACAGTGTCTTCTAACAATGTGTCCAACAAGATGACTGCTGTAGCAGCCTATCCAACTGTTGAAAAGGCTTCTGATAGCCCAGCTGGTATGACTAATGGTTATTTAGCTGGTGCTAACAGTGAATTATTAAGATTCACCGTAGCTAATAGCAACCCAGCTAATTCAATTAATTTGAATACCATTACAGTTACTCCAACTTGGTCTGGATTCTTGACTGCTACTACTAGCCAAGCAATTAATGTTTACGAGTCAACAGATTTGAATACTGTTATCGGAACTGCTAATTTTGGCGCTACTAGTGGAACTAAGGTTAAGATTACTTTCAGTGCTGATTCAGTTATTTCTACATCAAAGACTTATGTAGTAAAGGCTGATACCTCTGGTTTAACAACCGATGGTAATAGCATTAGAATGAGCTTAACTTCTGCTGATTCTCATGCCGCTTTAGCCGCCGCTGGTACTGGTGACTGAAGCTGGAATGATGGCACAGTTTCTACTTACATGAATGGTTTCTTAATCAAGAATTTACCAGTTGATGGTAATACAATGGTTAAATAACATTCTGTATTAGCTTAAGTCTTCCCAATTTCCTTTAATTAATTGGCCTCCTCTAGCAGGATAGCTAGAAACAACAAGCCCCTCTCTTCGGAGAGGGGCTTTTGTTATTGATTGACCAAGAAATAACTTAATGCTAAATTAAATGATACTTATATTTAATTTTCTTTCATTAACAACTAAAAAACATATAGTCATGGCAAAACAACCTTTCAGTTTATCGGCGTTCTTGATGAACAGTCTTTTGGCCTTAATGTCCTTTGTGTTCGTGGATATGTTTTCTAAAACTAATCCGCGAATGAGTACGGGTTTTATGATGCTTATCGGTACCTATTATCTGATAATTATCATGAAATTTTTGTTTCTGCATCGGAAGCATTCGATGGCGGCTGCTTACTTCCTGTTTTACACCGGACTGTTACTAGTCGTGGTCTTTATTGTCTGGTTAGGGAATTGGCTTTTAAGTTTGGCTTTTAATGTCGGCCATTTATTTCCCGGCATCTTCAATTTCGCCTGTTCCGTGCCAGCTTTAATCTGCGGCCTAATTTTAATGCTTTCCGGTACTCTCTGGGAACATAGCGATTCGCGCTTTAATTCGCTTAAAAACGCTTTGCTTTCCGGAAAATAATCCGGTTCTCGTTCTTTCTAAAAAGCTCTCAAGAAATTGAGGGTTTTTTATTTCATTTAACGGGGTTTATCGCTTGGTTGGTATTATTTGCTATATACAAAAACGGACCCCCTTGCGGGAGTCCTCGGGGATCCACTTGGCAGAGCCAAATGAATCATTGTCTCATTATTATAGCAGATTAAATAAATAAATCAAGTTTATGCACAATAATGAAAAGTCAAAACTTATTCGTAAATGGTCGGAGATTAAAATATCATTAGATTTATCTGAAAAATATGCACAGAGCTTTAAAGAAGGAGATGTTTGGTGGGCCAGTATTGGCATGAATATTGGACACGAGGAAGATGGAAAGCATCAAAAATTTGAAAGACCGATTTTAATTTTGAAAAAGTTTAATCAGCATCTACTTTTAATTGTTCCGCTGTCATCTAAATTAAAAGAGAATAACAAATACTATCATAAGATAATGGTTTCTAGTAAGTTTAGTTCGGTTATGATGTTTCAAGTAAGAACTGTGAGCAGTAAGCGTCTAATAAGAAAAATGGGGCGGATAAACACTGGAGATTTTGCCGAGCTCCGGCGAATAATCAGGAATTTTATATAAAAACGGACCCCCTTGCGGGAGTCCTCGGAGCCAAGTCTGTAAAAATAGGCGAGGCCAATTGTATATTTATTATAACAGAAATGTGTTTTGAGGCAAGGGTTTTTTATTTTTAGTTTAGCCCTGCTTCATTTGGTATTTGTTATGATTATTTTATAATAAACTGCCTCCGAAAGGAGGCGCGGTTGGTTTTCTATTGTATGGACAATAATGTAGAAGAATTTAAAAGATTAAAAAATCAAGCACATAGTAAGTATGTGAGTATTGGCAGTGTTTATAGTCCGGTTCTGCGATCTAGTATATTTTTTAATTCTAACGGTTGGCATCATCTGCGTTATGATAGTAATAGATCAGAAAGAAAAAGAATTATTCAATTAAATAAATTTAGATTTTTTCAAGATGCCGTGAGTACTATAAAAAAATCGACAACAATCCAGGAATATCGGAGAGTAAGTGTTGAAAATTATGAAAAAGAATCAGTGATTGAATGGTTCGCTTTTTGGTCAATAATAAGCTTTACAAGGCAAATCAGAATAAAGGTTATTGTTAGAAGAGTCGGCGGATTTGACGGACAATATCATTTTTGGAGTGTGATGCCTTTTTGGTCACTTCGTCATAGGGAAAGAGCTATCTGTTCGGTTAATTTAAGTGATGAATAATAAAAATACCCTTTCTTACGAAAGAGTATTTTTATTATGCTTGCTTTTCGGCTTAAGTCCTATAGGATGTAGCCGAACGGAGCCTGCGCTCACAAGCATACTCTTAATATAGCAGTTTTTTAAAAAAATACAAGTTCATATAAATATACAAAAACGGACCCCCTTGCGGGAGTCCTCGGAAATTGCTTTTTCCAGATTTTTTATCTAAAATAATAAGATATGAAGAAAGTTTCTATCTATGGCATCGGCAATTTTGGCTATGCCATTCTGAAGCATCTAGACCGCAAAGAATCAGCCGAATTTTCGCTCAGCGCTTACGATCGCAACCCGCTTCTCAGCGCGCATTTAGATAACAAGCGCCAGCATCTAACTCTATTTCAACCAGTGGAAATCAGTCAGCGCCCGCAGATTGAACAAAGTTCTCAGGCGCTTTTAGCTGATTGCGATGTTTTAATTTTGTCCGTGACTTCCGATTCGGTCGGAGCGGTTTTAGAAGAAATTTCTCCTTTTATTACGAAGCCTTTAATTTTGGTTAATACCTCCAAAGCTTTTCATAGCCAAACCGGCCTGCGGATTTCTGAAATTGTGGCCGAAAAATTAGCCGGCAAAGAGTATAATTATGCGATGCTCTCCGGCGGCATGATTGCCAGCGATTTACTGAATCACGGTCCTTTGGGTGCCAGCCTGGCTTGTCAGAATCAAGACTTGTTACCGGAACTTGCAGCCATCTTTGCCTCAGAGCATCTTTTTATTTATCCAACTGACGATGTGGCGGGTGTGGAATGTGCTGCTGCCTTTAAAAATGTGATTTCTATTTTAGCCGGTATCACTAACGGCCTGGGTTTGCCCTATAGTGTAGAAACGCGAATTATTTCTCGGGCCGCCGCGGAAGTGGAAAAAATAGCGATTCAACAATTCGGCGCGCAAGCCAAAACTTTTTCTCTGGGCAGCCAATGTTGGGGCAATGATCTCTGGGTGAGCTGCACCGGGAAAACCAGGAATAAAGAATTTGGAATTTTAATCGGACAGGGAATAGGTATCCAGGAAGCTGAAGAAAAAATGAAAGCAGAAAAAAAGACAATTGAAGGGCTGAAAACCATTACCGCCTTGCCGCTCATTACCAAGATTGAAGATTATCATATTTTACATTTGATTCACCTGCTGTTTTCCGGAAAAATTAATTTAGCGCAGTTTAAGACCAATATTTCTAAGCGCTCCCAACCCTAATAATATTTAGATAATACTTAGAAAATAGCCTTTATTTAGGGCTATTTTTTTGGCTCTTGCGCTTCGGTTTAGTTTCGGGTATAATATAGATATAATTATAATTAACAAACATATGACCACGCTTACAAAAAAGCAGGCGGAAATCCGGGACTTCATCGCTTCTTATAGCGAGGAGCACGGCTATGCGCCGTCCTTAACCGAGATTAAGGATAAATTTGGTATCTCTACAATCTCTACGATTCACGAGCATATCGCGAATCTCATCGAGAAGGGGGTAATTAAAAAAGTGAAGGGAGTGGCTCGCAGTTTAGAGCTAGTTACCCTTAATGCTAAACAGGAGTTTATGTCGGTTCCTCTAGTCGGCGTTATTGCCGCTGGAAGGCCGATAGAAGCGATTGAGGTGCCTGATGAGGCTATTGAGATTGCTAAAGACAAACGCTTCCAGGAAGGCGATTTATACGCTTTGAGAGTAAGGGGAAATTCTATGATTGGCGACGGGATTTTTGATGGTGATTTCGCGATTATCAAGAAACAGTCCTGGGCCGACAATGGCGATACCGCCGTGGCCATAATTGACGATAATGAGGCGACTCTTAAAAAATATTATAAAGAAAAGGGAAGGATTAGACTGCAGCCGGCGAACCCGACCTTTGAGCCGATATACCGCAAACAGGTTGAGGTTCGCGGCATTGTGGTCAAGATTATCCGCGATTTTCAAAGAACCGGAGCGGTTATCTAGAAAGTAAAAATAAAAAAAAGACTCTCGCCCAGGAGAGTCTTTTTGTTTTTGTTTGTTATTCAATCGGATTTTTTAAACAGTACTCGCGCAAATCTTTGGTTTTAACTTTGCTGCAATCAAATAAGTCTAGGGGGTAGCCTTCAAATTCTTTCAGACAGATGCCTCTTATTTTTTTATCTTCTATGGTTTGGCAATAAGCAACATTGCTAGGAATGCTTTGGTCTAAAATTCCTTGGCCGTCTGGATTAAAGCCGCTTTGGAATTCATAGCCGTCTTGATAGCCGTCGCCGTCTGAGTCTTTAAGATTAGGGTTAGTGCCGTTGATTATTTCTTGCAAGAAGTCAAAGCCGTCTTGGTCAGTATCGGAATGCAAATCAATATTTTCTAATTCTGATAAGCAGTTGGCGCGTCTAATTAGTTCCGGTATTTCATTGCAGACTTCCGCCTTGTTTTCAGCCTTCGCCTGATTGTAGTAGGCAATAGAAAGGCAGACATTTTTCAGTTCATCATCGCTTAATATTTGGCAGCCGGCGCTCGTGCCTTCGGCCGTTAAATTTTCCACGCAGCTGGTTTTAAACATCCGGTCATCTATTTTTTCACAGTCGCTTATTTTCTGTGAAGTAAAAGCATTATGGAATTGAATTTGGGCGCTACAGTTCTTTTGTAGGTCGGAATTGGCGATTGTTTTACATAACTCTAAATTATTATCAGCTTGAGCCTTACTAAAAGTCGACTGGTCTTTTTCCAGCTTGTCTTGCGCTTGTTGAATCTCGGCTGGGGTCGCTTGTTTGATGTTATCAATGCCGGGATCAATTGGCAGGCTTTCCAGGGATTTTTGATAGATTAAAAATCCGGCCAGCCCCAAAGCTAGGAAAAGAATGATGGAGAGAAAGTACCAATAGTTTTTGTTCATATTAAGGATGAAGTTTAGCTGGGCAATAATTTAATTTTATATTTGAAAATTCCAAATAACCATTGTTGCTAAAGGTGACTTTTGGTGTAATTGCGCCGCAGCTTAAACCGCCGACTAAAGCGCCGCTGACAAAACTAGTGGTTGAGGCGGTGTCTTCGTCTATAATTACTGAATTGCCCACGGTAACATCCTTTGGTTTTGTGACAATTCTACCTAAAACTTTCTTAATCATCGTATCAATATCGGAACCGGCGAAGGCATAGGTGTTGTTGTCGCAATTAACCCCGTTATTACTGGACCAATTACACATTCTTTGTTTAGGAGTTGAGGTGCCGCTGGTATCGTAATAAATCGTGTACAGAGAAATGCCCTGGCTTTTGATAATGTTGGCTTGTTTATCCACATCCGGCGTTAAATCGCAATTCAAGGTCCAATAATATGAACAGCTCATCTGTTGATTGCTCGGGCAGGAAAAATTAGGGAAGGCCTGAGAGCAACTCTTAATAGCGCACTCGTTTCTAACGGTTGTGGCTTTTGCCGGCTTAACTTTTAACTTAGTGAGAAATTGTCTGAATTTTTGGAAAGGATTAAAACTGGAATGGTTGGTATCTAAGTAACAATCGCTGGCCGTACATCCACCCTGAATGTAACCGTTGGGGCAAGAAGCGGGAGAGTCGCAATATGGCCAAGTGCCACCGCAGTAGCAGCTTGGGGTATAGCAATATGAAGTTTCGCAACCAATTTGATATTGACCTTCTGGACAAGTCGGAAGATTATCGGCGCATTCCGTCGGGGTATAGCAGTAAGGATTTTTAATTGAATAACCATCAACTCCCGGAATACCGTCACTCATTAAAATAACAATTTTTTCCGTGCCCGGGTCGGTAACGGTGGCTAAAGTTGTTTCGGCGGCGTTTAAGGCGGATAAGGTGTCGGTTTGGTAGTAGGTAGTATAGTTATTAATTAGATTCTTTAAGTTGCTTAAACTGCCGGGAGTAACTAAATTAGTTAACGGTTGACTGCTAACCACTCCGGTATTATAAGCGATTAAGCCGACTTTAATGAAATATTGTGTCGGCCAAGTTGAAGCGATTCCATAGACACTATCTAAAAAGCCGGTAGTGGTTTTAGTTAAAGCGCTCTTTAAGCGGGTGACCGCCGGTTGGGAAACGCCGGCAATAGTAATGTTGGCGTCCATACTTTTTGACAAATCGCTAACCAAAACAATGGCTTGGCTATGGGCTTCGCCAATAAACTTTACATCCATGGAGCTGGTCCCGATTTCCGAACAATCGCTTAAAAAGAGGCCGGTATTTAAATTATCTCCGGAATTGGAAACGGTCACGGTTTGTTGAAGCTCTTTATAAAGAGTTGAGCCCGGTAAATTGACGGAACAATATTTTAAAACTTTAAGACTGAAAGAATAATTTGATGAGCACTCGGCCGGACTGGAATTAGCGCAATAGATGTCAGAAATTTTGACCTCAACATTAAAAACTTGGTCCTGTAATTCTTGATAGCTTAAATTTTGTAAACCGCTAATTACCCCAGTTGAGGAGTTAATGCTTAATTTGCCGCCAAAATTATCAACCAAAGAATAGTTAAGCGCGTGTCCGTCAGGATCCTCGCCGGTGACTCTGACGGTGGCCGCTTCACCGTTGTCAATTGAGATGTAACAGGTTTCTCCCGGAGCGCAAGTTTTAGTTGTGTTATTAGAAAAGGTTGCGACTAAACTTTTGAAAACTGGTGGTTTATTAACGATGGTATAAGTGAAATTAGAAAATATTTTGCCGCCGGCCGCTACGCTGTCGGTGGCGGAAACATTAATGACATAAACACCGGTTTTCTGGGCGGAGCGGAAGCTTTCTTGTAGGGTGGCTCCGGAAATTGTAAAGCCACTATTGGTAAATACGGCTTGGCTTATTGGAGCGCTGTTAAAGGTTGCGCTTTCAAAGGCGACATTGTTAATCGGGTCGCCATTGGAATCAGTACCGCTAATGGTGGCAAAATCAGTTTGGCCGATAGTTACAGTCTTGCTGGTCTTACTGAGACTACTGGTTAGGGGATGGACCGTTACATCATAAATCTGGGAAAAAGTACTATTAGCAGCGCCTTGCTGGTCGTCTAGGGTCAAGCGAATTTTATAAAAGCCCGGGGCCTTAGCGTTGCCGGTAACCGGCACGTAAATTTTCATTTGCCCCTTGCTAGGTAAAGCGGTAATTGTGGACGAGGCAAAGCCACCCCATTTTTCCGCTACCCAGCCCTGCGGCGTTGTCGGATTAATAACGCTAAAGGTTAATTTAAGCGGATCGCCGTCAGCATCAAAAACGCTCACATAGCCGTTAAATTCCTTTTTAGGCCAGCCATAAAGAGCCACATCTTTAATCAATGGTTGGTTATTAGGTCTTCGGTCACTGAAACAATTGAAGTTTTGCAAGTTAGCATACCCGCTTTCCATTTGCGCGCAGTATCTTGCGGTCGCCCCCTGACTATTGCCTAAATAAACATAAACATGACTACCGGAAGGTAAAACTGCTTGAGAAATATTGGTGGCAAAAGCTTTAGTGCTTGAGCTCCAACAAGTAGTCGGGTCATAGCCTGGGCATTCGCCCATTTTATTGATTGGATCAACCGGTAAAACTGTGCCTAAATCTTTAGCAAAGCTTTCTTGCCAACTCGGCCAATTAGATAAAGTTTTGCTGGCAATATAGGTTCCTGCTACTTCGCTCGGATAAACACCATTTTTTTGTTTATAAGCGTTTAAGTAGGTTTGCATTTCCGTTAAATCCGCCAAACGTTTAACATCTCTTACAACTTTTGATTTTTGGCTGTTGCAATATTCTGTCGACGGACAATCTTTATTGGTCAAGCAAGATTTATCGGTGGTTGTGCTGCAAGCGCCGAGTTCAAAGAAATTAGTATTGAATTTAAAGTTTTTTAGCAGTTGCCCAAAAATATCCGGTGTATCGGCTCTTTGGCTTTCAGTATAAGAAATAATGAAGATATTGGTATAGAAAGCATCCGGCGTGCCGTCGTTATTAGAATCAACAACGTTGGCCGCATTAACGTAAACTGTGCGGCCGTTTCTGATGGCCTCATAACCGTCAACTTGGAGGGTTTGCGGAGAGCCTTGGAAATTCTGCAATTGATACCAGCGTGCACTGCTGTAATGATTAGGATTTTCGACAATGCGCACGGCAATCGCGTCGTTGCTATCGGGCGCGTCCGTTGTTTGCGCTTGAGAGTTCGGCGCGTCGGTGAGTAATAGAAAACTAAAAAATAAGCCCGCCAAAATTAAAAACTTTAATTGGCGTTGCTCAAGTTTTTTTAAAAAATTGTTTTTCATGTTGGTTGTCTAGACTTTGTTATTAGTATTTTAGCATTAAATTAGCTTCGGCGACAAGGATTTTTGACTGTTTGAAGCGCTTAAGCTTTTAATCTTTTATTTTTTAGCTTTCTGTGATATAGTTTTAATTAATTTTGGAACTATTTTTGTGCTTTATTTATGGAAAAATTGTTCAAATTAAAGTCTGATTTTTTGCCCGCCGGCGACCAGCCGGAAGCAATCAAGAAGCTGGAGACTGGTTTAGCGTCCGGATTTAATTATCAGACGCTTTTAGGCGTGACCGGCAGCGGCAAGACTTTTACGGTGGCCAACATTATCGCCGGGCAAGATAAACCGGTTCTGGTAATCGCTCCCAATAAAGCTTTAGCGGCGCAGTTGTATCGCGAATATAAGAATTTTTTTCCGGATAATGCCGTCCATTATTTTGTTTCCTATTATGATTACTATCAGCCGGAAGCCTATTTGCCGATAACCGATACTTATATAGATAAGGAGGCGATGATTAATCAGGAGATTGATCGTTTGCGTCACGGAGCGACTTCGGCCCTAGTTTCTCGCCGCGATGTAATTATTGTCGCTTCCGTTTCCTGTATTTATAATTTAGGCGTTCCGTCCTCTTATTTGGAGGCGAGTTTAGTTTTAGAAACAGGGAAGCCGATGGTACGAACCGATTTAATTAAACAGTTGATTAAGATTCAGTTTGAGCGGGTAAGCGGCAATGTGGAACGCGGTCAGTTCCGGGTTCGGGGAGATGTGTTTGAAATCCGCCCGAAGTCGGAAAATATTGTTTATCGCTTGGAACTGAAAAATCAGATTATTTCCGAATTAACGATTATTGATAATACTACCAAGAATATTTTGGAGAATCTGGAGGAAATTGTGATTTTCCCGCCTAAGCATTTTGTCTCTACCGGCCCGCAAATCGAAGGGGCGATTAAAAATATCCAAACGGAATTAAAAGACCGGCTGGCTTATTTTAAAAAAGAGGGCTTGCTTTTAGAAGCCGAACGCTTGGAGCGGCGGACTAAATATGACATTGAAATGCTCCATAGTCTCGGGTATTGCCACGGCATTGAAAATTATTCGCGACATTTAACTGGTAAATTGACCGGAGAAGCGCCTGATTCCTTGCTGGCTTATTTCCCCTGGAAAGACGGAAAGCCGGATTTTTTATTGGTCGTCGACGAATCCCATATCGCCATCCCGCAAATTAGAGGTATGTACAATGGCGACCAAGCGCGTAAAAAGACCTTAACCCAATATGGCTGGCGTTTGCCGTCGGCTTTAGACAATCGGCCTTTGAAGTTTAATGAATTTGAAGCCCGTATTGGTCAAACTATTTTTACCACCGCTACGCCCGGTGATTTTGAAATGAAAAAGTCCGAACAAATTGTCGAGCAAGTTATTCGGCCAACCGGGTTGATTGATCCGGAAATTGAAATCCGGCCGGTGTTTAATAAGAAAACTAATTACAGCCAGATAAACGACGTCATGGAGGAAATTCGGGAAATTGCCCGACTGGGCGAGCGCGCGATTATTAATACTTTGACTAAAAAACAAGCCGAAGATTTAAATACTTATTTAAACGGTCAAGGATTTCGTTCCAATTATTTACATAGCGGTATTAAAACTTTTGAACGCACGGAAATACTGCAGGCCTTTCGCGAAGGGAAATTCGATGTTTTAATCGGTGTTAATTTATTAAGAGAGGGTTTGGATTTGCCGGAAGTAACCTTGGTGGCGATTTTAGACGCGGATAGGGAAGGATTTTTGCGCAGTCAGACGAGTTTGATGCAAACTATGGGTCGGGCAGCTAGAAATGTAAAAGGAAAAATTATTCTGTATGCCGACAAAAAAACTGATTCAATGAAACGGGCGATAAATGAAGCGGAAAGACGCCGCCAAAAACAATTAAAATATAATAAAGAACATAATATTACCCCGATTAATATTTACAAGAAGATTGAAGGCTTCTTGGATGTGGCCGAGGAATAAAGATATGAACATTGAATACGAGGCCACCTTTATTAATATTGATAAGGATGAAATTCGGACGCGCTTAAAAGCCGCTGGAGCTCAGCTTATTAAACCGGAATTTTTAATGAAACGGATTGTTTTTGAGTTGCCTGTCGGTCATGAAATTCCTGGTGCTTGGCTTAGAGTGCGTGATGAAGGCGATAAAATAACGATGAGCCTCAAAGTTGTTGATGGCGACAAAATAGAAAATCAAAAAGAAATTCAATTGAAGATTGATAATTTTGAAGAAGGAGTCGCTCTTTTAGAGGCCACTGGCGCTCGCCAAAAAGCTTTTCAGGAAAGCCGCCGCGAACTCTGGGCCCTTGATGGCACAGAAATAACTATTGATGAGTGGCCATTTTTGGAGCCCTATGTAGAAGTTGAAGGCCAATCAGAAGAAATAGTGAAGGCCGTGAGCTCTAAATTGGGTTTTGATTATTCTGAGGCGCTATTCTGTTCGGTTGATACCCTTTATAATAAAAAGTATGGTACTCCTAACGAAATTATTAACCACCACACGCCGCTAATCACTTTTGCCGGACCAAATCCGTTTATAAATTGGAAACTAAAATAAATTGAAATTGTTTATATATGTCGGATAAAGGAAAAATGATAATCCGCGGCGCGCGGATGCATAATTTAAAAAATATTAACTTGGAAATACCGCATAATAAATTAACGGTAATTTCCGGCGTTTCTGGAAGTGGCAAATCGTCGCTGGCTTTTGATACGATTTTTGCCGAAGGCCAAAGACAATACGTGGAATCATTGTCGCCCTATATGCGCCAATTCTTGGGCCAGAAAAAACCGGCCGATGTCGATGAAATTATTGGTTTAGCACCGGCGATTGCTATTGATCAAAAAGCCTTATCCCATAATCCGCGCTCTACTGTCGGAACTTTAACGGATATTTATGATTACTTGCGGGTTTTATACGCGCGTGTGGGCGATGTTTTTTGCCCATTATGCGGCCATAAAATTGAAAAGCTGACGACCGAAGAGATGGTGGACATTATTATCACCCGCGGCCAAGATTCTCAGGAAAAATATGTGACTATTATGTCGCCGGTAATTCGTAACCGCAAAGGCGAATATTATCAGCTTTTATACAACTATTTAGGTTTAGGCTACGCGGAAGCGCGTGTCGATGGAAAAATCCATTCCTTGCGCGAGAAAATAAAATTAGCCTCCAAGCAAAACCATGATATTGATATTGTGATTGATAAAGTCATGCTTGATGACCAGTCGCGTTTATTTGAAGCCGTTGAAAATGCCATGGAATATAGCAAGGGCTTGGTAGTTGCTAAATATGAAAAACAGGAGTTTTTATTGTCTTCTAATTGGACCTGCCCGAATGATAATTTTTCCTTTCCGGAAGTTGAGCCACGTCTGTTTTCTTTTAACTCACCGGCTGGGGCCTGTCCGGAATGCGCGGGATTAGGCAAAAAGAATTTTTTTGGTGAAGAAAAATGTGAGGCTTGTAAGGGCGCGCGCTTAAAACCGGAAGGTTTGTCGGTTAGAGTTGCCGCTAAGAATATTGCCGAAGTCGCTAAGTTGCCGCTTGATAAAACCTTAAAGTTTTTCAATAGTTATTATGAAAAAATGACTAAGCGGGAACTGGCGATTGCCGAGAATGTGGTTGTCCAAATTATTAGCCGCTTGGAATTTTTGCTTAAAGTCGGTTTGGATTATTTAAGTTTGGAAAGAGAAGCTCATACCTTGTCTGGCGGCGAAGCCCAGCGTATCCGTTTATCCTCACAAATTAGTTCCCATTTATCGAGGACTTTATACGTTTTAGACGAACCCACAATCGGTTTGCATGAACGCGATACCGAGAAGTTGATTGATACCTTGAAAAAATTAAGAGACAAGGATAATACCGTAATTATTGTCGAGCATGATGAAAAAACTATTTTAGCGGCTGATTATTTGGTTGATTTAGGACCCCTGGCTGGAGTTCACGGCGGCGAAGTCATGGCCGCGGGCGAAATTAAGGCGCTTCTGGACGGTAAAGATAAAACGGCGACCAAGAAGTCTTTAACCCTTCAATATTTAAACGGTCACCGAGAAATTAATCTGCCCAGCAAAAGACGCGAGCAAAATCACGGCTCCTTGAAGATTATCGGCGCAACAGCTAATAATTTAAAGAATATTACGGTGGAAATTCCACTAGGACGTTTAGTCGGCATTAGCGGTGTTTCCGGCAGCGGGAAATCATCCTTCCTTTATGATGTTTTATATAAAAATGTTTCCCATATTAAAGCACGCCCCGGAGGCCGGGCTAAAATGGAAGATGTTAAAGAAATTAAGGGCACCGATTATATCAGCAAGGTAGTTGTGATTGACCAATCGCCGATTGGCCGCACCCCGCGTTCCAATCCGGCGACTTATACCGGTATTTTTACGCCAATTCGCGATTTCTTTGCCAGCTTGCCGGAAGCTAGAGAGCGTGGTTATGGCATTGGGCGTTTTTCTTTTAACCGCCCGGGTGGGCGCTGTGAAGCTTGTGAAGGCGCGGGTGCCAATTTAATTGAGATGCATTTCTTGCCCCCAGTACTTGTTGAATGCGAGGTTTGCCGGGGTAAAAGATTTAATCGCGAAACCTTACAAGTCAAATATAAAGATAAAAATATTGCTCAAGTATTGGATATGACGATTGATGAGGCGATTATTCATTTTGATGGCAACTACTATATCACCGAAAAATTAAAAGTTTTGCAGTCGGTCGGTTTAGGTTATATTAAAATCGGCCAGAGCGCGACGACCTTATCCGGCGGTGAGGCGCAGAGAATTAAAATCGCTAAAGAGTTAACCCATACTTTAGGTAAGCGCACTTTGTATTTATTAGATGAGCCGACAACCGGTTTGCACTATTACGATATTGATATGTTGCTAACGGTTTTAAATAAACTGGTGGAGAAGGGAAATTCCGTTTTGGTGATTGAGCATAATATGCACATGCTTAAATCAATGGATTATATTATTGATTTGGGTCCGGATGGCGGCGAGAAAGGCGGACGCTTAGTAGCCGCGGGCGCACCGGAAGATATTGTACGTGAACCGGAAAGCGAGACCGGAAAGTATTTAAAGCCTTATTTAAAAAAGTAATTTGGTCTTTTAAATAAAAAAAGACCCTAGCAACAGCGGTCTTAGGATCGGTTATTTGAACAAGAATTTCATTAATGAAACCTATTAACCATTAGTGCCCAACTTTCGTGAGCGAGACGTTTGTTGCTAGGGGCTTAGAGCCACATTGTACTTACCTTTGTCGGTGTACTTAGACGTTTTTTGGATTTGCTTCGAGGGCGTTTGCTTCTGTAAAGCAGTTTGCCTCAACCACGTCGTGCGGCCATTTGCAGGTGTAACCCGGCGAAATCGGTTTTACCCGATTTAAGTAAAGAACTATGTAAAGCTATATACTGTATTAAGAGCTTATCACTAAGTAATTTTATGTCAAGAGATTTATCCACCGTCGCTAAATCTGCCCCCAAGAAGCCTGGGGTCTATTTTTGGTTGGATAAAAAGGGAGCAATCTTATATGTCGGTCGCGCCACAAGCCTAAAAGCCCGCTTAAGCCAATATTTTCAAAAGGGGATAAGTTCACGCATCGCCGAAATGGTCGCTGCCGCCCATAGTATCCGTTATGAAGAAACTGAAACCCTACTAGAAGCAATAATTTTAGAGGCAACTAACATTAAAAAATATTGGCCAAAATATAATATTGTCGATCGCGATGACCGTTCTTTTATCTATGTCGTCATTCCGAAGAAGGATTTTACGCGTCCGCTTATTATCCGCGGCCATGAGTTAAAAAAGTTTCCGGCTGGCTCCGCCCAAATTTTTGGTCCCTACCAATCATATTATTTATTGCAAAATGCCTTGCGTTTAATTCGTCGCATCTTTCCGTATGGAACTTGCAAACCGAATAGCGGTCGGGCTTGTTTTGATTATCAAATCGGACTTTGTCCCGGAGCTTGCGCCGACAAAATTAGCGCGCGGGAATATAAAAAGAATATTGATAATATTGCTCTGCTCCTAAAAGGCGAGAAAAAACGCTTAATGCTTAAACTTAAAAAAGCTAATCCGGAACAAGCCAAAGCGCTTCAACACCTGCAAGACGTTTCACTCTTAACGCGAGATGAAGATTTAAATGAAAAGAAAGTCAGTCGCTTGGAAGGTTATGATATTTCTCATCACGCCGGCAAAGAAAGCTATGGCTCAATGGTGGTTTTTGAAAATGGGGAAGCTAATACCTCCGAGTATCGCTTGTTTAAAATCAAAGACGCGCCTGGAGGCGATGATGAGCGGGCTTTGTTAGAAGTTCTAACCCGTCGCTTCAAACATTTAGAATGGCCGCTACCGGATTTAATAATGATAGATGGCGGTTCGCCGCAAATTAGTTTTTTGACGCGTGAACTGGCTAAATTAAATATCAGCGCTCAGATGGTCGGTATTTCTAAGTTTGGTGGCGATAAATTGGTTTTTAGTGTTAAAACCAAAAAAGAACAGCGCGAGCTCGCCGAAAACATCAAACCAACTTTATTAAAGTTACGCGAAGAGGCCCATCGCTTTGCTAATCGTGGCCGGAAGGCAGGGCTAAGAGCCAAGACGAAGGGGAAATATTAAACTTATCCAAGAAAAAAGCCGCTCCTTTTTGGGAAGCGGCTCGGAAAATAAGTGTGTGCATAACCGATAAATACCGGCTATATTTTTAAACTTTAGTTAATTCTAAATATTGACTTAAAAATTCTTCAAACAGAATCGGGTGGACGCGCTTTTCATCGGGTAGGATTTTGTTTAATAATTGCGTTTCTGCCAAATGGTCAATTACGCCGACAAAATCAATTTTTTCTTTTTGAGCGGCCTGATAATCGCTGTAATAATTCCCGAAATAGACTATTTCGTCTAATTCGATTTTGTTTTTTTCAGCGAAGCGTAGAGGTTCGTCGAGTTGACGGTCGGGTTGGTGCGAGGAAATTAATTTATCAAAATGAGTGTGGATAGTCTCGCTCACTTCGCTCATTGAGGTTACAGCTCTCAGCGTGCTTTCAAAACCCAGGCTAGTAATTAATATTAAATTATAGCCGTCTTTTTTTAACTCTTTGAGTAATTTCCAGAGATTTTGTTGGATATAATACCGTCCAGGGTCGATATCCATTAAAACGTTTTCAAATCGGAAAATTAACAATTTTTTTTTCATCTTTAAATTTTTACTTTGGTTTTTAATTTTGATTGGATTTCAGTTTTTTGCCGCATTATTTTGTAAAGAAAATTTGGCAAATCAGCAAAATCAATAATTCGACATAGCTGAACGCCGGCATCCAGGAATTCTTCTCGAGTGTTAACGCCGGAAACAACACCGACGAAGTCGATTGGCCATTCATAGTTCTGAGTCGCCCGCAGGTCTTGAGAAATGGTATCCCCGAAGTAGACCATGTGTTCCGGTCTAAAACCGTGAGCAGCGGCCCAGTTGGCGAAAGGTCCGAAAGCGCGGCCGCTGGGTTTATGGTGCGGCCAATGGTCAGTTGTCTGAACTTTGTGAAACAAGCTTGAGGGCATTCCGGTTTGGG
Organism: Candidatus Falkowbacteria bacterium S5_I03; assembly: GCA_019248265.1. Taxonomy (GTDB): domain Bacteria; phylum Patescibacteriota; class Patescibacteriia; order Patescibacteriales; family UBA12465; genus UBA12465. The sequence goes on from JAEHGX010000001.1 coordinate 173,020, forward strand.
TCATGACTTGCTGTAAGCTAGCGTTGCTACGGCTAGTTAAGAGTCCTACATAATATTCCAGTAGGCGAAGGCTTAATAGCGCTTCAAAGTTCTCGCGAGGAAAGATGTAGGGTAACTCAAGGGATACCTGGGGTTCCATTTCGTTCATTGTCTTTATTTCTCCTTGTGAGGCTCCGATTTCTTTGCCAATTAAATTAAACATATCGGACATTTTCATGCCCCAATGTTTAATCAAAAAGGAGCGGGGAATAGACGGTAAACCGAGACGCTCTAAAATTAGCTCTACTTTTTGGCAACTAAGTCGCGTGCTATCAACCAGGACGCCGTCCAGGTCGAAAATAAAAAACTTTTTCTGATCTAAATCCATGACAAATGGGTTTTTAAAGTTAATATATATGTATATTTATTTTTCAAAGAAACAAAATAACGATTTTTTAAACTTAACAGAAAAAATTGATAATGTCAAGGTCTTTATAAGATTAAGACAATTGAGATTTCAAATGTTTTTTGCTATACTAACGTCATGAAAAATATTGTTTATATATTTATTGATGCTTCAAATCTTTGGCAGGCTCAAAAGGCTAAAGGATATTTTTTTGATTATACTAAAATGGTCAACTACCTAAAAAATGAATTTCAGGCTACGGAAATTAAGGTTTTTTATTATACTGCCTATCCGGCCAATGGAACCAGGGGCTATAGCTTAGAAGGTAAACATAAATTTTTTACTTTTCTTAAGAAGGGTTTAAAATTCATAGTTCGCAAAAAAGAGTTAAAACGTATAAAATGCACAAATGAAAACGGCGAAGTTATTGAGGAAAAGGGAAATATGGATGTAGAGTTGACAATAGATGCGATTTATCACTTTAAAAAATATGATACCGCCGTTTTATTTACCGGAGATTCAGATTTTTTAGCCCTTATAACTCATCTAAGAGTTGGTGGCAAAAAAGTCTATGTTTTTTCTTCAAAAAATAATATCTCCGAAGAATTGAGAACGGGAGCTGACGGTTATTTTGATATTTTAAAAGTTAAAGATGATATTTGGGGTAAGCTATTGGAACGTCGTCCATAAAAAAATCACTCTCCGCGAGGAGAGTGACTCTAGGATGTGAAACCCTTTTAGTCTTTATGAGGAGACTAAAAGATACCATTATTATATATAAATTTGATTTTTATGTCAATCAAAAGTCTTGACAAATATATATAACCTGCTAATATATACCCATAACTAAAGATACCGCAGACAGCAAGTGGCCACTTCGGCCGTAAATCTTGCCGAGGTAATATCCGCTTACTTTAAGCGCTTTTACTTCTGTGGTACCACAGATTTTTTTATTATATGCCAAAGAATAAAATCCAAAAACAAGAGATTTTACGTAATTTAAGCGAAAAAATTAAAAAATCAAAGTCCGTCATCTTCGCTGGCTTTAATGCCTTCGGAGTTAAGGATAATGAAAATTTACGCGCGAAATTAATTGCGGGAAATAACGAATATTACGTCGCTAAAAAGACGTTAATGAACTTAGCTTTTAAGGATCAAAACATTGAAAGCTTAAACACCAGAGATTTTGACGATAAAATTGCCGCTATCTTCTCTTATGAAGATGAAGTCGCTCCTGCTAAAATTTTAGGAGAGTTCCGTAAGGATAAAGAGAAAGAAGCTAAAATCTTTTTCTTGGGCGGTATTTTGGAAAATAAATTATTATCCAAAGAACAGGTTGAAGCTTTAGCTAAATTACCAAGCAAGCAAGAGTTATATGCCAAGTTGGTCGGTTCTATGAACGCCCCAATTTCCGGCTTTGTTAATGTCTTGGCCGGTAACTTAAGAAATTTTGTTGGCGTTTTAAAAGCCATCAGCGAGAAAAAATAATTAATCATTAATTAAAATATAAAAAATTAATTTTAAAACTATGAGTGAAGAAAAAAAGGACGTTGTCGTCCCAGAGAAATTTGAGAAATTGGTTAGCGAAATCGAAAAAATGAGTGTTTTAGATTTAGCTGAATTAGTTTCTATCTTAGAAGACAAGTTTGGCGTTTCTGCCGCTGCTCCAGCCATGATGATGGCTCCAGGTGCCGCTGCCGGTGCCGCTGTTGAAGAAAAAGACAGCTTCGACGTTGAATTAACTGATGCCGGTGCCAATAAGATTGCCGTCATTAAAGTTGTTCGTGAATTAACTGAAATGGGTCTTAAAGAAGCCAAAGATTTAGTTGATGCCGCCCCTAAGGTCTTAAAGGAAGGCGTTAAGAAAGAAGAAGCCGAAGCAATTAAGAAGAAATTGGAAGAAGCTGGAGGCAAAGTAACTTTGAAATAATAAGTTTTTCTCTTAAAGATAAAAAGCCGTCCCGGTTGGGGCGGTTTTTTGTTTATTTGTATAAATCTTCATAGCCAAATTAGTTTAAATATGGTAAATTATTAATATATTTTAACTAATATTATATGGAAAGACATTTTGGTTCCGACAATGAGAACGCGAAGCGCCCGGATAATCCTAATAATAATGAGGGTGAAGATTTTAAACAAAATTTAAATAATGAGCAAGAATACTCCCAAGACTTAGAAAAGTCTTTTTTAACTGACTTAAATTCCCAAATAGAACTGGAGAATCAGATTTTAGAGGAATCCGCCAAAACAAACAACCATGAAAAACTCAGGGAGTCTTTAATTGAAGTAAGAAAATTTGGAGAGGAGCTGTTGAAAAATATTTCCGCAACTACCGTTAGGTTGTTTAATTCTAATAAATTAGTAGTTAAGTTGCGTGATTCCTATATTGGCACTCGCGGTCTAAAAATTTATAAAGAGTTAAGCGTTAGTAATATTTTAGCCAAACCTGAAGATTACGACAGTTTCATAAAGATGTTGGAGTCTGATTTTTGGGGAAAATCTAAAAATACCGCTGACGCTGTTTTTCATGCTGATAGAGCTTTGGAGGTTATTGCCAAGCGCTTTCCCGAGAAATTGGATGACGTTTTAGATGTTTGGCCCGAGTTATTTAATAGAAATGTTGAGCATATCAGTTTCAGGGGTTTAGGTGATCATCTGAACAGTTTAACAGCTAATTTTAACCAACTTCCAGGAATAGAGGAAAAGAAGGAATTTATAAAAAATAGTCATGACTTAGTAGCTTTAAAATGTTTAAGTAGTTACTCATTAGACAATGAAACTAATTATGTAAAAGATGAAAGAATAAATCGGGTAGACTCCTTGATAAGCAAGTATCCAAAATTAGAATGTTTACCTCCAGATATGGCGCAAACACTCCTCCGTTTTGCTAGTGATTGCCCCGACCAAATTTTAGGAGATAGCCGGCGAGTAAATTTTATCTTTAAAATTTGGAAAAATGAGTTAAAACATAATTACGATAGAAATATCAGCTCTTTTGTCATTCCAGTTATTGCCGACCGCCTACGGACTTGCTCGCCTGAAGAAGGTAAGGAGATAATTAATCTTTTGCCATACGCCGGGCGTATTAGTAATGATTTTGATTGGTTATTAAATATACTCCCAATTGATAAGAGTCATCTTAAATCATTAAATGAAAGTTCTAAAAGCGAAATAAAAGAATTAAATAAAGAGCGGGCCGTTCATAAGGAAATGCCGGCAGACAAGCTGAAATCCTTGCTTTTGGAAGATGCAAAAAAATTAGGCAAAGGAGACGAAATAGTTTTTTTGAGCAATCTTATTGTTAATTATCCTGATGAAAAACAAGGCATTGGCGAAACGGAATTAGCCGCTATTCTAGATTCATTAATGAGCGTTAATAATACTCGTTTTGAAATAAGCCAATTACACGGATTGGCGGAATTAATGAATCGTCATTCTTGGCCAAATAACCTTCAGGAACGCATCTTTTCGGCCAACAATTTAAGCGGAGGGACTTTAAATTTAATTGTTTCCGAATCAGAACAAAAATACGATTGGCTAAAATCACAGCCCTTGTTAATGAAACAGTTACAAATGAGCTTCCATAGAAGGGCGCAACAAAACGATTTACGCCATTATTTTTATAATGTATTAGATGGTAGTAAAAAAAGTGGTAATCTCGATGACCTGATAAAGTCTTATGGTTTATCTGAAGAAAATTTCGATTTTGAAGAAATCAGGAATCTTTTTCTTGAGAATAAAATTGATAGAAAATATATACCGTATTTCATCAATAAAATATCAGGGAATGATATTATCGCTGGTTTGGATGGAAGCACAATTTCTACTTCAGATCAAATATGGATGTTAGAATCGATGATAAAGCACGGGAAAACTAATAATGCAACGAGAGCGTTCCGACGCCTGCGTGCTATGGGGGAGTTTAACGATGAAGGGAAAAAGAAGGCTTTGGCAGATTCTTTTGTTAACAATGTTTTGTCAAAATGTGATATTTTCAAAAATGTTAATTCCGGGGACAGAAGAGAGACTCCGGCGACTATTGAAGAAATCAGACAGACAGCCAATGACATATTTGATGGTGGCTTAGAGGAATTTTTCGGAAAAAATGAGGCTGAAATCTTGGGTCGAAAAATTTTAAATGGTGCTTTAAATTTTACCAGCGATAATCGTGCTGGCGTTTTAGCTCTTAATGACAATCCTGAAAGAATAAAGAATTATTTTCCGGATGAAAACG
>JAEHGX010000010.1 GCA_019248265.1 Candidatus Falkowbacteria bacterium S5_I03
GGGAAACTGAAAGCGCAATCAACATTAAAGCCCATGGCAATATAGTATTGTTTTATTTCTGGGCTGGTGTTCAGGGCATCAATTTTTGTTTTTTGTTGGGCGATTAGTTCTATGGCTTCGGCGCGCATATCCTCCGGTAACTGCTCTAAGTACCAGCCGGCAAAGCCTAAATCGGTGGTAAGTAGGGGCATGCGGCAAATTCCGCTGCGGTGGCGCTGGATATCACGGAAAGAACCAAAGTCCAGAATAAATTTAAAATTACAAAGACCCAAATCCCCTAAAAATACAGGCAGAGAGGTTTTTGGCGGTCGACTATCCAGAATTTCTTGATAAGTAGCTAAATCTTCAAGTTTGATATTGCTAGAGAAGGAAAAATCAACTGCTTGGTCGGGTTTAAAATAGGCATATTGGTTAACACAAGCTTCCCGATAAGTTTCCTGTTCCTCGGTTGGCTGGTGAGAAAAGCTATGTTCATATTTCTCTTTCAGTTTTTGTAAAATTGTATTGGCGCTATCTCTGACCTCGGTTAGCGGATGATGGCGGAGCAGGGCTAAGTGGTCCCAAGCTTGGCGCAGATTAGTATGCCAGCTTAATTGAGTTGTTATGCCGGCCGGTAAAAATCCACGCATAATATCAAAACCCCGGGCTTTAATAGCTTTACTATAGACTAATTCATTTTCATCTTCGCGTCGCGGGTATTTGGTCATGAGATAGGCTTGAATCCGTTCCTGGCTATCATTATAAAATTTCATCCAATTATCTAAAATGTTTTTAGATTCCGCGCTTGCAATTGGGTCAATAATCGCTCGGCTGCCCATATCTATATATCTAGTGCTAGTTTCTTGTCCGCTGTAAAGTTGCCAGTCTTGAATAGCTTTGTCGCCAATTATGCTTATATCTTCAATAAAAATAGTAGTGCTGCCGCAATCAGCAATACTGGCGTGTCCGTAGCCGACGTAAAAAGTCGCCATAAATTTACCGGAACCGCTTTGTTTTACTTTCTCCACATGCTCCGTTACGCTTTTGGGACTGCGCGAGTAAAGAGCCTGCATCATAGCGACGTCTTCGGGACTGAACTCATCGTAGATAAAAATATTGGACATAGTTTAAAATTTACTTAACTTAATATTTTGCCACATCATTTGATAAAAGTACATACTCTACCCCCGCTTCTTTAAAAATTTCTCGGCTGCGGGCGCCGGCCTGATAATCGATGGCGCAGACTACGCGTTTGATACCGGCATTAATAATCATTTTGGCGCAGGTATAGCAGGGAGACATACGGCAATAAAGAGTCCCGCCCTCAAGCGCAATTCCCATGCGCGCCGCTTCGCAAATAGCATTTTGTTCGGCGTGGGCCGTGCGGATGCAATGCTGGGTTTGGCTGCCGTCTTCATGAGTCACGGTGTGCATCTCATGGCCGACTTCGTCGCAATGCGGTAAGCCGACGGGAGCGCCGACATAACCAGTGGAAACAATGCGTCGATCACGCGTAATGACACAACCAGTACGACCGCGATCACAGGAGCCGCGGCTGGCAACCATTTCTACAATTTTCATGAAATATTCATCCCAAGAAGGGCGCTTATAAGGTTCCTGCGCATCGTCATTTTTGGCAGTTAATTTTTCTTCATTCATATTTTAAAATTTATTAAGATAATCAAAAAATTAAAGGTTCTTGCTATACTCATTTTAATATATTATTACAATAAAATAAATCTTGACAGAAGCCGATTTTGTGTCCTTAAGGCCTTTTAAAAAGCGCCAAAAGGGGTTAGAATGATAATAGAAGAATGCTTGAACTTATAATAATTTGCCTTTTGCCCTTATGTTAAGTAAATTTAAAGAAAATTTGGCTAATAATAAAGAACTTCTTCTTAAAGTTAAGGTTTTTCCGCTTTCTCCCCGCAATGAAATAAAGGGGATAATGACTGATGGCACTATTAAAATTGGAATCAACGCCCCCGCCGAAGACAATAAGGCTAATAAGGCTTTAATTAAGTACTTAGCCGACGAACTTGGCGTTCGGCGTTATCAGGTAGAAATAATCAGTGGCGCTCTTGATCGTCTGAAAGTGATTAAGGTCGGCCGCTAATTTATTATGGATTTGTCGATTATTATTGTTTCTTGGAAAGTCAAAGAAAAATTACGTCTTAATCTAAAAGCTCTCTATGAATCGGAGGGTGATTTTAAATCGGAAATATTTGTTGTTGATAATAATTCTCGGGACGGAAGCGTGGAGATGCTTAAGAATGAATTTCCACAAGTAAAATTAATCGCTAACTCAGAAAATTTAGGTTTTGCGAAAGCTAATAATCAAGCCCTACGTTTGGCTACCGGTAAATTTATTTTATTGCTCAATCCGGATATGCTTGTTTATCATGATTCCTTGGCTCAGATTTTAGCTTGGGCGCAAAATAATGAGCGGGCGACGGTTACCGGCTGCCGCTTGGTCGATGATCAAGGAAAAATTGTTAAACAAATTAGAAAATTTCCTAAGTTTTTCGATCAGTTAATGGTCGTTTTTAAATTACCTCATCTTTTTCCGGGGCTGCTTAATAAATATTTATGCTCGCGCTTTGATTATAGCCAGGCGAGCCGTGTAGATTCTATTCGCGGCGCCTTCTTTTTAATAAACACTGAAAACTATCAAAAAATAAGCGGCCAGCCGGTGCCTTTTTTGGATGAACGTTATTTTATTTGGTTTGAGGAAGTTGATTTTTGCCGCCAGGTCTATAAATTAGGAGGGGAAGTTTGGTATACGCCAGCCGCCGGCTGTCTTGACTATGTCGGCCAGAGTTTTAAGCAAGTGGCCCGTTTAAGAACTCAGATTTATTTTCGAGATTCCATGCTTCAATATTTTAAAAAGTGGGAACCGGCCTGGCAGGCCCAGATCTTAGCTTTAGCTTGGGGGCTGGTGAAAATTTTTGTTAAATAAGATTATGAGTAAATTAGTAGGCATTGTTTTAGTGAATTACCAAGATTACGCGGAGCGTTTTTTGACGGCCTGCCGCGATTCTTTGCGCGCGCAAGATTATCCGGCCTCTAATTTAAAAATTTATTTAGTTGACAATGCATCTTCTCTAAAAAGTCGCGCTTATTTGCGGGCCTGTTATCCGGAGGCCAAGATTTTAGAGCGCGGCGACGGTAATTATTGCGCGGCCAATAATTTGGGATTTTTTGAAGCCATCAAGGATGGCTGCGAATATTTAGTGGCGCTTAATATGGACACAGAAATGCCCGCTACCTGGTTAAGCGAATTAGTTTCGGCGCTTGATAAAAATCCGGCGGCCGGCATTGCTCAATCCAAAATATTGTTATATCCGCAAACAGAAGCGGAAAAGAAAAATTTAAAAATTAATACGCTTGGCAATCGTTTAAATTTTTTAGGTTTTGGGTTTACCTCCGCTTATCGAGAAGTTGACCGAGAAATTAGCGCTTACCCAGAAATAAGCGGTTACGCCAGCGGTTGCTGTCTGATAATTAGAAAAGAAGTTTTTGAAACGGCCGGTGGCTGGGATGAGAGCTATTATATGTATCATGACGATATTGAATTGAGCTTAAAAGTGCGCCTGGCTGGCTATAAAATAATTTTAGCGCCGTTATCGGTTGTTCTTCATAAATATGAATTTAAACGCAGCGTCCGCATGCTTTATTATATGGAGCGTAATCGTTATTTGTTAGTGCTTGATTTCTATCCTTTGCGCCTGTTGATATTTTTAGCGCCAGCCTTTATAATTATGAGCTTAGGGATGCTGGCCTTCGCTCTGGCTAAAGGCTGGGCGACCACCTGGTTTAAGGTTTTGGGGTTTTTTCTTAAACCGGCAACTTGGATAAATATTAAAAAAGCGCGCGCGCGAATTAAAAAAGTAAGTAAAATCTCTTTTTCGGAAATCGCTAAAAATCTGGAAAGCCGGATTGATTTTTCAGAAATTAATAATCCACTCTTAAAATATGTCGGCAATCCACTGCTTCGGCTTTATTGGAAAGGCGCCAAAAAATTAATTTAATATGGATTTATCAATTATCATTGTTAATTATAAAAGTAAGGATAAACTGAAGAATTGTTTGAATTCTATTTTTAAGGCTGACTGGTCTGATGTAAAGCTGGAAGTGATTGTGGTTGATAATTTTTCTCAAGATAATTTAAGCAATTTAGATATTGAATATCCCAATTTGCGCTTAATTGTTAGTTCGCGCAATTTAGGCATGGGCGGCGGCAATAATTTGGGGATAGAGGCGGCCACCAGCGAATATGTTTTAGTTCTTAATCCCGATACCATTATTGGGAAGGATTCGGCCGTCACCTTGCTCAATTATTTGAAAAATAATCCCGATGTCGGGCTGGTTGGCCCTAAACTTCTTTATCCTGACGGCAGCTTGCAATTATCTTGTTCTAATTTTCCCGGGTTTTTTATCCCAATTCTACGCCGTACTTTTTTAGGAAATTATTTTAAAAAGATTCGCGACAATTTTACCATGAATGATTTTGACCATAATTCCATCAAAGAAGTTGATTGGCTCATGGGTTCATGTCTAATGTTCAGAAAAAAACAAATTACTCCCAAGAACGAAGAATTTCGACCGCGTTTTGATGAGCGTTATTTTATGTATTTTGAAGACACTGATTTAGCCCGAACTTTTAAAAGTCACAAGCTAAAAGTTATTTATAATCCGGAGGCTGTGGTTGTCCATGACCATGCGCGCGAGAGCGCTAAGCATCCCTGGTACATTGCGATTTTTACCGATCGCCTGGCCTGGATTCATATCGGTTCTTGGTTTAAATATTTTATAAAATGGGGCTTAAGCTCCAAGCTTAAAAGATAAAAAATATGCAAAAGATAAGAAAAGCAATTTTTCCGGTGGCTGGGTTCGGCACTCGTTTTTTGCCGGCTACTAAAGCTCAACCTAAAGAAATGCTGACTGTTGTTGATAAGCCGGTTATTCAATATTTGGTAGAACAAGCGGTCGCCGCTGGGATTGAGGAGATAATTTTTGTCACTGGCCGCGGTAAGCGGGCGATTGAGGATCACTTTGATTACTCGTTTGAATTGGAAAAAACATTGGTTGAAAAGAATAAGCTCGATTTAGTTAAAAAAGTTCAGGAAATTGAAAATTTGGCTAAATTTTCCTATGTTCGCCAGCCGATTCCTTTAGGTGATGGCCACGCAGTTCTATGCGCTTCACATCTAATCGGCGAAGATGAGGCAGTTTTAGTAATGTTTGGCGATACTTTATACGATGCCGAAGTTTCCCCGGTCAAACAGGTAATTGATGTTTATGAAAAATATGGCGACACCGTTATCGGCTTATCAGAAGTTAAACCGGAAGAAGTTAGCCAGTTTGGAGTGATGGGCGGCGTTGATTTAGGCGAAGATATTTATGAAGTTAGACAATTTATTGAAAAGCCGAAAATGAGCGAAGCTCCTTCTAATTTAGTGCAAGTCGGAATTAATGTTATCACTCCTGAGATAATCAATATTTTAAAAAACATGAAGCAGGGGAAGTCGGGAGAAATAAGATTAGCCGATGCCTATGATGAAATGCTGCAACAGGGTCGGCCGCTTTATGGCAAAAAAATAACCGGCGAATGGTTAGACACCGGTAATAAATTTAATTTTATTAAAGCCACTTTAAAGCTGGGCCTTAAGAATGAAGAGGTAAAAGATAAGCTCCAGGCTTTAATCAACGAGCTTAGTCAAAAATAGATTTATTGCAGCAGCAATTTATATAAACCGGGCTGATTATTTACGTTTGCCTGAAAATATAATAAGTTATTTTTTTCATCAAGTGCTAAATCGTCAATATTTAGAGCTCGAGAAATTGAAGTAACTGTGCCTGTTTGGAAATCGGCGGCATTAAGATTGCCAGCCGTTGAAAAAATGAAGTAACGTCCGCTGTGGTGCCAAATAACATTATTTATTGCTTCGCTCACCCGGGTAATCAGAGATGATCGCCCGGTTTTGATATTAAAAGTATTTATTTCCCAATCGTTATTGTAAATTATTTCTTCGCCATTTAACCAAGACCAACTCTTAATACCTTTTATTACCGTCGTATTATTTATGGACAACGGATCTATTAAATATAAAGTTAAATTTTGGTTGTCATACAGACAGAGATAGTCGGCATTGTCTTGTTTAAATGCATAATTGCCAACTGTCGGCAATTCCAGTTCCTCCAGCTTAACCCCGGTTTTTAAAGAGTAACTTTTTAACGATATTTTGTTGCCGGTTTTAACAACCGCAAAGATGGTCTCGCCGCGTGGCTCATAACTTAAATAATTCTCGCCTTTTAAAAGAACGGTTGCTGTTTTATTTCCGGACTCTAGGCGGTTGATAGCGTAAGAATTGGCATAATAAATATGATCATCATTATCGCTATAATACCAGGAACTCGCGCCGGTACCGACGATGGTTGTTAAGTCTTGAATGCTATTATTGCCCAAATCTAATATTTTACCGCCCGCAAAAAGTTTATCGCCGTTTTTAATCCAGTGGCCGTCGGCATTACTATCCGCTTTAAGCGCCAGCAAGCTGTCGTTTTTTAAATTGATTATTTGGCCACTGTTTTTTAAATAAAGATAATGGCCGTTTCCATTAATCAAGGGGGCGGAAAGGTCGCTGTTTAAAAATAGCGGCGAATCGGAACGAAAAAGATTTATATCTTCAGCAAAGGTTGTTTGTCCGGAGTCGATACGAATTTTTTTTTCATAAGGCCAATAACCCTCGCGTTCCAAGCGCAAAGTATATTCTCCAGGAAGAATATTTTTTATTTTATTGGGAGTTGTTAGAAAGTCTTTTTTAAATAAGCTGAAAACGGCTCCGGTTTGTTCTTTGCCGTTTAAAAAAATGTAGGCATTTTTAGGAACAGTAGCCACATTAAGCATGCCGGTTTTTTGTAAGAGGCGATTAAATTTTAACGGCCAACTGAGATTAAATTTATAGCCGGAAGCATATAGTGAAATCAAAACAGTCATTATTGAAAAAATAACAACGAAAAAATAAAACAAGCAATCTCGGATTTTTTTGGACATAATAATTATTCTATGCGGCTGATATCCGCGCCGATACTTCTTAATCTAGCGTCTAACTTTTCGTAACCGCGATCAATTTGATAAATATTATCTATTTCACTCTGGCCTTCGGCCGTTAAGGCGGCTATTACTAAGGCAATGCCGGCGCGGATGTCTGGACTGATTATTTTTTTGCCAAACAGCCTCGTCGGTCCGTTAATAACCACGCGATGCGGGTCGCACATAATAATGTTAGCCCCCATTTGGGAGAGCATATCGGTCCAAATCAAGCGCCGATCATAGATAGTCTCTTGGATTAAAGAGATCCCCTGCGCCTGCGTCATGAGGACTACGTAAGGTGATTGCAAGTCGGTTGGGAAGCCAGGATACTCATGAGTTTTAATGCCGTAAGCCTTGATATTTTCAGATTTTTTAATTAATAGCCAGTCGGCGCCTGTTTCGTAGTTAACGCCAATTTTTTTGAATATCGCCAAGAGGTTTAAAATATGCTCAGGATTGCAGTGAGTAATTTTTAATTCTGATTTGGTGGCGGCCGCTAATAGCGCGAAAGATCCGGTTTCCATGCGATCGGGGATTATTTGGCATTCACCGGCTTTGAGCTCGGTTACCCCCTCAATAGTGATTGTCGGCGTGCCATTGCCACTAATTTTGGCGCCTTGACTATTAAGATATTCAATCAAAGCTTCAATCTCTGGTTCCATAGCACAATTCTTTAAAACGGTTGTTCCCGGAATAAGACAGGCAGTCATAATCAAACTTTGGGTGCCGGTGACGCTTACGGTAGAGAAAAAATATTCAAAATTATGAAGTTTGGTGGCACTAATATGGTAGAATTTTTCACCAATTTCTACTTTAGCCCCCATTGCTTCAAAGCCTTCGATAAAAAGGTCTATTGGCCGCCCAGCAGCCCCGATAACACAGCCTCCAGGGTGAGGGAAGCTAACTTTGCCAAAACGGGCTAATAAAGGGCCAACAAACATAACGGATGTCCGAAATTTATCGGCAATTTTAGGATCAAGCTCAGTTTTGCTAACTTTAGCTGTATTTATAGTTACTTGATTGGCCGTGCGCACAATATCAGCTCCTAAGTCCGCTAATAACTCTAGAGATTTATCTACTCCGTCTATTTCCGGCAGGTTAGTAATGGTTATTGGTTCTTTGGATAACAAGGACACCGGAAGCATTATTTGGGCATTATTTTTGGCGCCGCCAACGGCAATTTCTCCGGAGAGCGATTTGCCGCCGTTAATTACGAATTTAGGCATAATATTTATATTGACAGAATATTAATAATTAGGTATTAATAAGGCCCTAATTTTATGAGGACCACTGACATAACTATAAATCATTTATTGACATTTTTCAAATATTTGTATAATATGGACTTATTCAGAATAAGCTCTGATTTTTTATTATAAAAAACGCTGATTTAAAACTTAGACTTAGATTAGCGCGTTTACAAGACATATGTCAAAAATTGCAGTTATCAAAACCGGCGGCAAACAATATAAGGTCGCAGAAGGAGAAGTTTTAAAGGTAGAAAAGTTAGCAGCTGAAAAAGGTGCTAAGCTTAATTTGGAAACCCTCTTAATCATTGATGGCGATAAAGTAGAAATCGGCCAACCAAGTTTAGGCGAAAAAGTTGAGGTTGAAATTATTGACAGCGGCAAAGCTAAAAAAATTACCGTTGTTAAATATAAGAATAAGACTAGATACAAAAAAACTGTCGGTCATCGCCAACAGTTCACCGCGATTAAAGTTTCTAAAATTGCTTAAATTCGTTAATTAGCATTACCAATAAAAAACCGCTTCAATTTATTTTAGGAGCGGTTTTTTTGTTTGGCTTTTTTTAGTGTTCTTCTGAGTTTTATTTTATTCAAGAAAAGTTTTTTCTTGTAAATCAGAATCTTTACTAATTTAGCCAATTTTCTTGGCAATTGCCGGGCATTTTTAGAATTAGGATTTAAATTAGCCAGGGCAAATAGAACTAATTCCACTTGACCGGAAACGCGGCTGCTGAAGAACCCGATAATATAAAAAATCCCGAGGATTAAAGCCAAGAGAATAATAATTCCGATAATTGTTAAGGTTAACATTGTTGTGCCTCCTTCTGTTTAAGTACTATATTATTTTATTTCATTTCTAAATTTTAAAGCACTAGATAGGGTGGTTTCATCAGCATACTCCAAATCCGACCCGGCTGGCAAGCCCTTAGCCAATCTCGTTATTTTAATTCTATTTTTTAAAATTTTACCTAAATACAGGGCAGTGGTTTCTCCTTCTAAGGTAAAATTTAAAGCCAAAATCAATTCTTTTATTTCTTCGGCTTGAATGCGTTTAATCAGTTTGTTGATATTTAGGGTTTCTGGCCCGACATCTTCAATTGTATTTATCAACCCACCTAGAACAAAGTATAAGCCATTAAATTGTTTGGTGGATTCAATAGCATTTAAGTCTTGGCTATTTTCGACGACGCATAAAGAACTTCGATTGCGGTTAGCGTCGGCGCAAATCGCACACGGACTCGTTTCGGAGATAGTCAAACAAGAATGGCAGACAGTAGTTTTTTGCTTTAACTCTTTGATTGCCGTCGCCAAAGCTTCCAAACGCTCTTCGCTTTGGTTTAAGAGGTGAAAGGCATAGCGTTCGGCGGTTTTTTGTCCCACACTAGGGAGAATGGCTAAGCGGTCGATTAAGTTTTGTAACGCCTGCGGATATTTCATGTCGCTAAAATATTAGCTCGCTATTTTTATTGGGTTAGGCCTGGAATACCGCCCATATCTTGAAGTTTTTTAGCCATTAATCTCTGAGCTTTTTTGACGGCTTCATTAAAACAATTTTTTAAAGCGCTCTCTTGTGCCGCTTTGTCCATCCCACCCGCTAAAGTAATGTTTAAGACTTCCATGTTGCCATTCATTTTAATGGTGACGCCATTTTTTTCTTCGGTAATAACTTCTTGAGCCAAAACATCTTGGATGGTTTTAGCCTGGCTTCTTAAATCACGGAACTGTTTTAGTTTGCTGAACATATTATTGTTTAATTTTTATTATTTATTTTTATTATAAACCATTTAGAACTCGGTGGGAATCATTTCCCCTGCTTGTTTGGCTAAACTTTTGAAACTGACAGTATTTTCATCAAAGAAGAGGTCAACCCGGCCGGTCGGTCCGTTACGATGTTTAGCAATATGGATTTCCGCTTTATGTCTTTCGTCTTGCGGTAAATCATTAGGGTTAAAACTTCGGTCGGCGGCTTTACGATAAATAAACATTACAATATCGGCATCCTGTTCGATAGAACCTGAGTCGCGCAAATGGGAGAGCTTCGGAATAGCTGGACTAGTTTGTTCCACGGCGCGCGATAACTGCGCTAGAGCGAGAATCGGAATATTTAATTCGCGGGCGATTGATTTTAAACCGCGGCTGATTTCAGCAATTTCTTGGACACGGTTATCGCCATATTTTCCGCGTCCTTCCATGAGCTGTAAGTAGTCAATCACAATTAAGCCCAAACCCTTTTCCATTTGTAAACGACGAGCTTTAGCACGGATTTCCATGATTGATAGTGTTCCGGAATCATCAATATAAATCGGGGCTTCAGCCAGTTCGCCCATCGCTTGGCCGATTTTAGCAAAGTCATTATCCTCTTCTTTATCTGATAAGTTGCCGGTACGCATTTTCCATAAACTGACGTTAGCTTGAGAGCAAAGCATGCGATCGACTAACTGTTCTTTACTCATTT
The DNA here is from genome assembly GCA_019248265.1 of Candidatus Falkowbacteria bacterium S5_I03. Classification (GTDB taxonomy): domain Bacteria; phylum Patescibacteriota; class Patescibacteriia; order Patescibacteriales; family UBA12465; genus UBA12465. Next base: position 10,778 of record JAEHGX010000010.1, read on the forward strand.
CTAGAGAGAAGATACCGACTCCTTCTTTACTCTTAATGGCCGCTTGGCGAGCAATGTCGAGCGCAAAAGAAGTTTTGCCGACTGAAGGGCGGGCGGCTAAAATGATTAAATCGGATTTTTGTAAGCCGGCTAAAACATGATCCAGGTCAGGGAAGCCGGTTGGCAGGCCGCGCAATTTGCCACTTTGTTTATGAAGATCATCAATGCGTTCAAAAGCATCGGTTAAAAGATTATCAATCGGCATGAAAGCATTTTTTAAATATTTTCTGGAGACGCCAAAAACTTTTTTTTCGGTTTCATCTAAAATTTCATCAATTTCTCGTTCTTCATTAAAACTAATATTTGAAATTTCCGCCGCCGCCTGCTGTAGTCTTCTGAGAGTTGCCTTTTTTTGAATGATGTTAGAGTAATGGACGATATTGCCGGAGGTTGCCACGGTATTGGAAAGTTTGGCCAGATAGCTGCGTCCGCCAATGGTAGCTAATTTCTTTTTATCTTCCAAGCGGTTGGAAATAGTGATGATATCAATCGGTTCTTGGTTGGCGTAAAGCTCACGCATCGCCTCAAAGATAATTTTATGGCCGTCACGATAAAAATCTTCGGCAGTTAGATTGTCGGCGACTTTAATAATAGCGTCTTTATCAATTAAGAGAGCGCCCAGAAGCGATTCCTCCGCTTCTTGACTATGAGGCGGGACTTTTTCCAATAGTTCTTGTTCTTTAGACATAGACGCGACGTTAATTACTTAAAATCTTTGCCCCTCCATCTTAACTTAATGAGAGGGTTTTTTCAAGCTGGCTGAAAGCACAATTTATACGCTGGTTTTCCACACTAACAATAAGCAAAAACCGTCAAGGAAATGACGGTTTTCTGCTTAAATATGGAGCCGACTGTCGGGCTCGGACCGACGACCTGCTGTTTACAAGACAGCTGCTCTACCAGCTGAGCTAAGTCGGCTTAAGTTAACATAGTTAATATAAAAGATTTTTTTTGGTTTGGCAAGGGTTAGCTGAAAATAGCTTAAGGAAAGGCTTATTTTAGTCTTTTTATTTACTTTATCTAGTGATTATGGGAAAATGAAAAGGTAATAGTTTTAAAATTAAGCCTAAATTTATGAATTTTGAAAGAATCAGAGAAGTGGCCAATAAAAAAACTACCCGCGTCGTCGCGACGGCTCTTTTGCTTTTAGCTGGTAAAACGGCTCTATCTAATTCTGAGACAAAAAAATCTAATTCGGATACCGAATCTAAAGCCGCCAGCGCTAAAGAAATAATCGCCCTTAACACCGATAAAGCCGCTTTAGCTAGGAATGAAAAAACTTATGTCGTTTCCGAAAAAGATATGTTGGAGATGGAGGTGGCTAATAATTTTGAATTGGTTAAAATAGATTTTGACGTCAATTATGAGACCGATAAGGCTGATTTAGCTGAACAGTCGCAAGCGGAAATTGCCGAGCAATTTACTACCTTTTTGGGTAATATTAATCAAGCTAATTTTCCGGCAGCGCAAGAAGCCAATTGGCAGGTTGTTAGTTCTTGTGATGAACGGCCAACTAATGTTTGGGGCGAAAAAGGAAATGAAGCTTTAGCCACTGCTCGCGGCGAGGCGCTGATTAATTTATTACAATCTGATTTACAAAAATATGAATTTTCCGGCTTAAGCGCCGAACAAGTCAGGGCTTTAAAAAATAAAAATATTGAGAATGCGATTGTGGCCGTTCATGAAGACCGTAAAGGCGAAACTTTAATTACCGATATTATTAATCCTGAAACCGGTCATAATTATACCGATTCCGAAGTACAAAAAATTAAGAAAAATGACCCTGATAAATATTCATCGTTATTAGCTCAGAATCGAATTTCTCAGTTTCGCGCGGAAATCCCGTTAGCCAAATTGGAAGAAATGGGTCTTGTTGATTCATTGCCGAAGATGCCGAATAAAGCGCCACATTTTGAAAATATTGAAAAACCGGATTTAAAAAGTTTGGTAAAGATGTTTCCGGAATACAAAAATGTTATTTTACTTTTTGATAATAGCTCTTCGATGCGGGATGATAAAGAAATGTTAAGCCAAGAGATTGAAGATCGACAGAAGGAACTAAGCGATGTTAAATTTTATATTGGTCATTATTCTGATAAATTACAGAAACTTATTTCTACCGACAACATTGAAGCGAGTAAGGAGATTATAGCTGATGTTGGTTATGGCAGCGATCACGAAGCCTCGGTGCAGGCTCCGGCCGCCGCTTGGGATAAAATTGGTGGCGAGATTAAACCTGAGGAAAAAACTTTAATGTTAGTCAATACTGACGAAGCTTTACAGCTTCTTTCCGCCCAAGATTTAAAGGCTTTGCATAATTTGCCAGATAACGTAGAACTAAAATTCATGTTTCATCTCGGCGATGGTAAATGTTTAGACGTTCCGCTAAGCGTTGTTCAGAATAGTTTTGATAAAATAAATAGTAAAGGGGTTTCCAGCCTGAAAAAAGCGTTGGACAAAGTTGAGAGCCAGCTAACCAAGTTACACGTTAAACAGCTTAACGCCACTAATCGTGATTCGGAAAAACAATTTAAGAAAATGATTGCTGGCTTAGAAAGACAACAAGAGACAATTACGACAAGAATAGCTGGTATTAATGAACATTATGCCAGCCGCAAAATTAATTTAAGCGAATTTACCGATAAAAGCGGCCAAACTGTTAATTTAAATATTTATTAAAAATTGTATGATGCCTGATCAACAAATACAAGCCATTTTAGGCAACGGCGAAAAAATTTCTTGGCGCGGCGGCGTTAATCGCACGGTTATTGGAATTAATTTAGTGTTGTCATTAATTTTATTTTTGGCAATTTCCGGATTAGTTTATTCAGTGGATACTATTAATTATTTTTCTAATGACGTTTTCAAGACCATGAGCGGGTCCACGGTCGCTTCTTTGATATTATTTTTTGGTTTTGCTTTATCATTAATTATCTTTTTTTCTAATTATGTTAAAGAATATGTAATTACCGATAAGCGCGCTATAATTAAATCCGGTCTCATCGGTACGGATTTTAATTCTGTTTATTTTACTGAAATAAAATCCGCCAGTGTCAATGTCGGTTTGATTGATAAATTGTTATCGGTGGGGACTATTAATATTGATACCGGCAAAGTTGCCAGCACGAGTGATAAGAATGGCGTTACCAGCGTCAATACTGTTTATGATAAGCTGCTGCACATTGATGCCCCTTATGAAGTTTATAAATATTTCCAAGATGCTCTTACGAGTCGCCAAGAGAGCCTTTATTCCGGGCGAGCTGATCAAGAAAATTTAGCGTCCAAAAAATAATTAAATAAACACTTTACATATATGATTACGATTCCCATCGAGGTTTCGGCGCGGCACATTCATTTGAGCCAGCCTGATTTAGATTTACTGTTTGGTTTTGATTATAAACTTAAGCCTCTTAAAAATATTTCCCAAACTGGCCAGTATGCAGCGGAGGAAAAAGTGGCTTTAGTAAATGGTAATCAGAAAATAGATAATATCCGCGTTGTTGGCCCGACGCGTCCAGAAACACAAGTCGAGCTTTCTCTAACCGAGGCACGCCGTCTCGGGTTGGAAATTCCGCTAGCGGTTTCCGGTAATGTTGCTCAAGCTACCAAGCTGACGGTTATTGGTCCCCAAGGACAAATAGACAGACATTGCGCCATTATTGCTCAACGGCATATCCACGCCTCTTTAGAAGATGCGAAAAAATATCAGCTTCATGATGGGCAAATCGTTACCGTGGAATGCGGTAATCAGCGTGCGGTAGTTTTTAGGCAAGTAGTTGTGCGGGTGCGGGCAGATTTTGTTTGGAATCTGCATTTAGATACAGATGAGGCTAATGCCGCCGGCCTTCAAGGCGGGGAAACTGGTTTAGTAATAATATAAGCAAAAACTTTTTCATCATTGACTCTTGTCGTTAATCATGGTATATTATGATGATGCTTTTTAGATTTAAGCATACCCGATTCCGCCCTGGGAAAGTGCGGAAACGCACATTAACACCCAAAATCATATATTATGACAACGACGGCTAAGTATTTAGAAGAGTTGCGGACGATGGAATCGGAGCCGCTAGAAATTATTACCGCGCCCAAGGCTGGTAAAATTAAATTTTATTCAGCAATTGAAAATTTACTGATTGAGTCCCTGAGTGGAAAAATGTTGGTAGCCGATTTTGAAGGCATGTTTCGCTTTATTGATCCTGATTTTCGGATTTATGATTTGGATCAGCCAAGCCCGGCCACTGAAGCAATTTTGGTGGACGTCAAAGAATTCAAATCCGGAGATGCTACTTTAGCTCAGATATTTCTGCGGTTATCAGAAGATTTGGAAAAGATTATTTTGACTCCGGCGCAAATTTTGCGCTTTTGCATGAAATGGCCAAAACATTTGTCTCAAGGCGACTGTGGAACTCTTTTCCCGACCAGGATTGGGAGAAACTATTATTGCTTTTATATTTATTCTGATAGCGGCTATTATTTGCACGTTACCAGATTAAAAAGTGATCGCTTTGATTACTGGTCTGGCGACTATAAGGACCCAGACCGCCCGCGCGTCGTTACCAAGCGCTTAACCGCTGAAGAATTTTAAGATTCCTTTGGCGGTATATGTTACCCCTTTGGAAATCTTGAACTTCGGTTCACGAAAATCCAAAGGGTTTTTTGTTTGCCTAATTCTAGTAAAATAGGCTTTTTTCTGCTATTCTATTAATAGTGGCGGAACAGCTCAGTCGCTTAACCGTTTAATTAAATTTTAATATGAAAAAATCTTATTTTTTTTCTAAGATTATTTTGGTGCTTATTGTTTTTTTAGCTCTTGGTTTGGGAGGTTCTTATTTGCTCCAAAATCTGGTTTATAAGGATTTTTTAGGGAGAATTAAGTTGGCCGCTGAAATTTCTCTAGCCGCCGTTAATCCCGATAGAATAGAAAATTTGGCCGAGTTATTGCCGGAAGATATTTCTCAAAATCAAGATTATTTAAGAGTAAAAAGTCAGATTATTAAATTGGGTAATTTGTTTGTTCTTGACGGGATTGATGCTATTTATTTGTTAACTATAAATAGTGGCACCATTTATTTTATTGCTGAATCAACGCCTGACAGCCAGCCTCTAGCTGTCGCTCCCGGTAAGATTTATATTAGGCCGCCGCAAGAAGCCTATCAGGCTTTTACAAATAATCAAGCCTATTATACTGAGAAATATAGCGATGAATTTGGAACTTATATTTCGCTTTTTATTCCGGTTGAAAATTCTGCTCAGGGAGGGCAAATTGGCGTTTTGGGAGTTGATGTTGATTATAGCCATTATCAATCCAGTTTAGCAAAAGCTCTGATAATTTTTTGGTTGATTTGGCTAACCATAATCATTTTAGCATTTCTAATTTTTCTCTATTTGCGCAATATGCGCAGACGCCGCAATGAATTTAAAGCCAATGAACAACGCATTAGGGCTATTAGCGATTCCATTAGTGACGCGGTAGTGGTGGTTGATGACGAGAATAAAATAATTTTTTGGAGCAGGGTAAGCGAGAAAATTTTTAAACTTCCGAGAGCTAAGGCCTTGGGTCATAAATTTTCCGAACTGGTTAAACCGGATAGGGTTTTGGATATTGAAGCTGAAAAACATATTTCGGATTTTGAATTTTCGGTCAATAAGAATCTGGTTGGGAAAATGTTTGAGTTTAGGTTAAAAGATAAAGATGGCGCGCCTTCAGAATATTATGAATTATCTTTTTCTTCGGCTGATGTCGGCTCGGAAAGATATCTAGTCGGTGTTTTTCATGATATTAGTTCCAGAATGCGAGAGGAATTTGAACTTCAACATCAAAAAAGCGAATTGGAAAAATTGAATAATTTAATGATTGGTCGCGAACTAAAGATGATTGAGCTTAAGAAAGAGCTAGATAGTTTGAAGAGCGATTCGGGAGTAAAAAAATCTAAAAAATAATATTTTTCAGTGTTAATATAAATAAAAAGACCGCTTAAAATAACGGTCTTTTTGTTTATTTGCTTATTTTAAACAATCCCTGATATCGCCGATAATCTGATCTAAGCGGTAATTAGATTTAATATAATATTTATTAACGCCTAAGTTAATATAACTTTTCACTTTATCGGCGCTCGCCGTATTAGAAACGATGAAGACTGGTATTTTTTTATATTTTTCATGGCTCTTAAGTTTCATCACGATATCCAGACCATTTTCTTTACCAAGCAGATAGTGGTCTAGCCAGATGACATCTACTTGTTTTAAGTCTTCCAAGAGGCCGTAGGCCTGTTCGGCGGTTCGTGCTGTTACGACCAAGAAATCATTTTTTTCCAATTTAGTTCTGATGGCGTCAAGTAATGGACGCTCGTCTTCAATTACTAAAATTGTTTTTTCAGTATTTGCTTTTATCATATGTTTATTCTAATTTTTTAGTTCCGGTTTTTTTGCGCATCCCGGTTAGCGGAATATTTAAATAAAAAGTTGTTCCCTTGTTTTCTCTGGATTTAAAGGAAATTATGCCGCCCGCTTGTTCAATAATAGATTTTATAATGTATAATCCGAGACCGGTGCCTTCCGTGTCTTTTTCTCGAACATTCTGGGCGCGGAATAATTTTTCAAATATTCGCGGTTGGTCTTTTTTTGGTATTCCGTAGCCAGTATCAGCAATAGTGATTAGCAAATCTTTGCGGTTTTTTCCGATTTCTAGAGAGACTGAGCCATTATCCGGGGTATATTTAACGGCATTAGACATTAAATTTTGAAGAACTATTCTTAATAATTTAGGATCGGCCTGAATAATTGGAATATTTTTTAGATAGCTAAAGTTAATCTTTAATTTCTTCTTTAAAATAGTTGGTTGCAGTTCCTTGATAACGCTATCAGCCGTTTCAATAACGTTAATTGGTTCCGGCTCGACTGCAAAGGTTCCTAATTCTAGGCGCGAGACGTTAAGCAGAGCATTAACTAGCTCTACCATTCTTTGGTTGCCGGCATATATCTCCTCCACAAAAGTTTTTTGCTCGGGTTTCAAGGGGCCGCCGTCGCCCGCTAAGAGCATTTCCGCATACCAATTAACGCTAGACAGCGGGGTGCGCAATTGGTGAGAGGCTAAAGATACAAATTCCGTCTTGGCCTGGTCGACCATTTTTTCATGAGTGATATCTCGTTCCACGCCGATAAAGAATTCTGCTTCACCTTTGTCGTTAAGAACAGGAGAAATATCCAGACGCGCTTCGTATACTTCGCCATTTTTTCTCTTATTTTTTAATTCACCATAAAATGGGAGCCTGTCGGTTTTGATTATTTTCCAGAGATTTTCATAATATTCTTTAGGCATCGGATAGCTCCAAAGAGTGCCCGCTTTTTTACCTAGAGCTTCTTCTAAGCTATAACCGGTAAGTTTTTCAACCATACTGTTTCCGTAAATCGTTATCCCTTCGCTATCGGTAATAACAATATGATCGGAAGAACTATCAAGAGCTAATTTAAATTTCTTTAAGTCTTCGGCCAGTTTGGCGTTTTTGTCCTTTTCTTCTTTTACATCTTCAAGAATATTGATGATGGCACTTTGATTTTTGTTTAAGTACTCGTTTTTAGAGGCCAGTTCTTTAGTTCTTACTCTTATTTTTTCTTCTAGTTCGTTATAATATTCTTTTACTTCTCGAGCCATCTGTACAATAAAGTTGCCCAGTTTTTCCAGTTCATCGCCGCTCTTGATATTGTTTTCAATATTTAAGTTGCCGGAGCCGACTTCTTTTACCATATAGTTAATTTCCGCTAATGGTTCTAAACGTCGGGCCAGTAGTTTAAATATTGATAGCAAGGCAGTTAGAATTGATAATAAAATTAGAAGACCGCTAATTGCGGCTAATCTTAGGGCCCCCAGGCTTAATTCCCAGGTACTATCCTCGCTTATTAGATATAAAGGATAGCGGTTTACCGGAGTAATAGTAATAGTTTTAATAGAACGATCGTTAGTATCTATGTAATTATAAACATTGGTTCCGGTTTCACCGGTTGTACCAATAATATCCTGCGCTTTTTGATATTGGATGGGGCTGATTTCTAGGTTAAGATATTTTCGATCAAGCCTTATTTGATTTAGGGTGTTGTCATTTAAAGTTCCGAGACTGTGAAAAATACGACCTTTTAAGTCTGAATAAATGATAACGCCGTATTGGTCGGTTAACATTACGTGGGCGCCGGGACTGCGTGGAGTATTTTCTAAAACTGTATAAACACTTTCTGGTGATAATTTTAGAACTAAGATGCCAACCACGGTATTGTCAACATCTTTTATCGGTTCAGCAAAGTAGTATCCTTGAGTCAAGCTAGTTGAGCCGATGGAAATATCCATGTTGGCTTTTCCGGAAATGGCTTTCTTAAAATAAGGCCTAAAAGAATAATTATTGCCCACGAAAGTGGCGTCAGTGGAAATCGGGACCGAGCCATTTTTATCCATTATATAAATGGCAGCGTATTTTTTTTTAATGTTAAAATCTTTAAAAAATTTTAAAGCTTCCTCAATATTTTTAGGGCTCGGGTCTTTTGCCCATTTAGTGACTTGGGGGAAAGCGGCCAGATAAGCAGCCAGATTACTTGATTCTTGTAGTAAAATAGAGATTTTATCACTTTTTTCAAAAGATAAGCTCTTTAAATCATTAATTTTTTGAGAATTTGTTTGTTGGTAAGTCACCGCCATGACAACCGTAATGGTAATTAGCCCTGAGCTAAAAAGTATCCAAGCAGTGTTCTTGGTTATTTTATATTTAATTGACGAAGCACGCATAATAAAAATATTACTTCTCGGACCTTGGCAGTTTTATTAAAGTTAAACTTTTAGAAACCGTTTAATTTTATCAATTATCTCGGCGAGGGAACTGTTGGACTTAATACAAAAATCAATCGTGCCTAAATTTTTGGCGCGCTTAGCATCATCTTCTTGGCTTAAGTTAGACAAAACTAAAATCGGAGTTTTGTCTTTTCTTTTTTTCATTTCCTCCATAACACTAAAGCCGTCAACTTTTGGCATCATAATATCCAATAGCAACAAATCAAATTTTTTAATTTTTAGCAGGTTAAGAGCCTCTTCGCCGTTAACAGCAATTTCGGTCTCAAAGCCTGACATTTCCAACTTAAGTTTTAAAGCGCGAGAAATTGAGCGTTCATCTTCAGCTAAGAGAATTCTTTTTTTAAGTGTTTTGTCCATATAGTTCTATTTTATAATTAAATATTATCATATAATCTAATTAATTAAAATAGATTATCTTGATTATATTTGGCTTTGTCTATTGTGATAATATTTAAAATTTGCTAATATTCCTAATAGCTAATGTTATATATAAAACTAAACGCTTTTTGGTAATTTTTTAAAAAGCAATTAATAAAATTATGAACAAAAAAACAATTAAGAATGAGGGGTTCACCCTGCTAGAACTTTTAATCGTAATAGCAATTATCGCTATTTTATCGGTTATTTTAGTGCTAGTTCTTGACCCGGCAGAAACTCTGAAAAAATCTCGCGATTCTCAGAGAATGTCAGATTTATCAACCATGAAGACGGCGCTCGGATTTTATTCAACGAGCACCACTTCGCCGATGATGGCTGGTGCTTCCAATACTGCTTGTAAGGGGACGGCCTCATTGACCGCTTGGCAGACCGGTGAAGATCAAATTTATTACAGTTACCCGAGCGATGCCCCAGGAGCAGCGATTACCGACAAGGTTTTAGACGGTACTACCTTTACTACCACTTACGGCGGTAAGCAGGTAACTAACGCTAACCTTGGCTTGACAGACGGGAACGGCTGGTTACCAGTCAATCTTTCAGGCTTACCTGGGGGTTCACCAATTTCTAACTTGCCGATTGACCCAGTTAACACGATGACTGTCGGAGCAGTAGCTAGCACTGATTTAGTTTATCGCTATGCTTGCTTGCAAACTACCGGTAAATATGAAATTGATGCTCGTTTAGAGAGTAATGCTTACACCTCAGATGATAATAAGATGGCTAAAGACGGTGGTAATAACGCCAATTATTATGAAGTTGGCACCGATTTGACCATTTTAGGTACAGGAACAGATTTCTAAGTTATTAGTTGGCAAAAATATTAAACAGCCCCTTCTTTAGGGGCTGTTTTTTTGCTATAATTTAAATATAAATTAATAAGGTTTAATTATTTAAGAACCCTTAAGTTTTTGTATGTTATATTTCTTTTTGAATCAGTTTTTAGTTTATTGCCCGTTAATTTTTTCTGGGATAATTTTGGTTTTGATTATCCTAATTTATTTATCGGATTTTTATAAAAAATTAAAGATTTTTCAAAAAATATCTTTTAAAAAATTAGCCTGGTTTTTAATTGGGGCAACGCTCATTTTTGATTTTGGCCTGGTTTTGGTCCAATATTTTGTCTGGCAATCCAATAATTTTAGCAGTTTTTTCTTGCCGCCCTATCAGCCTTGGTCATATTTCTTATCATATTCTTTCTTTCATTTTTTCTTGGCTGACATCGTGAGTTTGTTTTTGGCCTTATTTTTCTATTCAATTTTTAAAGTATTTGGAAAATATAAGGCGCAATTTATCTCTGATAGGGAGCTGGATTTGCTGTTTCTGGCCAGTCTTTTAATTGCTTCGCCGAAAATATTATTTTTTATTCCGTTGCTGCTCTTTCTTGGGGTCTTGTCCAGTTTGTTTAATTTCCTAGTTTTTAAAAAGATGAGTATCAGTTGGCAACGGTTAATAATTTTAGCTCTTTTATTAAGTTTTTTGGGAGCCGGATATTTTTTAAAACTTATCGGCTTGGGAACGCTTTTTATTTAGTTAAATTTAAATTTTTTAATATACCCCAAAGCGGGAATATGCTATAATATTCTTATTAAAATAGTAATTTTTTTCACATGTATATCAAAGAGGAAAAATTAAAAGAAATTTTATTGGATTCCGGTTTGGTTGACGAAAAAACATTTGCGGACGCCCAGGCGGAGGCTTTTCGTTCCGGCCAAAATATTATTAATGTTTTAGTGGGGCGCGAAGAAATATCTGAAGATTATTTGCTTGAACTTTTGGCTCCTTATTTTAATGTCCCCCTAATTAATTTAAAGAAAGTGGTAATCGATCCGGAAACCTTGAGGTTGTTGCCCGAGGCCTTTGCTAAGAGTCGAGGGGTGGTTGTTTTTGAATATAATTCAGAAGCGAAGAGTGCCAAAATCGCCATGCTTAATCCACTTGATTTAGACACCATTAACTTTATCAGCGCCAAATATGGCTTGTGGCCTGATGTTTATTTAACCTCTTCGGTTAGCTTGGCTTTTGTTTTTAAGCAATATCGTAAAACGATTGGCGCTAACTTCAATCAGATTATTGAAGAGAGTATCAAACAATCAGCTTCTTTGAGTGGGGAAACCGATTTAGCAAAAATTGTCGAAGCTATTCCAATTGTCAGTATTTTAGATAGCATTTTGGAAAATGCGATTATGATGAATGCCTCGGATGTTCATTTTGAGCCCCTGCCTAAAAAATTATTAGTCAGATATCGCGTTGATGGCATTATGCAGGAAATTTTATCATTACCTAATGACATTAGTCAGATTTTAGTGGCGCGCGTTAAAATTTTGGCTGGCATGCAGATTGACGAACATCGCATTCCTCAAGATGGCCGCTTTCATTTTAATTTGGAGGCCGGCGCCAAGATTGATGTCCGGGTTAATGTAATGCCGGTTTTAAATGGTGAAAAAGCGGAAATGCGCTTGTTAAAGAGCTCGGCCAAGCCCCTGTCTTTATCTGACTTAGGAATTAATGAAAATTTAGAAGGGCTTATTAGCGAGGAGATAAAAAAACCGCACGGTATGATTCTGGTTACTGGTCCGACTGGTCACGGTAAAACCACTACGCTTTATTCAATTTTACATATTTTAAATACCCCTAAGGTTAATATTACGACCATTGAAGACCCGATTGAATATGAAGTGGCCAGTATTAATCAAACCCAGGTTAATGCTAAAGCCGGGGTCACCTTCGCTAATGGTCTTAGAGCTTTGCTCCGTCAAAATCCTGATATTATCATGATTGGCGAAATCCGTGATAATGAAACTGCGGACATCGCCGTTCATTCAGCCTTAACCGGCCACCTGGTTTTGTCATCACTACACACTAATGACGCGCCTTCCGCCATTCCGCGCTTGCTGGACATGGGGACGATGCCGTTTTTGCTTTCGTCGACGCTTAATTTGGTTATCGCACAGCGCTTGGTCAGAAAAATTTGTACTTCTTGCGTAGAGTCTTATAAGCTCTCGGCGCTTGAGAAGACCTCCTTAGTCAAACAGTTGAATTTATCTGGCGTGCCAGCCAAAAAGAAGGCTAAGCTCATTCCTAGTTCCGCCTATCGCGGTCGCGGATGTAAGGTTTGTGAGGGCAGCGGTTTTTCCGGACAAGTCGGTATTTTTGAAGTTTTGTTGGTTGATGATAAGATTCGCGCTTTAATTACCAAATCGATGTCCGCCAGCCAAATCAGAAAAGCGGCCATTAGCGACGGCATGATTTCCATGTTTGAGGATGGTTTAGAGAAAGTTCAAAAAGGTTCAACTACGGTTGGTGAAATTTTGCGGGTAACTAGCGAATAATTATATATGAGTTTATTTATTTACGAAGCGATTAATGAGGAAGGGAAAATTGTGGTCGCTGAAATTAATTCTTTAAATAGAGAGGAAGTGATTGCCGTTATTAATCAGAAACACTTAACCCCAATCAAGATTGAATTAAAAAGTGATAGCCAAAAAGCCAAAGAGCTGAATTCAATTGTGCTTTTTGACCGCTTTACTTATTTAGATCGGATAATTCTTATCCGCAACTTAGCCTCGACGATTAAGGCCGGCCTTACTTTAAGCGAAGCCCTGGAAATAATGGTGGCTGATAACAATAAAAAAATAGTTAGAGATTTTTTAATTGAAGCTCAGCAGAGTGTTTTAAACGGGCAAGCCTTGTCTTCAGTTTTTGCCAAGCATCCTAAGATTTTTTCACCGATTTTTTCCGGCATGATTAAGGCGGGTGAGAGTTCCGGCACTCTAGATAAATCCCTGGAAGAATTAAACCACCACCTTAATCGCGAATATAGTCTGATTAAAAAAGTTAAAGCCGCTTTAACTTATCCTCTAGTTTTAATAATCGCGTCCATTTCCATCGTAGTCGTGATGTTGATTTTTGTTTTGCCTAAACTGTCCAAATCTTTTACGCAAAATAATATCGAATTGCCGCTGCTTACGAGATTTTTGATAGATATTAGTCAGGCCCTGAGTTTTAGTTTTTTATTGGACGCGGTTGTGGTAATTTTGCTAATTGTTTTTATTAAATATTTTAAAAAAACGGCTGTCGGTAAGAAAATTATTTCCTATATAATGTTTAATGCCCCTGGTTTTAAGAAGCTGATTAAAAAAGTAATGCTAGTTCGTTTTTCCAGAACCCTTGGCAGTTTGATTAGCGGCTCTTTATCAATTTCTGAATCCTTGAACTTGACGGCTCGGGCTGTTGGCAATGAGCGCTATGAAGCGGCAATTTTGAAGGCCGGTGAAGATATAAAAAATGGTGCCCCGCTGTCTGAAGCCTTAAAAGATAATCCGGAGTTATTTCCTAATTTCTTGACCAGCTTAATGGCCGTGGGCGAGAAAACTGGTACCTTAGGCAATGTTTTGAAAAATTTTTCTGATTTTTACGAAGAAGATGTTGAGGGCGCTTTAAAAGATTTGACCACTTTGCTGGAGCCGCTTCTGCTGTTATTTATGGGATTAACCGTCGGCCTGATTTCTTTAGCGATTTTAATGCCGATTTATCAGATGGTTGGCAGTTTTAAATATTAAGATGCAAAATCATAGTAATTACAAGCCAGGCTTCACTTTATTAGAGCTATTATTGGTGATGGCGATTTTAACAATTGTCGCACTTACTAGTCGGGAAGTTTACAACGGGTTTGCCATGGGGAAAAATATTGATAGTGTTTCTAAGACTATAATTTTTGATTTACGAGTAGCTAGGAGCAATGCCATGAGCGGCCAAGAGAGTAATAATTGGGGAATTCATTTTGTAAATGGTGGCTCCGATTATTATGAATTTTTTTCCAGCCCTGGCGCCTATGCCCACGCCTCGACTAGTATCAAAACTACCACCTATTTAAGTGGTGGACTTAGTTTCTTAACACCGAGCGAGGGCAATAATTTGGATATTATTTTTACCGGTTTAAGCGGAACTAGTTCCAGCGCAACTATTAGTGTTAAATCCGCCCAGGATCAAAAAAATATCATAGTTAATGCTGAGGGTCTGGTTAATTAATTCTTTTAAGGATGTTTAATTATTTTAGAAAAACAAATTTAGGTGGCGCGCTCCTTTTGGAACTATTGGTTGTGATTGGCGTTTTTGCGGTTTTGGTGCCGATAGTCGCCCAAATAATCATGGTCAGTCTTAATGTTAATAAAGTTGCTATTGAAAACGCAGCCGCTTTAAATTTGATGGATGAGGTGATTAGCGCCACTGAAAGCATTGCTTTTTCTAGTTGGAACGATATTTACAATTTAACAAAAAATACCAGCACTCATTATTATCCGCTCATGTCTCTTGGCGCTTGGACGGTTACTAGTGGCGAGGAGACGGTGAATGTTGGCGGTCAGGATTATAACCGTTATTTCACTGTTTCTAATGTGTGTCGTGATGCGTCTAACAACATCATAAATGATAGCAATGTGCCGCCGTGTGTTGGCGGTTTGGGAGATGATCCTTCAGTGCAAAGAATTATCATCACCGTTTCTTGGAACGACAGGAGTATCAGTAAAAATACTTATGTTATGCGTTGGCACAACCAAGCTTGCTATCAAACGGACTGGACGGGGACTGGCGCCGGCCCCCTTGCTTGCCCGAGCACTTTGTATGATAGTGCCACCAGTATGGATGTTAGCAGTTCTCAGGGAAGTATTAAGCTTCAAGCTAATTAATTATAATATGGGACATAAATTCAAGCATCAGATTGCTGAAAATCAAAAGCGAAAAAAGATAAATTTAAAATGGCTGATTGTTCACTTTTTAGGAGTTTCTTTAATTATCTCTATAGCCGTTGGTGTAACAATTTTTATGATGCGCCAACAAGATTTCAATGCCGTTAAAGCTGAAATTGCCAAGTATAATTTATTGGACCCCGCCAGGAGCGTTGTTGAACAAGAAAATTTTTTTAGTACCATTGAGCCGGTGCGCAGGCAGATGAAAGAAATAGTCGCTAAATATGAAAAAGATGGTAATAAAATTGGTGTTTATTTTGAGTTTTTAAATACTGGCGCCAATGTTTCCATTAATCAAGATGCTAGATTTTGGCCGGCTTCGCTTAGTAAAATGCCGACAATTTTTGTGGTCATGAGACGAGTAGAGGACGGGAAGTGGAAACTTTCTAATGAATTAGTCTTGTTTGAAGAGGATAAAGATGACCGTTTCGGAGAACTTTATAAAAAGCCGGTCGGCACCAAGTTTACCATTGAAGAATTGATAAAAGAAACATTAATTAATTCCGATAACACCGCTCACAAAATTTTAGTCAGAAATTTGAGTGGTGAGGAATATACGGATATGTTTGAGGCTTTAGGGATGGAGCAGCTTTTTAATGAAGATTATAATATTACCGCCAAAGAATATTCTCGCGTTTTTCGCGCTTTATACAATGCTAGTTATTTAAACCGTAATAACTCGCAACAGCTTTTGCAATGGCTATCGGAGAGCAAATTTAATGAATTTGTGGGCGCCGGCATCGACCCTGATATTGTTTTTTCTCATAAGATCGGCGAAGAGTTTAAAGAAGTAGTATTTTTGGATTCCGGGATTGTTTATGTTCCTAATCGTCCCTACTTAATTACTATTATGGTTGAAGTTGAGGACGGTGGCGGAGTCGAGCATGCCCAAGAAATTATGAAAGAATTATCAAAATCAGCTTATGATTATGTCTCTCAGAACTAAAAAATTAAGACAATCAATTTTAGCAGCTATTTTATTGGTAGTCTTTTTTATTTCTGGGTTTCCTTCTGAGCCGCTATTACAAAAATTAGTCAAAATAATCAGTGATCGTAATGTAGTTGATTCGCTATACCTCTCTTTAAACGATACTAATGTTATTGATTCGAAAATGGCCAATCTTTTTAAGCCCCAAATTAAGCAAGCATCCGCTGCCACCTACCAAGTCCAAACCGGATACTATATTGGTAACGGCGGCGCCAAATCTATCACCGGTCTGGGATTTAGGCCAGAGATGATTATTTTAAAAGCCAACACTAATGCCGGTACTGGCGCACTACTCAAGACTAGTGCCATGCCCGTTTTAAATAGCTCATATTTAGGTGTTGCTACGGCTGATGTGGCCTCAGCAATTATGATTGACGCTGATGGTTTCACTGTTACTGGCGCTTTGTCTAATACCGCCGGCGTCCGGCACGTTTGGGTCGCCTTTGCCGGTTCAGATTGTTCAGCAACCGGAACGTTTTGCGTCGGTTCATATACTGGGACGGGAGCGGCCAAGGCGGTGACAGTTGGTTTTCAACCAGACTTGATATTAGTCAAACAAAATACGGCCGTGGCGGCCAATTGGCGTTCGTCGGCGATGCCCACGAATGCCGGGCAATACTTTATGGCCACTACCCAAAATACGGCCGGAGCCCTATACACTACAATTGATGCCACCGGGTTTTCGGTTGGAACCACTAATAGTGCCAGCGCCGGTATCTACTATTTTGCTGCCTTTAAAGCTAGCGCCGGCTCGGTTAATGTTGGCACCTATACCGGCCACGCGACTGATAATCGTAATATCACTGGTGTTGGCTTTGTGCCTGATTTTTTGTTTTTGAAAAATGCCAACGCGACGACGGCTGTCTCGGGAATGTTTAGCGTGAACGAATCATATGGCGACAACGCCAGTTATTTTACCGATACCGCCAATCTAGTTAATTCCATTCAAGCTCAACAAACAGATGGCTTCCAAGTGGGATCGCATGCCACTTCTAATGGCTCCGGCAACATTATTTATTATGCCGCCTTCGGCGGCGCGAATGCTGTCAGGAATTCTAGTGGCACCTACAAAATGGCCTCAGGCACTTATACAGGGACTGGGCAATATCAAAGTATTTCTGGTCTGGATTTTAAACCAGATTTAGTAATTGTCAAAACTACCGGGACGGTGGCCGGCGTGTTTAGAACCAGCCAAATGGCTGGTGATACTACCTCTTATCTTGATTCTGCGACAACTAATATTACCGGCGCGATTACTTCCATTAAATCTGATGGTTTTACAGTTTATAATCACGCGACAACTAACACTGCCGGCACCGTCTACCATTGGCAGGCCTTCGGTAATGCTTGGAATCCAGAAACCAATTCCGGTTCGGGAGATTTCTATATCGGCGCCTATTATGGCAATGGAATCGATAATCGCAACATTACCCGTTTGCCGTTTCAAGCTAATATGTTGGCCATCAAGGTTGTTGGTGCCGTCGCCGGTATTTTTAGAACCTCTAGTCATGTCGGCGATTTAAGCAGTTTCTATGCCGCCACCGCTGATGCTGCTAATCATGTGCAAGCTCTGCAAACAGACGGTTTTCAAATTGGAACGAGTACTAGTGTTAATAGTTCGGCTGGTATGTTTTATTATTTTGGATTCAAAAATGGAACTAATTTCAAAGTCGGCTTATATACCGGAACTGGAGCGGATAATCGGAGTATCACTGACCCCGGTTTTGATCCCGACTTAGTTTGGGTGAAAAGAAATACTAATTCCGCTGGCGTCCAAAGACCGCGAACCTTAACGGGCGACTTAACCCAATATTTTATTACCACCGCGCAAGCGGCGGACAAGATTCAAGCCTTCGTGACTGGCGGTTTCCAAGTTGGTCTCGGCGCGGAAGTTAATGCTGCTTCCGGAGCTTATATATATGTGGCGTGGAAACAGAATTCTACGCAAACAATAGTGCCCCCCACCTACCAAGTCCAAACCGGATACTATATTGGTAACGGCGGCGCCAAATCTATCACCGGTCTGGGATTTAGGCCAGAGATGATTATTTTAAAAGCCAACACTAATGCCGGTACTGGCGCACTACTCAAGACTAGTGCCATGCCCGTTTTAAATAGCTCATATTTAGGTGTTGCTACGGCTGATGTGGCCTCAGCAATTATGATTGACGCTGATGGTTTCACTGTTACTGGCGCTTTGTCTAATACCGCCGGCGTCCGGCACGTTTGGGTCGCCTTTGCCGGTTCAGATTGTTCAGCAACCGGAACGTTTTGCGTCGGTTCATATACTGGGACGGGAGCGGCCAAGGCGGTGACAGTTGGTTTTCAACCAGACTTGATATTAGTCAAACAAAATACGGCCGTGGCGGCCAATTGGCGTTCGTCGGCGATGCCCACGAATGCCGGGCAATACTTTATGGCCACTACCCAAAATACGGCCGGAGCCCTATACACTACAATTGATGCCACCGGGTTTTCGGTTGGAACCACTAATAGTGCCAGCGCCGGTATCTACTATTTTGCTGCCTTTAAAGCTAGCGCCGGCTCGGTTAATGTTGGCACCTATACCGGCAACGCGACTGATAATCGTAATATTACTGGTGTTGGCTTTGTGCCTGATTTTTTGTTTTTGAAAAATGCCAACGCGACGACGGCTGTCTCGGGAATGTTTAGCGTGAACGAATCATATGGCGACAACGCCAGTTATTTTACCGATACCGCCAATCTAGTTAATTCCATTCAAGCTCAACAAACAGATGGCTTCCAAGTGGGATCGCATGCCACTTCTAATGGCTCCGGCAACATTATTTATTATGCCGCCTTCGGCGGCGCGAATGCTGTCAGGAATTCTAGTGGCACCTACAAAATGGCCTCAGGCACTTATACAGGGACTGGGCAATATCAAAGTATTTCTGGTCTGGATTTTAAACCAGATTTAGTAATTGTCAAAACTACCGGGACGGTGGCCGGCGTGTTTAGAACCAGCCAAATGGCTGGTGATACTACCTCTTATCTTGATTCTGCGACAACTAATATTACCGGCGCGATTACTTCCATTAAATCTGATGGTTTTACAGTTTATAATCACGCGACAACTAACACTGCCGGCACCGTCTACCATTGGCAGGCCTTCGGTAATGCTTGGAATCCAGAAACCAATTCCGGTTCGGGAGATTTCTATATCGGCGCCTATTATGGCAATGGAATCGATAATCGCAACATTACCCGTTTGCCGTTTCAAGCTAATATGTTGGCCATCAAGGTTGTTGGTGCCGTCGCCGGTATTTTTAGAACCTCTAGTCATGTCGGCGATTTAAGCAGTTTCTATGCCGCCACCGCTGATGCTGCTAATCATGTGCAAGCTCTGCAAACAGACGGTTTTCAAATTGGAACGAGTACTAGTGTTAATAGTTCGGCTGGTATGTTTTATTATTTTGGATTCAAAAATGGAACTAATTTCAAAGTCGGCTTATATACCGGAACTGGAGCGGATAATCGGAGTATCACTGACCCCGGTTTTGATCCCGACTTAGTTTGGGTGAAAAGAAATACTAATTCCGCTGGCGTCCAAAGACCGCGAACCTTAACGGGCGACTTAACCCAATATTTTATTACCACCGCGCAAGCGGCGGACAAGATTCAAGCCTTCGTGACTGGCGGTTTCCAAGTTGGTCTCGGCGCGGAAGTCAATGCTTCTGGCGGCGCTTATATATATGTGGCGTGGAAAATACCTAGTGCGGTAACAGTCGGTTATCCCGCCTACGGAGATTTGATATCGGTTGTTTTTGATTCAACCGGGAATGCTAATGGCGCGGCTTACAATTCAATTATGTGGCGCGGCAGTTTAGGCGGGCCGGCTTTAAACCAGGGAAGCGTAAAATTTCAGATTGCCGCCTCAGATAGTTCTACTGGCCCCTGGAATTATATCGGTGCCGGTTGTATCGGCGGCGATAGTGATTGGTATTCTCCTGATTCCGATCTTCCTGTCCAGCTTTCCTGTTACAGCGATCTTAATAACAAGCGGTACTTTAGGTATAAGGTTAGAATCTGTTCTAGCGATTGTGTCAGTGGTGGTGATTATACGCCGCAAATAAATGAGATTATGATTAGTTGGAGTCCTTAATTTATGGCCAGCAAAGATTTAAAAACAAAATTAAAATCAGGCTTTACATTAATGGAGCTGCTTTTGTATTTATCAGTGCTCCTCGTCATGTCGGTTATTTTGGCTAATACCTTTTTATTGATTAATAAAGGCGGCTCCAATGTTCAGGCTAAAAGCGAACTTAATTCCAATTTTACTTTTATTAACGCCAAGATTAAAAGAGATATTTTGTTAGCAACAGCGCTTACTACTCCGGCTAGTGCTGGAGCGACTTCCAGTGTTTTAGATTTAACAATAGCCGGCCAATCAATAAAATATACTTTAAGCAATAATCGAATTACTCGCCAAATAAACAGTCAGCCAGCCGAGTATATCAGCTCCGATTTTATCAGAATCAATGATTTGCAATTTACGCGCTTAGAAAATTCCAATAGTGTATTGGGCAAGAAGCGAGTCGGAGTGGAGATAGATTTTTCTGGCGCCTATAATAGTTCTAGTTCGGAATTAAATTATGGGCAAAGCCAGAAAACGACCATCAATTTAAATCAAGATTTCTAGTATGCTTATCAAAAAAAGAGACAAAAGCGGTGTCGCCTCCATCCCTCTAGTATTGGGTTTATTAATTTTGATTATTTCGGTCGGTCTTTTTATTAGTTCAATCAGTTTGTCAGATAGCCTGGCAACCAGTAATCAGGATAAATCAAATTTAGCTTTAGAATATGCTCAGATTGGCGCTAAGGAAGCTTTGGTCAAAATTGCTAGACAGCCGTGTAACTCATGCTCCAATAGTTTTCAGATAGAAACAGTGACTGGCGGCTGCTCTGGAGGCATAGCTGGGTGTATTACTGTCGACTACGCACCGCTAACGGCGCCAACTAGCAGCGAAATTGTTATTACTTCCGAAGGTCATATTTATGATATTTCCCGAACGGTTCAAGTTAATGCAATTTTAGACAATTACGGAAAAATCGCCAGTTATACTTGGCAGTAATTTAGTTGTTGCCAATAATTATTTCTATATCGTGCGCCACATCGTCTTCTAGCGGTAGAATTATAAAGTTATAATTTTCGGAGACGATGTTTTTTATTGTTGTAAAATTAGAAGATCTGATAAAGCCGTCTTTTATTTTTATAGCCGTGGTATCTAAATTAAGATTGTTATTAGTTGGGGTTAATACTTCAAAACCGCTGCTTTCTAATTTATTTTTTAAATTAGTTGCTAAACCAGGCTTTAAAGTCGAATTAATGACTAATATTTTAGGAAGGGTTTCGGCTGATTGAGCATCGGCTGTTGGGTTTGTGCTTGTGGACTGAATCTCGGTTGTCGGATTTAAAATCTCCGGACTACTGGAAGCGTTATTTGTTTCAATTTCGGTCTTAATTTCCGGTTCAGAACTATTTACTCTGCTTAAGCCTAATTTTTGGGCTACTAACGAATATTCTTTTAATTTAAGACTGGCATATTCTTCTGTTAAAACTTCATTTTGCGGTTCATCTAAGGCGGAATTAATTGTCTTGCTTAAAAATTTAATTGAATAAGCGAAAGCTGAAGCGATAATTAAAAAATAGACAATAAAAATTGCTGGGTAAATCAAAGATTCTTTATTAATTTTTTTATTGTTTGGCATAAAGTCGTCCGCTAATATTAACCGAGGCTCGTCCTTGCCAGGCGTTAGGCGTCAGGCTGATGTGGTTAATGCTGTTAATTGAAACGAAATATGGTAGATTTTCGAAATCCTGCAAATAAGCGACAAAACTTTCAATATTTATTTCATCAATAATAAGATTAAAATTTATAGCCATTACCGGAATCGGCCCCGCTATTTCCGGGGCTGGCGTTGGTGGCGAGAAGCTTAAAGTTTGCCGGAAAGAATATTTTTGCGACAAACTTTCCATAGTATCGACAAAGCCAAGGATATTGTAGACCGAAGGCAGGGAAGCAACAATTTTTTCTTGATAGTCAGGATCAATATTGGAAAAGTCGTTTTTTATTCTAGCGTTAAGAACTTCCTGGTGAGAAACCAGAAAATCCATTTCCTTTCTTTCCATCATGCTCGAATCAATATGCTTTATTTGTCTGCTAAAAAAGTAAATCGCGGCCACGGCCAACGCTATAATTATTAGAATAATAATTATTTTAACGATTATTTTAATCTTAAAGCTGGTTTTAATAGTAGTCCTCATTGTTTGTGAATTAATTCGCTATTCTTAATTTTAAAGGTGATGGAGAATGGGATGTCTTCTTTTTTGCCGAGATTATTAAGAGGGATATTAACATCGCCGAATAAATCAGAATCTTCAAATGATTTTTTAAAATTATTAATTGAATCTCGGTCTTTAGCCGTCCCGCTGATAGTCAATAATCCCGTGGCATCAGGAAGAGAAAGTGTATTTATTTTAACATTGTCATTTGTTTTACTTCTTATTTCCTCGATTACTTTGCTCCAAACTATTTCTTGCCCATTCATGGCGCTAGCTTGGGAAATCAAGCTATTAAAGTTATCCGCTTTTTCTTTTAGTAAAATGCCGTTCTCCGAACCAGGCAACAAGCTGAGAGAGCTAATTCTTTTGTTGTAGTTGTTTTGCATTATGGACATAAATGACCAGGTGGCGAAAAAAATAAGCACGAAGAAGGTTGCTAAGACGGCGCTGGTGCCGATTAAAAAGTTAGCATTTAGATTAGCTTTTTCATGGGCATAAGCTTTTTCGGTGCCGATTTCCATTAAGCTTATTATCACATCATCTTTCCTGGGTATTAAACCGCGTTTGGCGGCGCCCAAAACAATTAAGAACTTGGGATTAATTTTTTCATTTTTTTGATTATCAATTTTTTCTAGAGTTACCGGCTTGAGAGGCATTTTCTTTATTTCTTGAGGTGAAAAATCGCCCAGCAGTGCCAATTGTTTAATATTGATACCAAACCAGCCGTGATAATTAATAACCCTGCTTATTTCTCCTTTAAGGTTGCCGTTAATTTTTTCTTGCGGTATGCTTTGAGAAAATATCAAATTATTGTTTATGATAACCGAAAAAGAGATATTATCTTCATCTTTTTTCAAGATAAGCAGCGCCTCATCTTTAGCCTGCTTAATAATTCGGGACAAGCTTAAGGCGTGGCTTTCAAGCGCTACTAATTTTAAGCCGGATTTTTTTAAGATATTTATTAGATTTTCAGCGTAATCCTTTTTAATATAGGAAAGTAAAACTTTCTGGCTAATTTCATTTTTTTCAATTTCCATCCAGTCGCAATAGATATCAGATTTTTTTTGGGGCAGCTGTAATTCGACATTAAGCTCCATTGATTCATTTATTTTTTCCTTAGAAATATTGGCCGGAAAGTTATAAAGTTTAACAAAAATATTATTAGTCGGAATGGAGGCGATTATATATTTAATGTGATTTTTCTTGGCGAAGAGAGATAATTTTTTGGCGAGCTCTTCTGATTTCGGCAATTTTTTTTGATTATCAAGTTTTTCTTCAACCAAAATCTCCGTCTCCAGGCCGAGCCGTCCTTTTTTTAATAAAGCAAAACGCAAAGCGTCATCGCCTATTTCTAAGCCGCCGATAGTGTCTGTACGTGAAAATATTTTTCCTACACCCATAGTTGATAAGACCCAAAATTATATCCTAATTATAGCATATCTTTTATTTGCCTCCAACTTTAGGGTATAATATATAAATAGAATAAATGATATGGAAAATAA
Source organism: Candidatus Falkowbacteria bacterium S5_I03 (assembly GCA_019248265.1). GTDB lineage: Bacteria > Patescibacteriota > Patescibacteriia > Patescibacteriales > UBA12465 > UBA12465. The sequence continues at coordinate 34,626 of JAEHGX010000010.1, forward strand.
AAAACCAATTTTAGTAACTTGTTATGTCGGACCGGATTTAGACGGTTACGCCGGAACCTTCGCTTACGCCGAATTTTTAAATAAACAAGGAGTAAAAGCCGTTGCCGGGATAGTGGGCGAAGCTCACGCTGAAGCCAAATACGTTTGTAATCGATTTAAAATTACCCCTTCGCTTACGATAGCCGATTCTTTGAATTATTCGGAAATTATTTTAGTTGACGCCAGCGATCTTAACGGTCTGGGCGGGAAGATAGAGTTTGATAAAATTATTGAAATTATTGATCACCGTCAGATTAACGAAGCTGATAAGTTTCCTCGAGCCCGGAAACAAATTGAATTAGTCGGTGCGGCCGCGACACTGGTTGCCGAAAAGTTTATTAATAATAAAGTCGAGATTTCGGTGGAGGCGGCGATTTTATTATATAGCGCAATAATTTCCAATACTCTTAATTTTCGGGCCGGAGTAACAACGGAGCGGGACCTTGTAGCGGCGGCTTGGTTGCGCCAAAAATTGGAAATTAGTGATGATTATTGGAAAGAATTATTTTTAGCTAAGTCGGATACGAGCGGTGATAAGTTGGCGCAATTAATGGGAAGCGAGATTGCCGTTTTTGAAATTGGTGGCAAAAAAATCAGCATTGTTCAGTTGGAACTTATCGGTGCCGAGAAATTAATCGAGGAACGTGAATTTGATATTTTGGCCATTTTAAATAATTTAAAGGCGGAAAAAAAATTAGATTGTATTTTTTTGACAGTTATCGAGCTGGAAAAAGAAAAGAATTACTTCGTGACCGAAGATTTAAACCTGAAGATGACTTTGGGAAAAGTTTTAGGCGCCCGTTTTGCCGGTCCGGTTGGCGTTCGGGAAGGGATGATTATGCGCAAGCAAATAGTGCCGCTTATTAAGGCGGAATGGGAAAAATAGAGAGGGAAAATAAGAAGGCCTTGACGCCTTTTTATATTTGCGATATAATTAGATATATATCTAAATATCTAAATATAAACTGATGTCTTTAAATAATACTTTTGCCGCTTTGGCCGACCCTAATCGCCAAAAGATAATCAAGTGTCTTAAGAGGTCGGAGCTGCCGGTCAGTGAAATTGCCAAGAGCGTGAATATTACCCTGGCAACCTTGTCACATCATCTGGATATTTTACGGCGCGCTGGCCTGGTTAGTTCTCGTCGCGATGGCCGACAAATTTTTTACGAACTTAATATGAGCGTGGCCGAAGAGATTATGGAAGGGTTAGCTAAAATGTTTAAAAAATAAATTTTAATAAGTAATAAAATTATGAAAAATCCGATTAAATTTTCTTGGCAGACAGAAATTTGGCCGCTACTTATTATCGCGGTAGTTATCGCTTTAAGTATTTGGTCTTATCCGCAATTGCCAATGAGAGTCATTAGCCATTGGGATTTTAACGGTCAAGCCAACGGTTGGATGAGCCGAGAATTCCATGCAATTATGTTCCCGGTTTTAATGGCGTTTATGTACGCGCTTCTTTCCTTAATGCCTAAATTTGATCCGCGCAGTGAGCGCTATAGCGAGTTTGCAAATGTGTATTTAACTTTTAGGACAATGATTATGCTGGTGCTGGCGGTCACTTTTGGTGCCGCTACCTTCGCCAATCTCGGTTATTCTATTAACATCGGTGCTACCGTCAGCGGCGCCATCGGGGTCTTAATGATTGTTTTGGGTAATTATTTCGGCAAGCTTAAATCTAATTTTTTCATCGGCATTAGAACTAGTTGGACTCTATCCTCGGAGAATGTTTGGAATAAAACCCATCGCTTAGGTGCCAAGCTATTTGTTGTTTGGGGTCTGGCATTAATTGCCGCTCCGTGGCTGAAACCAGCAATCGCCATGGGAATTCTTTTTGGCGGAATTATAATTATTATTGTCTGGACCAGTATTTATTCTTATATTTTATTTAATAAAGAAAAGGCACTTAAGAAATAAATCGTCTGTTTTACAAAATTAATGATAAAAAAATCTCCGCGTCGGCGGAGATTTTTGTTGTTTATTCGGAGATTGTAGGGGCGGAATTTTCATAATCCGGTAAATTATTATCTTCAATTATTGGTTCTGGAATTGGAGCCGTCTCATCAAACATATCGGCTCCGTCGTGGGCGGTAATTTTTAATTTAGTACTGGTCGCGATAACTAACTCCATTGAGGACAAATGACAGTTGATGCAGGTTGCTTCCGGTTGATATTTTTGTTGCGTAATAATTAATTTTTTATTTTCGCGTTTAATTTCTAAACTGCTTAAATCTATTTGTCGGCCGCTGATAATGGGTGGAGTGCTAGTGTTTGCGCTTACAAAAACATTTAAGCGGTTCCCGTAAACTTCTATTTCTTCTATTTCCGCGAGGTCAATTACTTGTTTAACTTGTTCGGTCGCGTAGTAATTATCAAATTTTTGTTTTAGTTCTGGCGCGTAACGCAAGCAGAGAGCGGAAAAGACAATTCCGGACATCATCCAGACGGCGACCATAATAGAGCCGGCGGCAAAGCTTAAAAAATTTTTCTTGCGGATAATCGCTAATCCGCCGATAATAAATAAAATTGCCGGAATAGCTAGGGATAAAAACCCAGTGATTATCAGCCAAGTGTAAGGAACAACGGCCGTTAATTCGGTAATCGGAATAAAGGAAAATTTATAGACCGGATTGTTGAATAACAACATAAAAAGAGCGCCAATACTGATGGCGGCTAAGCCGATTAAGGAGAAGACTGTTAAAAAAATGCCGATGCAAAAAAGACATATCGGCCATAAAGCCCGCCAGACTTTTTTAATGGCGAGAAAGAGACCGTTAAGAATAACTAGCGGTAGGCTGAATATTTTATCTAGCGCCGAACGTTTTTGCCAGCGTTTTTTCCAATTGTCTTGAATCTGTTTGCCGGTTTTAGCCAGATTTTTAAAGGCGGCAATCGTTGGCGCTTGTCCTTGCATTTCTAATTTTTGATGGGCAGTTTTTGCTTCCGGCATGGCTATCCAGAGAAGGATATAAAGCGGGAAGGCACTGCCGCCGGCAAATACCAGTGCGAAGAAAATTACCCTGAATAAGACCGGATCAATATCGAAATAAGCGCCTAAACCGGAACAGACGCCGCCAATAACCGCATTGTCGGAATCGCGGTACAGCTTACGTTTCGTTTTATTTTCCGGTAAAGATTCTTCGTCGCTTTCTACTTCGCCCCCGCCGCCGACTTCGCGATCAAAATCTTCAATTGTCCCCATTATCTTTATCAGAGACTCAACGTCTTCCAGAGTAACAATTTCTTTGTAGGAGTTTAAAGACGATTTAAGTTTGTCGGCCATGCTGTTTTCAATGTCCGCCATTACTTCATCCGCGTCTGCGTCACCGCAATGATTTTTAATACTTTTTAAATAAGAAGCTAATTTTTCGTAGGCATCCTCCTCAATTGAGAAGTTTTGATCGCTTAAGTTTATAGAAATAGTTTTTTTCATATGGTTATTTTTTTAAATTTGTTATCGCGCTCTCCAGGCTTTTCCACTGCTCTTCACAGCCCTTAAGAAACTGTCTCCCTTTAGCTGTCAAAGAATAGTATTTTCGGGGCGGGCCAGACTTTGATTCTTCCCATTTATATTCCAAAAGTTCGGAGTTTTTTAAGCGGGAGAGCAGGGGATAAATTGTCCCTTCAACTACCGTCAACTTTGCGTTTTTTAGCCGACTGATTATTTCACTGGCATATATTTTACGTTTAGCAATTACCAATAAAATAGCAAATTCTAAAACACCTTTACGCATTTGTGCGGCGGCATTCTCCATTGATTTTTTAAACTCATCTTCCATATTTTTATTGATTTATTTTTATTAATTTCATTATATCACCTACTACCTTTTTATGCAAGGTAGTGGCGCTATTCTGTCAGGCGATCGATCGGGGAAGGATGTTTAACTTGTAAAAAACCGGTTTTAGGCGTAATTTATTAATAGATTAATAAATATTTTTTATGTGGTTATTTTACGCATTCTTATCTGCTATCTTTGCCGCCGGAGTGGCAATTGTCGGTAAGCTGGGACTCAAAAATATTGATTCTACACTTGCGACCACTGTCCGCTCGATTATTATGGCCGGCTTTCTAATTGTTGTTAGTTTTGCTTTAAGAAAATTTGATGGCTTTAATTTTCATAGTTTTTCTAACAAAGATTGGTTATTAATTATTTTGGCGGGTATTTTTGGTGCTATGTCCTGGCTTTTCTATTTTTTTGCTTTAAAAAACGGCCAAGCAACTCCGGTGGTTGCAATTGACAGGCTTAGTATGGTCTTTGTTTTTATTCTGGCTATCCTATTTTTAGGCGAAGCTTTTTCTTGGCGCGCTTTAATCGGTGTAGTTTTGATGGTTGGCGGCGCGATTATGATTTCGCTTAAATAATTACTATTTGAATAAAAAAACGACGAATTTTATTTTTCGCCGTTTTTTATTAATAAAGTTTTAGTTTTCGGTTGTTACAATTTCATTTATTTCCGTCTCTTGAATGATTTGTGTCTGCGTCCGAGAGTCCTCGCTAATCAGTTTTTTATTTTTCCAGCGACCGCGGAAGAAAATGGTTAAGTAGACTCCGACCGCCAGGAGATTGGTAATAGGGAATGATAGCCAAACTCCGAAAAGGCCTAAATGGAAAAACTTAGCCAGCAAGAAAGCTAAGGGAATCTCTATTACCCATTGAGAAATTATCGTTAGCATCATTGATTGTTTAGTAGCGCCGGCGGCTTGCAAGGTGCTACCAACAATAATTTGCATGCCGATGATACCAAAGATTGGCGCCATAAATCTCAAAAAGAAAGCGCCTTCACGAATAACGTCCAAGTCGTTAGGAACAAAAAAACGGATGAAGGCGGGGGCAAAGATGAAGATTATTGCTCCTAGAGAAGTTAAGGACAGGAAAATTAATTTTAAGCTCAGCCGCGCGGTTTGGTCAGCGCTCTTAGGATCTTGAGCACCAAGATTTTGGCCTACCAGGGCTGCATTCGCACCGGCAAAACCAAAGGCTAGCATCAGCGCTAATTGAAAAAGATTAGAGCCGACTCCATAAGCGGCGACCGCCAAGGTGCCAAAACTAGTTATTAATCCAGTTATGACGGCAAATCCTAAACTTCTGGCTGATTGTTCAATTGATGCCGGCAGACCCAAAAAGAAAGAACGTTTCATGAATTTAAAGTCTGGCAAGAAATCGCGACGATGGAGCTTGATACCGAATTTGCCTCCAAATAAGGTTGTTAAACCGATAACAGCGGCGATACTTTGAGTAAAAAGAGTCGCCCAAGCTGTACCCGCTACCCCTAGGGCCGGGATAAAGCCATAACCGAACATAAATAAAGGATCGAGTGCAAAATTAAGGATAACGGTGCCTATAACTATATAAACTGGTAGTTTTGGCCGACCGATACTACGCATGATAGACTGGAAAATAAAGAAGGAAAAGTTAAAAATCATACCAACAAAAGAAATACGCAGATAGGAGAGGGCGGAGGAGAAAATGGAATCGTCTACTCCTAAGAATCTTAAAATAGCTGGGGCTAAAATATAACCAAGAGCACTTAGTAATAAGGCGACATTAACGACGGTTATCATAGTTTGGGCCGCGCTATGGCTTACCATTTTTTCATTTTTAGCTCCGAAATATTGGGCTGTTAAAGTGGCGCCGGCAATCGCAAAGCCAATACCGAGCGACATCATAAAGAAGATAACCGGCGCGGTTACCGCGACGGAGGCTACCCCCTTTTCGCCCAAGCGCCCGACCCAGAAGGCGTCAGTAAGCTGGTAAGCCGCTTGGAAAAAATGAGCCAGGATTATTGGTCCGGCTAGACCCAGCAAGGGTTTAATTATTTTTTTATTTGATTTCATAAATTTTTTTTAATTTCTTTGTTTACTGTCTCAATGCTAAGCGAGGCATCAATCTCTATTAGTTTGCCGGCGGAGCGATAATATTCCAAAAGCGGTGCTGATTCGCGCTCAAATACCAGGAAGCGGTTGCGAATAGCTTCCGGGCTGACGTCGTCGCCACGGCCACTCAGTTGAGCCCGCGCTTCAATTCTTTTTAAAGCTTGTTCCGGCTGTAGGCGCAGATAAAAGAAATTGCCAATTTTCCAGTTAAGTTCAAGAGCAATTTTGGCTAATATTTTTGCTTGAGAAACAATTCTGGGAAAACCGTCAAAGATAATTCCGGACTGGCCGGCTTTTTGGCCAATATTTTTTATTATTTCTATCATTAGCTCATCCGGAATAAGTATTCCTTCATCAACATAAGGCTTTATTTGTTGCCCTAAACTGGACCCGGAATCAATTTCGGCTCGCAGGCGTTCGCCCATGCCAAACTTCATAAATCCATACTTTTCCGCTAATATTTCTGCCTGGGTTGACTTGCCACATCCCGGTTGACCATAAAAAGTGATGATTTTTTTCATATAAATTACTTGTTTTTAGGAGATTATCGTGCTAATTTAAAGTTTGCGTCCCTATATGATATAATAATAACAGATGTTAGACAAGATTATTCTAAAAATAGAAAAAATGGTCCCGGAAAAATGGCGTTGGATTTTAAATCATGAAGGGTTTAAGCGCTATTTTGCCAATACTGGCTGGATGTTTCTTGGCCAGGTTTTTTATTTGGGTGTTTCTTTTTTGGTCGGTGCTTGGATAGCTCGTTATTTAGGGCCTAATAAATATGGTTTGGTTAGTTATGTGATTGCCTTTACCGGTTTATTCAGTTTTATCGGTCCGCTTGGTGTCGATGGAATTTTGAATCGGGAATTGGTTAGCCATCCGGAAAAAAGAGACGAGCTTTTGGGGACTAGTTTTCGTTTAAAGATTATCGGTTCTATTTTAGCTTTTTTGACCGCGACTATTTTTGCCTTTATCTTTAATGGTCTTTATTCGCTGACGAGCTGGTTGATAATTATGTTTAGCGTTTCCTTCTTTTTTCAAGCGCCTAATGTTATTGCCACTTTTTTTTATGCGCAGGTAAAAGCCAAAGAAAATATTAAGGCGCAAATAATTGCCGCCGTTTTTTCATCTATTCTTAAGGTAGGGCTTATTCTGCTCGGGGGCGGTATTATTTGGTTGTTAATAATTTATATTTTTGATTATGTTTGGCAGGCTATTTTCTTGGTTAAATTATATAATCAGCAGGGATTAAAAATTAGAGCCTGGAAATTTAAAACCGGTTTAGCTAAAAGTATTTGGCGCGATTCTTGGCCGCTGATGCTGTCGGCCATCGCTTCTTTCGCATATTTGCGCATTGATCAGGTTATGATTGGTAAAATTATGGGTGAAACGGCCGTCGGAATTTATGCGGCAGCCGTAAAAATCACCGAAGTTTTTTATTTTTTACCGATTATTATTTGCGGTTCACTTTTTCCAGCTATCGTCAACGCGCGCAATGCCGATATTAAAGCTTATTATCGCCGCCTTAAAAATTTATATGGCCTAGTCGGTATTTTAGGATTTTTAGTTGCTCTACCGATTATGTTTTTGGCCACTCCAATTATTAGTTTTATTTTTGGCGCTCAATATCTGGCCGCTGTCCCGATTTTACAAATTTATATCTGGTCCAGTGTCGGGTTGTTTATAGGCGCCGTGGTTAATAATCAATTAATGGCAGAAAACCGTACACGCACCGTTTTTGCTATTAATTTTGCCGCCATGGCCGTCAACGTAGTTTTAAATATTATTTTAATTCCGAAAATTGGTTTAATCGGCTCGGCTCTGGCCACTCTAGCCGCTTACTCTATCGCTCCCATTTGGATATTATTTCTTAGAAGCGATAAAAATAAAAAAATCCTTAATACATAATTAAATACTTATGAAAAATATTTGGACAATTTTGTGTTCGCGCTCTTTAATTGATCAGCGGACAAACTCTTTAAGTTTGATTGATTGCGTTGATGAATTAACGGTCACTTTTTCCAAATTAGAGGAGATGTCGACTGCTAATAAAAATATCCCCGTTATGTTGGAGGTTGTTAGTTTGTGGCATGATGAAGCTAAGGATTCGGAAAGAAATTTAACTTATGTAATTGAAATTAGCGATCCCCAAGGACAAAAGGTTGGCGAGTTTAAAAATGAAGCCAAATTTGTCGTCGGTTCGACTAGGCTGCGTGCCATTACCGGTATTAATGGTTTAAGATTGACAAGCGAGGGCCAGTATTTATTTAAAGTTTTGCTTCAAGAAGCAAATGAGTTAAAGTTAATTTCTGAAATTCCGGTCGATGTTAAATTTTTGTTGAAGCTGACGAAATAATTATTTGAGAAATTTTTTCTAAAAACATTTCCATTCGGAAAAAATCTTGATAACGCTGTCTGGCGTTCTCGCCGTATTGTTGTCGGAGGACTCTATCGTTTAAAAGCTTATTAATCGCCGCTGCTAACGCTTCGGCGTTTTTTGTTTCCACGGTTAGACCACTAACGCCGTCTAAACTCACTTCCTCCACTGCCGTGTTAAGGCGGGTGTTGATAATCGGCTTGCCGGCGGCCAACGCTTCTAGCTGCACTAAACCGAAAGCTTCGCTGCGAGCGGCGGAAGGGAAAAGAAAGATGTCGCAGGCTAATAAGTAGGGTTCTAGGCGTGCTTGCGGCGGGATGATAAAAATTTTATTAGTTTGCGCGGTTTTTGTAATTAGTGCTTCTAATTTTTTGGCTTCCGGGCCTTGGCCGATAATTAAAAGCCGGGCATCAATATTTTTTAGAGATTTAATGGTGTATTGATAACCCTTATAATAAACCAAGCGGCCGATAGCGAGCAGCAATGGCTTGCCTGCGGCATATTGCTGTTTAATTTTTTCCGCTGTTTGATAATCCGTTTCTTGAAAATTTGTTTTAAAGCCGAAAGGAACAATAATACATTTAGTAGCGTATTTTTTTAAAAGTGGCGACGAAGATATAATATTTTGACCGCTGACTAAAATTTTCTGGGCACGTTTTAAGCTGATGCAAATAAAAGGCCGAAAGAGCAAAGCAAATAATTTCTGCCGAACAATATCTGAGTGGTAATAAATTATTAATTTTTCTTTAGGAATAAACTGGCTTATAAGAGCTGCTAGCGGAAAGGGGAAATGAACTAAAAATAAATTGTAGTCGTGACGTAATTTTTTAAATAGTCGGAAAAAATCCAGCGAGAGCGGCATACCTAAGACCTTTCCTAAAGAAGCGGCTTTGAAAACCTGGACTTCGTTTATTTTTTCGATAACGCGGGCGCCTTTTTTTTGACAAGCCAAGACGTCAACGCTCAAATCATTGCGTCCGTTTAAACCTTCGGCAATATCTTTAACGACCGTTTCGATGCCGCCGATAAGCGGGTAATATAATTTATTTATTTGCAGGAGTTTCATAGGAATGGATTAGCTTTGATAATTTGCGAGCCGATTCTGACCAGTTAAATCTTTGGGAATTTGTTTGCCCGCTAGCGATGAGCGTCTTTTTTAATTCTGGATTAGCGATTAATTCTTGGATTTTAGCGACGAGACTGGAAACGTCTAGCGGATTAAAGAATAAAGCGCTTTCGCCGGCCACTTCGCGAAAAGAGGGGATGTCGGAACAGATAAGTGGCGTCTTTAAGACGTTAGCTTCGACAATCGGCAGGCCAAAGCCTTCATACAATGAAGGAAAAATTAAAGCTTCGGCGTTTTTGATTAAATTTTGTTTTTCAGTCTCGCTGACAAAGCCGCTAAAAATTATTTTTTCTTCCAGGCCATGAACTGTCGCCATAATT
>JAEHGX010000011.1 GCA_019248265.1 Candidatus Falkowbacteria bacterium S5_I03
ACGTCCTGAGGCTGGATTTAAAACCATACAACTGAGAAAATTCAGCGGCCATCTTAGCGTTCCAGGCAGGGGAAGTTTTTTACGGAACTGGAATCAATATTTAAAAAGCATGACAGCGCTAATGTCGGTGAAGAAATTTTTTGTTTGGAAGAAATGCCAAATTATTATCCGCTTTTTACTTCGCCTGCCTGGAACGCTAAGATGGCCGCTGAATTTTCTCAGTTGTATGGTTTTAAATCCAGCCTCAGGACGTTGGTGACTATTTTTCAAGATAATTTTTGCCAGCTCTTAACCGCCAAGCCGGATTTTTATGAGCTGAGCGCGGAAATTTTTCAGCGCGTTAAAACTGATTCCAAGTGGCGCGAACAATATATCGGCGATTTGGATTCTCGGGTAGACGCTCTTTATCGGGCCGCCGACAAATTAAAAAAAACTAATTTGAAGGCTTGTTCTGATGTCGAGTTGGCGGATATTTTTGAAAAGTTTTTTAAAATTTATACTGATTTGCATTTACTGCATATTCCGCAAACGGTTCTAGACTTTGGTGAAGGCACATTTTCTAAATATTTGATGGGTTATTTAGAACCGAAAGTAAAGGTCGCCGGTTTATCGCTCGGAGATGTTTTTTCCGTTTTGACTACGCCGCTCCAGCCTTCAAAATCAGCTGAAGAATATCGCGCCTTGCTCCTAATTTTGCAAGACATAATTGCCGACGCGGAGTTGAAAAATTATTTTAGTTTTACGGAAACTAGAATAATCGCCGAGGAGCTAAATAAAATAAATAAACAGACGGCACTGAATATCAAAAAACATACGGCTGATTTTGGTTTCTTGGGATATGGCATGGTCGGCCCGGCCTGGAATCAAGAATATTTCATTGATATTTTGAGCAGCTTAATCAGACAACAGATAAATCCTAGCCAAGCGCTTCAAGAAAGCGAAGATAATAAACTGAAAACCGAAGCTCGGCAGCAGGAGCTGGCTAAAAAGTTAAGTATTGATGATGAACATTTAGGGGTTTTAAAATTTGCACGCGATTTGGTTTTTACTAAAGGGACGCGCAAAGACGCCATTTTTTGTGCGCTTTCCGTTTTAGAAAACTTATACAAGGAAGTTGGGCGTCGTCACTATTTATCGTTGCGCCAAGTACGTTATTTTAATCCGGAAGAATTATCCGCGTTGCTTAGAGGCGGTAAAATGTCTGCCGAATTGCTTAATGAGCGCTATAATTTTAGTATTTATTATTCTCGATACCATCCCGAAACCGAAGTATTTTTAACCGGAGCTAAAGCTAAAGATTTTGTTGCTAAGTTAAATATTATTAAAGAAGAAATTGCCGATGTCAAAATTCTATCCGGCGACTGCGCTTCTCCGGGGCGGGCACGCGGGGAAGCTAAAGTTATCAATGTTATTGCCGATATGGCTAAAATGAAGCAGGGTGATATTTTGATTTCTATCGCCACTACTCCGGATTTGGTGCCGGCGATTAAGAAAGCCTCGGCAATTGTAACGGATGTGGGCGGCATAACTTGTCATGCGGCTATTATTTCCCGCGAATTAGGAATTCCTTGCGTTGTCGGCACGAAAATTGCCACCAAAATTATTAAAGATGGTATAATTATTGATGTTGATGCGACACACGGTAAAGTTGATTTAATTGGTAAAAATTAATTATAAAATAATATGCTTATCAAGCCATTTTCAAAAATTGGCAAAAAAGATGCGGCCATTGCCGGCGGCAAAGGGGCCTCGCTCGGAGAAATGACGCAGGCGGGGCTTAAGGTGCCACCGGGATTTGTGATTTTAGCCGAGGCTTTCGACCGATTCTTAGAAGAAACTGATTTAACTCAAGAACTGGAAGCGCAATTAAAAAAGGTTAATTATAAAGATGTAAATTCGGTCGATGGCGCCTCTTCTCAAATTCGAGCGCTGATTGCCGGTGCCAAAATGCCAGCTGACTTGGCAAAAGATATCACTTCCGAATTTAAGAAGTTAAAAGCATCTTTTGTCGCCGTCCGTTCCAGCGCGACCGCTGAAGATTCTTCGGCTGCCTCTTGGGCCGGGGAATTGGAAACTTATTTAAATACCACCGATAAAACTTTATTGGATAATGTTAAAAAATGCTGGTCCAGTTTATTTACCCCGCGCGCTATTTTCTATCGCCACGAAAAGAAGATGCTAAAAACTAAAGTGAGCGTCGCGGTTGTCGTTCAAAAAATGGTTGATTCGGAAATTTCCGGGATTGCTTTTACGGTTCATCCGGTGACTCAAGATCGTAATCAAATGATTATTGAGGCTGGCTATGGACTGGGAGAAGCTATTGTTTCTGGTTCGGTAACCCCAGATTCCTATGTAATAGAAAAAAAAAGAGCTTAGTATTATTGATATTAACATTTCTGAGCAGGAACGGCAGATTATTAAAGGCTTAAAAGGCGGCGTTAAGTGGGTGCCGGTCTTAAAGTCGCTTCAAGGCAAGCAAAAGCTAAGCGGCAGACAAATAATTGAGCTGGCCAAGATCTGTTTAGCGATTGAAAATCACTATAAATTCCCCTGCGATATTGAATGGGCGCAAGAAAAAGGCAAGTTCTACATTACTCAGAGCCGTCCGATAACTACGCTTTGATTTTGACTTTCCAATTTAACCTAAAATATGTTAAAATGATAAACAGAAGGACAAAACAACTTCTGTTTATTTTTTCGCTTTTTAAGGGCTAATGTTCGACTACTTGCAACAATTTAATAGTCTGCCTAAAGACTTGAAAGACAAGGTTTCTTCTGATAGCGCCATGTCTCTTTTGTCGGAAATTGAAAGCCGTTATCGGGTTGATTTGGCAATGGTGGTCATGAAGGTAATGATTAAAACTTTGACCCTTAAAGAGTTGCCGCTTATTTTCGCCAGTGAATTCGGTTTGGCCCCCGAACAAGCCGATAGCTTGACTGAAGAACTAAAGACTAAAATATTTGCTCCAGTCGCCGATTATGTCGGCATTTCTTCGGAACTGCGAGTTTTGGATTTATACAAAGATATTAATTTATTGATTAAAGAAGCGGGGCTGCTCATCCCGAGCGAATTTTTAGTTGAGCGCTTGAAAAAAATATTGGCGACTTATTTGCGCGGCGTTCGCAGCCGCATTGATACCCGCGCTTCTTTAGCTAAGGACATTCCGACTGGCGGCTTAAATTTAAGCGCTATCGAAGTGGATAGAGTTTTGAAAGTTTGCGATAGCCATAAATATAAATATAACGGCGAAGCCGAAAGCTCAATTAAAGCCCCGGCCCCTGCCAGCCGCTTAGATAAAATTATTTCTAGTGCCGATAAAGCGGCTAGCAGCGTCTTGGCTCCTAAATTGAGCGGGGAATATGATTTAAAGCGCGCTTTGGCTTCCGGCGAAACTAAAAGTATTGCTGCTCCGGAAATGATGTTGGAGCTTAAAGCCGGATCCAAAAATCAAGCCCCTTCCTTGTCGGAGAAAAAATCTGAAATTAAGCCTGTCCCTAAGTCAGAAATAAAAACCGAGGCCCCAGTCTTAAAGGCGGCGACTGCCAATATAAACCCCGCCCCTAAAGCGAGCGAGCCCTTAAATAATCAGCCTAAAAATGTTCCCGAAAAATTAATCGTGCAAAAACCGGAGGCTAATAATTTAATTAAGAAATTATTTGCTGATAAAAATTTAACTGCCAAAGGCGCAATTAGAATTGCTAATATTTCTGAAGACGCCCCGGTTGTTTCTAAACCGCTTGCTGCCGCCGTTCCGGTAATTTCTTCTGTCGGCTCTCCGGTTGCTCCCGGTAAATCTCGCCGTCCTCTAAATACCGCCTCGGCTCGCCTAACAGCATCTAAAGAAGATGCCGGTACGCGCAAACCAATGCATGATGTTAAGCCGATTCCCAAGATTATGGGACCATTGGAGGAATTACAATTCTTGGATTTAACGAATTTCCGCCGTTTGGGCAAAACTCCGGAAGAAATGACGGTTAAAGTTTTTAATAAAATAAAATTATTGGAACATGACGGCTATGAAAAGATGATTATGGGCATCAGTGCTTGGCGCAAGAGTCCGGTTAATCGTTTATATTTGAAAATTGTTTCCGACGCCGTTAGTTCTAATTTGCCGCTTAAAGAGGCAATTACGGCGAGAGAGGGTCGTCATGAAGATGGTCTGAGCTTGGAAGAAATCGAGGCTATCATGAGTTTGAATAGCAAATTAGTTTTTTAAATTTATTATGCAGCAATTTACCGTCCCCCAATTTATTGATGTTGAAAGTAAAATTATCGGGCCGATTACTACTCGCCAGTTTGTTATTTTTTTAGTCGCGGCCGTGCTTATCGGCGCTTGTTATCGTTTATTTGATTTTTCTTTGTTTGTAACCATTGCTGTCATAATTTTTATTGTCGCGGCAATGTTCGCTTTCATTAAAGTAAATGGCCGCCCCTTTCATCTGTTTATTTTAAATGCTATCCAAACGATTCGCCGTCCCCGTTTAAGAATTTGGAATAATAGCGCGGTGATGGAAGTCCAGGAAAAGCAAATTGATATTAGCCCGACCATAGCCAAACCGGAGCCGAAAGAATATTATAAAAAATCACGTTTAGCGGAAGTCGCCTTGATAGTTGATACCCAAGGACGATATAAAGGCGAACAATAATTTTATGGCCAATCAAATGTCCGGAAACAAAGTTAGCGCCTCGACTCAGCAATATTTAGACATTGCTGAGATTAAGGATGACACCGTCGTAATGAAGGATGGCACTTTGCGGGCCGTTTTGCTGGTATCCAGCATCAATTTTGCTTTAAAGAGCGAAGACGAACAAAACGCGGTCATCAGCTCTTATGTTAGATTTTTAAATAATCTCAATTTTTCCATGCAGATTGTTATCCAGTCACGCGAATTGGATATTGATAATTATTTAGAATATTTGAAAGATAAAGAAAAAGAACAGACTAATAAATTATTAAAATTGCAGACCGCCGACTATATCCAGTATATTAAAGAATTAACTTCCTTGGGGCGTATTATGAGCAAGCGATTTTTAGTAACCGTTCCTTATGACCCGTTGACTGATAAGCGCAAAGGATTTTTCAGCTCGCTTAAGGAGGCGCTCCGGCCGGCAACCGTCATTAAATTAAAAGGGAAAACTTTTGAGCGTTATCAAGAAATGTTGGATCGCCGTTTAGATAGCGTAGTTGGCGGCTTGGAATCAATGGGCGTTTCCGTGGCGCGGCTCGATACCCAAAGTTTAATTGAGCTTTTTTATAAAACTTATAATCCCGAAACTTCCAAGAACCAACAGCTCATGGATGTTGGTAAGTTAAAATTGGAATAATGCTAGTTGTTATATGATAAATTTTAATAAACAAGAAAAAGGCGAGAAAATAACCATGCAGACGCCGATTTCTCTCAGCCAGAAGACGTCGGTGCCGGAAATTGAAGCGGACCCGGTTTTGACTAGGGAAGTAATCGAAGAGGAAAAGGCTTTTAGACGCGGCGTTTTATCCGTTAAAGATATTATTGCGCCGGCCAGTCTTAAGGTTAATCCTAATCATCTTTATTTGGGAGATAAGTTTTTGCGCACCATTTTTGTTATCAGTTATCCGCGCTATATTTCTATCGGCTGGTTTGCGCCGATTATTAATCTTAACCTGACCTTCGATATTTCCATGTTCTTTTATCCGGTTAACAGTGCCATTATTTTAAAACAATTAAAAAATAAAGTCGGTGCTTTGGAGGCGCAGATTATTTCCGACGCTGAAAAAGGCGCTGCTCGCGATCCGCTCCGAGAAACCGCTTTGCGTGATATTGAATATTTGCGCGACGCCCTTACTCAGGGAACGGAGAAGTTTTTTCAATTTGCCCTTTACGTTACTATTTATGCCGATAATCTTGAAGATTTAGATAGGGTCTCCGACCAAGTAGAAGATATTTTTGGTTCACGCTTAGTTTATTCCCGCCGGGTTTATTATCAAGCCGAACAAGGTTTTAATTCTACCTTGCCGCTAGGTAATGATGAGCTCTATATTGCTTTTAACATGAATTCGTCGCCGATTGCTTCGTCTTTCCCGTTTATTTCTAGCGAACTCACCAGCGATCGTGGGATTCTTTATGGCATTAATCGCCATAACAATAGCTTAATTTTATTTGACCGCTTTTCTCTGCAAAACGCCAACTCGGTGGTGTTTGCTACTTCTGGTGCCGGTAAAAGTTATGCTATTAAATTAGAAATTTTACGCTCTTTGATGTTGGGTACGGAGGTGATTGTTATTGACCCTGAGTATGAATATAAACATTTAGCCGAAGCGGTTGGCGGTACCTATATTAATATTTCGCTCGCGAGTGAAAATAAAATCAATCCTTTTGATTTGCCCCGTTCTATCGGCGGCGAAGCGCGCCCCAAAGATATTATCCGTAGCGCCGTTATTACACTTAAAGGTTTGGTGCGTTTGATGCTTGGTAATTTGAGTTATGATGAAGATTCAATTGTTGACCGGGCTTTGTTGGAGACTTATGCCAAGAAAGATATTACGCCTGATTCTGATTTATCAAAAATCGAACCGCCGGTTATGTCTGATTTGGAGCAAGTTTTAGATGGCATGGAAGGCGGCAACGAATTAGCCTTGCGCTTAAGAAAATATACCCAAGGAACTTTTGCCGGATTATTAAATGCCCCGACTAACGTGGAGATGAATAACCAACTGGTTTGTTTCTCGGTACGTGATTTGGAAGATGAATTGCGCCCAATGGCTATTTATACGATTGTTAATTATATTTGGAATGTTGTCAGAAGCGAGATGAAAAAGAGAGTTTTAGTTATTGATGAAGCTTGGTGGATGATGCAACATGAAGACTCGGCTAAGTTTATTTTCGCGCTCGTTAAACGTTGCCGTAAATATTATCTCGGGGTCACGACAATTACCCAGGATGTTAATGATTTTTTGACTTCTCCTTACGGGCAAGCGATTGTTAATAATTCTTCTTTGCAAATTTTATTGAAGCAATCCCCGGCAGCTATTGATTTGATTCAAAAAACTTTTATTTTGACCGAAGGCGAACGTTACTTATTATTAGAATGCGGAATCGGGGAAGGGATTTTCTTTGCCGGCAATAAACATGTGGCCATGAAAGTTGTGGCTTCTTATACGGAAGATCAGTTGATTACTTCCGATCCGCGCCAGCTTTTGGAATTGGAAGAGGCTAAAAAAGAATTTGAAGAAAGCCAGCAAGAACAGGAAGGAGTTCAAGTTTAAAATTTTTAAAGAGTTAATGTTTTTTCATCAATAAATTTTAAAAATATGCAAACAAATCGCAAATCTTTAGGAGTCTTTATCATTATTTTAGGACTTATTCTCCTGGGTCTGATTATTTATTTCAGTTTTTTCTACGGGGCTGAGGAACCGGTAGTCGCTCCTGTCGATAACGGCGGCACAACCATCATTAATACTTTACCAGGCGGTGATAACACGCCGACCACTACCCCTGGCGACAAACCTCGAAACTATCAACAATATGATTTGAGCCAAGCCGGCTCTTATAAATCAGGGGAGGCGGATTTAGTAAAAACCGCCGAAGCTTTTGCGGAGAGATTTGGTTCTTATTCTAATTATTCTAATTTCAGTAATTTTTTGGATTTACAGATTTTTATGACGAGCAGCATGAAAGCTTGGGCTGATCAATACGTTGCCGATTTAAGAGCGGCGGCTAAAGATGGAGACGCTTATTACGGTATCACCACCACGGCCATTACCGGCAAGGCGTCGGCTTATGATGAAAAAGCCGGCACCGCCCAAATTACCATTAGTACCGCCCGCCGCGAAAGCATCGGCGAGGGTTCAGAAAGCAGTGCTTATAATCAAGATATTGCTATTTCTTTGAAGAAGGTTAACGGTGAATGGTTGGTTGATAAAGCTGTTTGGCAGACGAAAAAATAATTTAGCCCCAGTTTAACCAGTATTAGTTATAATTGAATTATGTCCGCTATCAAATCAATTTTTATTTGTTCAAATTGCGACGCCCAGTTCCCGAAATGGAACGGGCGTTGTTTGGAGTGCGGTTCTTGGGGGACTTTAAGTGAACAGCTAACCGATAGTCATCAAGAAAAAGCGGCGGCTGCTAATAAAGTAGGTGCCGCCAAAGTTATGGATTTGCGGACGATTAAAGCCGGGTCTCTAAAACGGCTAAGTACCGGCCTAGAGGAGGTAGATAGAGTTTTGGGCGGCGGCTTGGTCCCGGGCTCGCTAGTTCTCTTAAGCGGTGAACCGGGAATTGGCAAATCAACCTTAGTGGCTCAAATTGCCGGTGGCCCGACTAGCAAGCTGGCGGTTATTTATGCGAGCGGCGAAGAATCGGCCGCACAGGTAAAAAGCCGTTTGGATAGATTAAATTGTAATTTGGATAATTTAAAATTTATTTCGGAGACGAACGTGGAAAAAATTGTCGCGGCCGCCAAAAATGCGAAACCCGATATTTTAATTGTTGATTCTATTCAGACAGTCTATTCCAGCCAAGTAATTTCCGAGGCCGGCGGCATCAGCCAGATTAGAGCGACGGCCGTTAAGTTTTTGGAACTCGCTAAAGAAAATGAGATTGCGGTTTTATTGATTGGCCATATTACTAAAGACGGCCAGATTGCCGGGCCAAAATCTTTGGAGCATATTGTGGATACCGTTTTATCTTTGGAAGCGGAAACGAGCCATAACTATTCTTTATTACGCTCCACTAAAAATCGTTTCGGTTCGGTTAATGAATTGGGAGTTTTGGAAATGACCGGCTTAGGTTTTAAAGAAGTAAAAAATCCGGGCGCCGTCTTTATTGAAACTGGTAACGGCGACATACCTGGTTCAGTGCTAGGTTGCGTGATTGAAGGCACGAGGCCCTTTATGATTGATTTGCAGGCTCTAGTTTCCAAGACGGCCTTTGGCTATCCGCAGCGCAAAGCGAGCGGTTTTGATTTAAATCGTTTGCAGGTTTTAAGCGCGGTTATTTCCAAGCGGACCAAAATAAATCTATTGGCGCAAGATATAATTTTAAATGTCGCCGGCGGTTTACGGATTGCCGATCCGGCTTTAGATTTAGCGGCTGTCGCGGCGATTATGTCGTCTTATTTAAATAAACCATTTAAGCGCGACACGGTTGTCTTGGGAGAAGTCGGTTTGGGCGGGGAAGTGCGCAATATTTTTCGCTTGGAGGAAAGATTAAAAGAAGCGGAGCGCCTAGGTTTTAAAGCGGCCTTGATTCCGAATGCGGACATTAAAGCCGGGAAATTGAAATTGATAAAAATTAAAAATTTGGATGAATTGGTGGAGTTTATGAAATAATTTGAAAATTAATTTGGCAAAAAGAAAAGCGAATCTTGAGCTGATTCGCTTTTTTTGTTTTGTTTGTTTTTTGGCCGTTAGTCGGCCGGGACATAGGCGGCAATTTCTTCCTGGTTAAACATTTCTTCGGCGCTGTTAATGCCGTTTGTTTTTCTCCAGGCAGCCAGAGTGCTTGTTTGTTTTGTTTCGGCGGCAGACCGGGCTTTGTGGTGAGGCCACTGAACTCTGTTGAAAGGCACCTTTTGTGGGTTACTACTTTTGTGTTCTGTAAATTCCACAAATACATTTTTGCCATCAGGCGTTTCAAAATCGCCCACTATTCCTTGAACTTTTTTACCATTACCGCCATTGATTGCGGCTACAACTGTTTCTTTACCCATGCTTTGTTTTTTTGTTGTTAATGAAAGTTTAAAAAGATAAAACCATCATACTACACAAAACGCTAATTGTCAAGTATGGCTAGTTTTGGCCTTAAAAAACACCATATTTCTTTAATCTTGACAATAGTTCAAAAGTGTGCTATACTGCTTTTAGTACTTTGAAATGTTTCACTTTAATCAAATATCATGAAATCATCAGAATTGTTTCGTATTTCTAAGAAAATGAAGAAGTTAAAAAAAGCCTTTTGGAGCCTTGTAAGCGCCATTTTGGACCACCCAATCGTGGAAAAAGTTTTCGGTATTGCGCTGTTAATCTATTGGGGAATTGGTTTCCTTGGTATTGCCTGGATGGTCATTGCTTTTGGCGCCTTTATTATTTCCGGATTTAGATCCGCTGAAGGCAGTATCACAGACTGGCTTCGTGATTTTTCCGTGGCTTGTCCCGTTCTTGCACTTCTATGGTTAGTAATAGCCATAACAACAGCTTGGATGTTTCTTTATAAAGAAAAAAAAGAAACAAATCAAGCCAACGAAGAAATTGAACCGGCAAAATAAGGCTAAAAAAGAAAGAAGTTGAAACTACAAAAGTTTCACAAAAAAGCATCTTAACCACAGATGCTTTTTTTCTTTTTTAGAAAACTTAATATTTTATCCTGGGGTTTAAATAATGTTTTGAGCGAATATGATTCTGTAGAGCAAAAATGAATGTAATGAATTTTTGCCCCAAGAATCATTCTGAGCGTAAAAACATTATTTAAAACAAACTATTCCAAATGTATTTTATCTTCCCATTCACCCAGCTTTTCGCGCAGGAGCGGATGAGCGCGCAAATCTGAATCAATTTTAATTATGGCCGCCGCCTCTTCAGCTGATTTTTTAATAAGTTCATAATCAAAGAGAGAGGCAATTTGTAGTTCCGGAAAACCACTTTGAGTATCGCCGTAAATTTCACCGGCGCCGCGCATTTTTAAATCAATCTTGGCGAGCATAAAGCCGTCATTATATTTTTCTAAAGCACCGAGTCTGTCCATTGTCTTATCGCTGTTATTTTCTTCTTTGGAGGGGAAGAGTAAACAATATGATTGATGTTCACTGCGGCCGACGCGGCCTCTGAATTGATGAAGCTGGGCTAAGCCAAAGCGTTCAGCGCCTTCAATTAAAATAACCGAGGCGTTAGGGACATCAATTCCGACCTCAATAACTGAAGTTGAGACCAAAATATCCATTTCTTTATTTGAAAAACTTTTCATCACGGCATCTTTATCAGCGCTTTTCATTTTGCCGTGCAATAAGCCAATTTTAAATTCTGGGAAAATTTCTTCGGCCAACCTTTTATGCTCGGCTTTAACGGATTTAGTTTCTAAATTATCGGACTCGTCTATTAGCGGGCAAATGACAAAAATTTGGCGGCCGGATTTTATTTGTTCTCTAATAAAATTATAAGCTTTTTGGCGTTCAGTTTCTTTTACTAGTTTAGTAATTATCGGTTTGCGATTTTTAGGCAGAGTTTTAATAATTGATAAATCTAAATCGCCGTAAATCGCTAAAGCTAGAGAGCGGGGAATCGGGGTGGCAGTTAATGATAAAAAATGCGGGACTGAATCATCTTTTTTATTAAAATCAATAATTTGTTGGCGCTGGTTAACACCGAAGCGGTGCTGTTCATCGACAATAGCTAAGGCCAGATTTTCAATATTTACCTTTTTTTGAATAATAGCGTGGGTGCCGACAATAATATCAAATTCGTTAACGTCCTTAATTTTTTTAGTGCCGGTCAAAAGTCCAATTTTAAATTCGGAATTTTTAAACAGATTGTTTAAAGAGTTAAAATGCTGTTCGGCTAAGATTTCGGTCGGAGCCATGAGCGCCGCCCTTTTTTTATTTATCACTACATTTAACATCGCCATCGCTGCGACTACGGTTTTGCCGCTACCAACATCGCCTTCCAGCAAACGGCTCATCGGGCGCGCTTTTCCTAAGTCTTGAATTATTTCCCAAGCGGCTTTTTTCTGGTCATCCGTTAATTGAAAGGGCAGGCCACCGACAAAATCCTTGGTGGCCGCTTCTTGGAATTTAATAGAAATTGCTTGGCGTTCGCTGATTTCTTTTTTAATCATCTGTGATTTTAGTTGGCGCAAAAATAATTCCGAGAATGCCAGACGGCGCCGGGCCGGCTCCACGTCTTCTTTATTTTTAGGAAAGTGAATTTTTTTGAGAGCTGTCGCTAAATCAATCAGTCCAATTTTTTTGATAATATTTTTTGGTAGCCATTCTGGTACGCCATCGGCTAGCGTAATAATTTGTTTGATAAAATAGCGCAGCTGTTTCTGTGTTAAGCCTTCGGTTAAATGATAGTTAGGAATTAGACCTTGAGTATGGACTAAATCAGCCCCATAAACTTTTTCATATTGCGGTGAAATCATGGTCAGTTGTCCCTGGCTTTCAGAAACACGGCCGGCTAGAGATACTAAGTCGCCCGGTTTAAGATTTTTAGCCAAGAAGGGTTGATTGAACCAAATAATTTTTAAGGAGTCAGTCTCGTCGCTAATTAAGGCTTCAGTAATATTAATCCTTCTTTTAAAACTGCGCTTGTTTTGAATTAGTTGAATCTCGCCGCGGACATTTGTAGTTTGGCCAACTTGTAAATCGGCGATTTTGGAAATTAGACTAAAATCATCATAACGGAAAGGCAAATAAAAAAGCAGGTCTTGGATGTTCTCCAGACCGAGCTTTTTAAGAAGTTTGGCTCCGACTTTTCCCACGCGGGATAAGTCGGATATTTTTGAGGATAAATTAATCATGACAATTAATTCCTATTGGTGCACCCACCAGGAATCGAACCTGGATCTCAAGCTCCGCAAGCTTACGTCCTATCCGTTGAACGATGAGTGCGTTAAAACTGCTCTTATCTTATTACAATTTTAGCAGTTTAGTCAACTGTTCGGATAGCGGTGGGTCAGTGCGCTCTAGGTCTTCGTCTAAATATCTAACTAAATAATTACGAACGGTTAAGGCGTCCATGCGGCGTAAGGGGATAGCTAATCGCGGACGCATAGAATTTTTGAACTCCAAGTACATGCTTTTAACGCTTTGCTTGGGTTTATAGAGGACAGAAAAGTTCTTGATTTCATCGTAGTCAAAAAATTTGGCGCCTATTTTTACGCCCTCCGGACCGATTTCCACGTCAACAATCAGTGGCGGGCGGCTTTCGTTGATTAAGGTAATGATGGCCGCCATTATTAAAATTAAGGCAAATAAAAAGTTGCCGTTGTAACCGAGAAATTCTAGACGCCAATTAGAGATGCTGAAAAAACAGAAGAATAATGAGATGGCGATGAAGGAAAAGGCGATAATATACCACGATTTGCTTCGTTCCGGAGTATGGTATTCCGGCACTTGCCATTTTAAAGATTTTAAGTTATTTTCGGCCATATTTTTTGTTTGACAAGGGTTTGTATATTTTATATAGTGATTATACCATAGAATTAAAAACAATTGGAGAGGTGGCTGAGCGGTCGAAAGCGGCAGGTTGCTAACCTGTTATAGGAGTCTAACTTCTATCCGGGGTTCGAATCCCCGCCTCTCCGCAGATTAAAGATAGCCCCAATTATGGGCTATTTTTTAAAACTTGGTAAATAATAAGAGTAAATTTATGTTTTATCCCTTGCAATTATTGGCCAACTATTTAACTTACTCTGTTTTTAATATTTCCGCGGATTCCTTATTAGGCCAGGCGCTTAATTTTTTTATTTTTGATACTTTAAAAATATTTATTTTGTTGTTTGTTATCATTTTTTTAGTCTCCTTTATCAGGACTTATCTGCCGCCTCATAAGGTTCGCTCATTTATCGCCAATAAAAATAAACTAACCGGCCATATTTTAGCTTCATTGTTAGGGATTGTGACTCCGTTTTGTTCCTGTTCGGCCGTGCCTTTATTTTTAGGATTTGTGGAAGCGGGTGTGCCACTCGGGGTTACTCTCTCTTTTTTGATTTCCTCACCGATGATTAACGAAGTCGCCTTGGTTCTATTGTTCGGTTTATTCGGTTGGAAAATATCTTTACTTTATGTTTTAAGCGGTTTGCTTATTGCCATTATTTCTGGTTTATTAATTGGTCGCTTGAAAGTTGAGAATTTGGTGGCTGATTTTGTTTGGCAGAATAAACTGCAGACAAATAATACCCCTGAAATTAAAAAGAGCCGCCAAGAAAGAATTAACTATGCTTTAGGCTACACTCTAGATATTTTCCGGCGCGTTTGGTTGTTTGTTGTTATTGGTGTCGCGATTGGCGCCTGGATTCACGGTTATGTCCCTGCTAATTTTTTGGTTTCCTATGCTGGCGCTAATAATTGGTATGCCGTGCCGCTAGCGACGCTAATTGGCATTCCATTATATTCTAATGCGGCCGGAATTATCCCTTTAGTTAGCGCTTTAACCGAAAAAGGCTTGGCTTTGGGCACGACCTTAGCTTTTATGATGGCAGTGACTGCTTTGTCTCTTCCGGAATTTATGATTCTGAAGAAAGTTATGAAGACTAAATTGATTATTATTTTTGCGACCGTCGTCGGCCTGGGCATTATGTTCATTGGTTATCTATTTAATTTTATTTTGAAATAGGCCAAAACAATCAGGTGTCATATTATAAAAGGCTTGGGATGTGCTATAATATAAATATAATTCCTCAGTTAAGTTATATGGAAGCTCAAGAAAAAACCATGGTTATTAATAGAATAAATGTCGCCACACTGGCTCAATTTTTAGTTTTATTATCGGCTGCCATTTTTGCGCCTTTAGCTCATAGTCAAATAATTACCGGTTCCATAGTTAACGCGACTTTGTTTATTGCCGCCGCGACCTTAGGCTTGGAAGGCGCAATTATGATTGGAATTTTACCGAGTTTTTTTGCGCTTTTGGCCGGAACTTTGCTGCTACCGCTCGCACCGCTCATTCCGTTTATAATTTTGAGTAATGCAGTCTTGATCATTACTTTTGTTTATTTAAAGAAAGCTAATTATTGGCTAAAGATGATAGCTGCCGCCAGTTTTAAATTTATTTTTTTATCAGTAATATCTTTAGCGGTTATCAAATTATTGTTTTCTGGCAAGATTGCGCTGGCCGCCGCCACAATGCTTAGCTGGCCACAGCTTTTAACGGCTTTAATCGGCGGAATTTTGGCTTATGCTGTTTTACAAGGCCGTAATAAATTATTAAAATAGTTATGAAAATATGCTAAATAATCATCGCCTGACAACTTGGTCCGGATTTATAGCGAATGGAAGTTTTAACCGATAAGGCGCGGATTGTTTTTTATTTGCATTCCCGCCTTATCAGCGGGTTTTTTATTTGTCTAAATTAGTTTAATAGTTAAATTAAAATTATGGAAAATATTTCCGAGAAACATGTTAAAAAAATATTAATTGCCCTAGCTTTGTATCTGACCTCGCTTTTGGCAGCCAATACTTTAGGATTGAAAATGATGCCATTCTTTTTTAATTCCCATTTGTCGGTGGCCGTTTTTTCTTTTCCGATAGTCTTTTTGATAACCGATGTTATTGGAGAAGTTTATGGACGTAAAATTGCTAAGTTATTTGTGCTTGCCGGTTTTATCAGCACCGCCTTGTTTATTGCTTATTCCTTTTTATCGCTCGCCTTGCCGTGGTCGCCGGATGGGAATTGGCTAAAGGCTGGTTATGGCCAAGTTTTCGGAACTTCTATTCGCTTAGCCATCGCTTCTTTGGCCGCTTTTTTGATCGCGGAATATCAGGACGTCTTGTCGTTTTTCTTTTTCAAGGAAAAGATGGGAATAAAAGTTTTTTGGTTGCGCTCCTTGCTTTCCAATTTGTGGTCGCAATTTTTTGACTCGGCGGTGTTTATGGTAATTGCTTTCGCCGGCATTTATTCGTTTAAAACCATGATGAGTATTATTATTTCTTGGTGGCTATTCAAGGTTATTATGGGCGCGCTTTATACGCCCTTATCCTATATTGGTATTTATTTATTAAAAGGGAAGCAAGTAAAATAATATGATAGTCAAAGCAATCAAAACTAAAATATTTAAAGAGGGTGATAATTTATTTTCTTTTATTGTCCAGCATCTTAAAAAAATTCCCGAGGACGCAGTCTTAATAGTTACTTCAAAAATTGTTTCTTTGTCTGAAGGGCGAGTCGTTGATTATCAGGGCGAGGCGGCTAAGATTGAGCTTATTAAATCAGAAAGCGATTTAGCAATTCCGACCAAATCTGTTTGGCTGACAGTTAAAGATAAGATGGTGATGGCTTCGGCGGGGATAGATGAATCAAACGCGGACGGGAAATTAATTTTACTGCCCAAAGATAGTTTTAAAACGGCCTCTATTTTACGTCTCAAATTAAAAAAACAATTTAAGCTTAAACAACTGGGAATAATTATCACCGATAGCCGCACCGTTCCTCTCCGAGCGGGAACAACCGGAGTGTCTTTGGGATATGCCGGTCTTCAAGGACTGAAGCAATATCGTGGCCAAAAGGATATTTTTGGCCGTAAATTTGAATTTGCTCGCGTGAGTGTTGTCGATAGCTTGGCCGCGGCTGCCGTTTTAGAAATGGGAGAAGGGGATGAGCGTTGCCCGTTAGCGCTAATTAAAGAGGCATCATTAAAATTCCAAGATCGAATTAACCGGCGGGAATTAGATATCGATTTAGAAGAAGATATGTATGCGCCTTTTTTTGCTAAGGCGAAAAAATAGGGGCTTGACAATAATGTTAGAATAATATAACATAGAGATATGTTAATTAATTCTAACATTATGACTATTAAAAAGTATCAACGTGTCAAGATTGTTATCACCGTTATCTTGGCCGTCATTTTCAGCCAAGCGGTGATTTATAAAAATTATATTATTCCACTCGTAGCCCTGATTGTTGCCTCGCTGATTCTGCTCTATTTGCGCCGGCAGGTGAAAGAGGTAATTGCCGACGAACGCGATTATGCGATTGCCGGGAAAGCCGCTCTCTGGTCTATCCAGATTTATAGTTGGGTAGCTGCCATCTCGATGATTATTCTTTATGCTCTTCGGGATTTAAACCCCGCCTATGAGCCGGTAGCGATGACTTTAGCCTTTTCTACCTGCGGCTTGATGCTCCTATATTCCGCCATTTTTCGTTATCGCAATCGTTATAAATAAATATGCAGAATAGGATTAAAGAGTTAAGAGCTAAATTAAATATTACCCAAGAAGAATTAGCGCGCCTTGCTGGTGTCCGGCGGGAGACGATTGTCTTCTTGGAGCAAGGGAAATATAACCCTTCTTTAAGCTTGGCTAACGAGGTTGCCAAAGCTTTAAAAAAGAAGATAACTGAAGTATTTATCTTGGATTAGCAACCAAATTTACTCAATATTTTACATTTCTTTATTTAATGATTAAAATGGTTAGCATAACCTTATTAATCTTATTATGGAAATAAATAAAGCCCTACTCGACGTTGACCCTTCTCGCTATACAGTTTATCAGCTGCTTGATTATGTTAAAGATAAAGTTAAGATTGAACTCATCCAGAAATATGAGGACAATCTTTTTTTATTTAAAACCGAGCCTTATCTCGATAGTCTTTATAACTATGCCCATATTTTAGATGATAAATTTAGGGTTGAAGATTTAGCGCTGATTAAAGATTTTTTTAATGGAGACGCTTTTCGGATTAAGACGCTCGCCGATAAAAATTC
The DNA here is from genome assembly GCA_019248265.1 of Candidatus Falkowbacteria bacterium S5_I03. Taxonomy (GTDB): domain Bacteria; phylum Patescibacteriota; class Patescibacteriia; order Patescibacteriales; family UBA12465; genus UBA12465. The sequence continues at coordinate 17,395 of JAEHGX010000011.1, forward strand.
TGCCGATATTCTGTTAAATGCCGGTTTTACTTTACGCGATAGTGGCTACGCTATGCGCGTCTCGGGTTTAAAAAGTTTATCCGTTAATTATAGTTTGCCAGAGGAAGCCAAGATAGAGGCGGTCACAACGGAATCGTCTTGGGATGATTTTGGGATAATTTTTTCCGAAGCCTTTGATAAAACAACTGCTGAGTTTGATCAGAAATTTGGTTTTTTAAAGAAGTTTGTTTTGGACAAGCAAGAAAAACAGCTAAACTTCTTTTTGCTTTATGAAAATGGAATTCCTGTTTCCAGTGGTGGCTATTATGCCTTTGATAATTTTTCTATTGAGAATATCGGAACCCTAAAAACGGCTCGCGGCCACGGTTACGCCGGATTAATGATTAAATTTTTATTGCAAGAAGCTAAAAAATTGGGCTATGATGAAGCCTGCTTGGTGGGGTCGGAAATGGCGGTCTCTATTTATCAGAAAGCTGGTTTTGAAATTTTGTCTAAAAATAATACTTTTATCAAATAATTTATGTGCGGCATCGTCGGTTACTTAGGAAAAAAATCAGCTACCCCCATCCTCCTATCGGGTCTTAAAAGATTGGAATATCGCGGTTATGACAGCGCGGGAATTTGTGTTTTAGAAAATGGCGCGTTGAAAACTTTTAAAAAAGAGGGTCCGATTAAAATGTTGGCTGCGGAATTGGATAAACAAAGTTTAAATAGCCAAATTGGTATTGCACATACGCGTTGGGCAACGCATGGCCAACCTAATGAAACTAACGCGCATCCGCATTACGATTGTCAGCATAAGATTGCCGTGGTCCATAATGGGATTATAGAAAATTTTGAAGGTTTGAAAATTCTATTGGCAAAAGAAGGCCATAAAATTGTTTCCGAAACCGATTCGGAAGTCATTGCGCATTTAATTGAAAAATTTTATCACGGCGATTTAGAACAGGCGGTCTTGGAGGCCGTGAAATTATTGGAAGGGACTTTCGGGCTGGCGGTTATCTCCGAAAGTGAAAAGAAATTAGTGGCCGCCCGTCGCGGCTCGCCATTAATTTTAGGCATCGGACCGGATGAAATATTTATTGCCTCCGATGCTTCGGCGATTATTGAATATACCAATCAAGTTGTCTATTTAGAGGATAATGAAATTGCTACTATCTCTGAACAGGGCTATGAAGTTAAGAGTTTGGATGGCCATAATGCCAACAATCAAGTCACGGAGATTAAATGGACAATCGATGAAATCGAAAAAAGCGGGTTTGAGCATTTTATGCTTAAAGAAATCTTTGAGCAGCCAAAAACTATCGCCAATGCTCTGCGGGGGAGAATTAAGGATGGTAAAATAAAACTCTCGGTTAATTTTGATGCCAAAAAAATAGATAAAATTATTATTACCGCTTGCGGCACCAGTTGGCATTCAGCTTTGATTGGTAAATATTTATTGGAGAAAATTGCCGGCATGCCGACAGAGGTTGATTATGCTTCTGAATTTCGTTATCGTCACCCGATTGTTCGCGACAACAATTTATTGATTGTTATTTCTCAATCAGGGGAAACGGCTGATACCTTGGCGGCTTTAAGAGAAACTAAAAATTGCCAAACTTTAGGTATCATCAATAGCGTCGGCTCAACAATTGCGCGCGAAGTTAAGTCCGGAATTTATTTGCATGCCGGGCCGGAAATCGGCGTGGCTAGCACCAAAGCCTTTACTTCCCAAGTCGCATCTTTAATTTTGCTCGCCTTATATATTAAAGAGCAAATTAGCGGCGAGCTCGATCAGGCTCTTAGCGACGAATTACTAATTATCCCTGAAAAAATTCAGACTATTTTAGACCAGGCGGAAAACATTAAAGCAATTTCTCAAAATTTTGTAAGCGCCAAGAATCTTTTATATTTAGGGCGGGGAATAAATTTTCCGGTAGCCCTGGAAGGAGCTTTGAAGCTAAAAGAAGTTTCTTATATCCACGCCGAGGGTTATCCGGCGGCGGAAATGAAGCATGGTCCGATCGCGCTTATTGATAAAAACATGTTTGTAGTTTTTATTGTTAATCACGGGCCGATTTTTGAAAAAATCGTCAGTAATATGCAGGAAGTTAGAGCGCGGGGCGGACGTATTATCGCCATTACCGACGTTAAAGACGCTGCCGTTGAAAAATTATCCGAGTTTATTATTACCGTTCCCAGCGTTTCCGAGGAGTTATCGCCACTCGTAAATATTATCCCTTTGCAGCTAATGTCCTATTATGTAGCCAGCGCTAATGGAATCAATGTTGATAAACCGAGAAATTTAGCTAAGTCGGTTACGGTCGAATAAAGGTTTAATTTAGCTTTTATTTGCATTTTTTAAAGAAATCAGTAAAATAAAACCAGTAGCTACTATATTAGAATAATTAGGAGAGGTGCCAGAGTGGTCGAATGGAACAGTCTTGAAAACTGTCGTCGGTGCAAGCTGACCGTGGGTTCGAATCCCACCCTCTCCGCGTACAAAATAAAACAACCAATTTGGTTGTTTTATTTTGTATTTGAAGGGGATTCGAACAGGTTGGAAGCGAGACGCGAGTTGAGGCGGAAGCCGAAACGAACGGATTAGAGTCGGACGAAGCTCCGGGGGAGCTTCGGACGCCAACCTTGGACAAGTGAGCTTTTTTTATTAATTATTTTGTGGGTTTAGTTTTGGGGACATTGATTTTCAATTTTTAGAATTTATGCTAAAATAAGCATATTAACCTCCTAATATTATGAAAATAGAAAAAAGATTAAGCACGGTCGATGATGTACCGAAGAATAAGAAGGAACAATTAACGCCTTCTCTAATGATAGATTTAATTGAGGATGATAAATTTGTTTCCGAATCGGAGAAAGCGCTTTTGAAGGCCGAAGATAATTCGGAATTGATAAAAATTAGAAGCTCTCTAGAGAAAGAATATGCTAGCCAGGATCAGGAGGTTAATTCTTTTTCAAGAGAAGATTTTATAGATAACGATATTAAAGAGGAGAGGGCTCGCGCTGAAGATCAATCAAACCAGGGGCTTTTGCATAGATTAGCGTCTAATAAAATAATTAGTAAAATAGTATTGGGCCTGGGTTTTGCTTCGCTAGTTTCAGGGAAAGCCGAAGCGCAAGATAGCAATCAGAAAAAGCAATTTAGCAATAAGACCGAGCAATATAATCCAAACTTGGCGGGTGGCCAAACAGGTAAAGATAGTAATTTTATTGCAGAAAAAATAAAAAATATTGAAAATCCTTCAGTATTCAAAGACACGGGAATAGATGTTGATGTTCCTAGTAATGATAAAAAACGCACCCCTGATTATCTAAGTAGAAATTCTGCGTTTGAGTATACGCGTCGTTATGTGCCTACCTCAAAGAAGTATCAGGAAACTTTGCAAAAAGCGGAAAGAATGGATTTAGTTTTAAAGATTAAAGATAATTTTCATGCTAATGTTATTACCTTGGCCTATGATTTAAATTTTTTAGATCCAAATTTAGAAAAAGAAAAATCAGCGTTGCAAGCAGAACAAAAAACTTTCAGCAATTATGACTTAAGTTATGGGGATAGTCCCGAAATAAATGCTCATCGACAGAAATGGAGGGTCTGGGAAGAACAAGTTGAACAAAAAGCTAAGGGTTGGTTTGAGGCTAATGACAATTTAGATTATGACCCACACGCTTACATTTCTCAAGAAAAAGCGTGGTTAGAAAATTGGATTAAAAATCCCGAGTTTTCTAGAAGAATTAAAAATTATAATGATAAGATGGGAGCTAATAAGATTAAATGGAATTGGGTTGCCATGAATGATGATGCCTCTGCGCGCCAAGCTAGCGCCACTATAGAAAATAAAACTCCGGATGCCTATCAGGTAAAAACTAGAGCTCTAAATGAATTAGAAAAGTCAAAAAAAATCTATGTTAATCCCATCAGGTCTGAAAACGTTTTTGGCGCGCCGGTAGTCGGCCAGTATTTTGAAGATGACCATTCTATTGCTTTAAATGACGATAGGACCGCAGGGGTGCCAGTGCACGAATATACTCACGCCTCTGGCCTTGATGAGGAGATTCTTAAAGTATTTCAGGCCAAAGGTCTTTCTTTGGATAAATGGCAGGAATACGCTCAAAATTTAGGTTGGGACGGGATTGAACAAGCTAAGAATTCTAAGAATTTGATTTTTGTTAAAAATAAAGAAAACGGTGCACGGGTTACTAAGTTTGCCACCGTAGATGATTTAAAGAATCTAGGGTTTAGCGAGAATGACATATCCTCTCTTGGTTACCAGCTTTTTGGCCACGAAGTTTATCCGCGCTTGATGGAAATACGATATTTAGAAAAAATTACGCCCGGCCAAATTTTTAACGACCAGCAAATTGAAGAATTAATTGAAAAATATAAGGGGAAGCATTCTTTTATGGAATATTTGCCGGCTGATAAAATAAAGACAATGTTCAATGAATGGGCCTCGGCTGATGATAAAGAGACTAACCCTGATTCATCGCGGTCAGCTTAAAGCCATGCCTTATAATCAACAACCGTGCTATACTTAATATAAGCTATATTTTATTAGCTTTAGCAATAATATGAAAAATAAAATTATTTTGTTGTTGGCGCTGCTGATTATTATTTCCGGGACGGTCTATTTAATTAGCGACTTTTTAAAAAACAGTTCGGAATTTTCCCAAGAAGCTAAGCCGGTTGTCATCGGTTTTTCTATGGGCACCACGCGGGAAGAGCGCTGGTTTACTGATCGCGACCTATTCGTCAAAAAAGCTCAAGAGCTGGGAGCGCTGGTGAGTGTTACTTTGTCCGACTATGACGTTGATAAGCAAATTTCCCAAATAGAGGGGTTAGTTAAACAGGGTGTAAACGTGATTGTAATTATACCGGCTGATTCTCAAAAAATTGCTCCGGCCATAAAAATCGCCAAGGAAGCCGGGGTAAAAGTAATTGCTTACGATCGCTTGATAGGGGATAGTGATATTGATCTCTATATTTCTTTCGATAATGTTAAAGTCGGGCAAATGGAAGCACAAAATATTTTAGATATCGTTGATAATGGTCGCTTTGCTTATATTGGCGGTTCACCCGATGATAATAATTCGGTTTTGCTAAAAGAAGGCTCCATGAAGGTTTTGGCTGATAAAATTGCCAGTGGCGACATCGATTTAGTTATTGATGAGCCGACTCCTAACTGGGACCCTGAAGAAGCTTATAAGACAGTCAAAGATTATTTGAAATCCGGCAAGAAGCTTGATGCTATTATTGCCGCTAACGACGGCACTGCTTCTGGAGCCATTAGAGCACTGGCAGAATTTAATTTAGATGGGAAAATTCCGGTTTCTGGACAAGATGCCGAATTAGCGGCTCTACAACGAATTGTTGCCGGTACGCAGACTTGCACCGTTTATAAGCCGATAGCCGATTTAGCCAATAAGGCCGCCGAACTAGCCGTTGCTTTAGCCCGCGGCATGAATCCGGAGACTGTTAATTTTACGGATAATGGTAAAATTCAGGTGCCGTCTTACTTTTTAGAGCCAATTGCTGTTACTAAAAATAATTTAAATGATACGGTGATTAAAGACGGTTTTCATACTTATGATGAAATTTATCAGACACCAGTTAAATAGAGTTATTATTGAGGATTTAAAGGGATTTTAGTATTGACAAAGCTACATTTTAGTGATTTAATACTGACATAAAATACGCTCTAATTTTTTAGTTAGGGCGTTTTAATTGTTCTTTTCAAATTTTAAATTTTTTGTTTCACCAAATTTTTTACTTATGACAAAGCAATCTTTTTTAAGAAATTTGTTGGGTTCTAATTTCAGCCAAGAAGACAAGGCAGTTTCAACTCTGGAAAAACCGAAAACCGCCAGCACCAATCACCAGCTTTCTAATTTTGAAGATTGGCTGCGGGCCGCTACTCGCGGACGGACTTCCGATTTGCATGCTGAAGACTGGCTTGGTTTGGCTTTGGGGTATTCGCCTAAGAAAGCTGCTAAGGAATTACATCTTTTTTTCGGAGTGATAAAGGCCCGACCATTATTGGCAGAGCAAGCAAAGGCGCTTTTGCTTTCTCTGCCGGCTAATTTGTTGCCAGCGCTTAAAATTCTGCAAAAATTAACACCCGAAGATGAGGAACAGCGGAAAGTGAAGGAGCTGTTGATAAAAAAGAAGACTCTGGGCGACGAAGCGTTTTGGCGAGAAAATTTTCAGGCGATTGTTTGGGAAGACGAATTCGGTCAGGTTTCTTTTCCGGTGGGAAATGGAAATCGAATTGTACGCGAGCCTTGGCCCGGACAGCAACGCTTAGCCACAGTTTATGGATTGGCAACCGTTGTTTCTTTGGTCGACAAATCTGACCAGGAGGAAGGCGATGGCTTTCATGTCTTTATTCTCGTTGATGGCGAAAACGTCGCTCGTAAGCATGGCAGTTCAAAATTAGAGAAAATTTTGGTTACTGATTAAAGCAGACGAGCGTCTAATTGTTACAAAAAGTTTTTCAAAAAGCCGCTCCTGATTAGGAACGGCTTTTTTATTTGATTTTTTTATTCAATACAGCAATCAACCACTTTTTTTACCAGCGCACCCAGTTTGCCGACAACGCCCTTTTTCTTGATATTTAAATCGTCATCTTCAATTTTTTTAACTTCACCGATATCTATGAGTTTCATATTGAGCCCCCAGAAAAGAGAATAGAGGTCATAGGCTTTTTGGAACATTTCTTCGGCGTCTTTTTTATCGCCTTTGCCTTGCGCCTTAGTCCCGACTTCCATTAAGCGATAGGATGCGGCCAGCAAGTGTTTAGAAATACACCAAACTTCACCTTCATATTCTTTGATGATTCTTTTTAAGAGCTGTTTACGCATTTCCCGAACCTCGGTTAAGAGGTCGTAATATTTAGGATTGCCGGTTTTAGCTCCGGTAAAGAAAAAATGCTCTTCAATGCTTACTAGATTCATAATCGCAATCGATAGGTCTTGATCGGAAGATAAATCTAAAGCATTGTCTTTTTTCATTTGATCCACTTTTTCTACTAATTCATGTAGCTCTAAAATGTTGCTCATATATTTTAAATTATTTTGTCAGGAAATAAAAAATAATACTTAAAATGACCAGCGAACTAAAAGGCATAACCACTTTTTGAAAAGGGAAATAAGCGTGGCCGTTATTTTTTTTCTTCATATTTTCATACCAGAGACTGAAAACGGGAAGAGCCAGAGAGCCGAGTGCCGCTCCTAAGGCGAGCTTATCGATTCCAAATAATTTATTGGCTGGATGACCAATTAAATCTTGGCTTAAAAGAGGCCAGAAGACCATTAGATAGTAAGCAATTACTGTAATTATATCGCGTCCGGTCTTGTTGCCAAAATCCCATTTCTTTTTATTGAACCAGTTGATGGTCCAAGCGGCGACGCCGGCGGTTAAGCCGCCAATCCAGACTCCCGAGATACTATCGTCAATACCTAGATATTGCGATAGACCTAAGCCTGCGCCCACAGCAACGATGCAGACCGGGCAAACCGCTTTTGCCGGTAAAGCACTAAGCCCAAAAATAGCCGCCCCGGTTCCGATTAAGCTTATTTTTTTTAATTTCATAGCTGTTTAAAATAATTAATTATATCCTGATCGCCCATTAGACATTTTTCGCCGTCATAAAAGAAGGGGACGCCGACGCCGGCACTGGTATCAAAATTGCATTTTTTGGCGGTGGCTGTCAGTAGCCGAGCGTTGACTTGATTTCGGTAGACTTCTAATTCCTGAAAACTTAATTTATCCCTTGTCCCGTTGGCGTTCATAAATTCCTCAACATTTTTACAATGAGGACAGGTGTCGCCGTAAAAAAGAATTTTATCATTTCCGGGTTCGACGTTCTGATTTTGCTGGCTAAAGCTCAGGATTGCCAGAAGAGCCACTACGCCTAACACGAGGATAATCGCGGGCGCGTATTTTTTAATTTTCATGGTTTTTTGCTTAAGTTATTAGTAAGGATATAATAACATAAAATTTTAAAACCTGGAATACCTCCCCTGGGGGTGTTTCTTAATTGGCGCGTTCCTTAATTTTTTGCAAGACCTCGGCGATAAAAGCATCCTTAGCGAGTTCGCGGGTCTCTTGCTGGCCGCGGTCGCGGATGTTTAAAACCGGGGAGGCCGCTTCCTTGTCGCCAATCACGAGCATGTGTGGTACTTTTTCTCCCGCGGCTTTACGAATTTTGTTGCCGACGGTTTCATTGGAGTCATCTATTTCCACACGGATGCCGTTAGCTCTGAATTCAGCAGTCAGTTTTTGACAGGCCGGGATATGAGTTTCAGAAACAGATACTATTTTGATTTGAACCGGTGCCAACCAAAGCGGGAAGAGGCCGCTATAATGTTCAATGATTACCCCCATAAATCTTTCCAGAGAGCCAAGCAGAGCGCGATGAATGACCACTGGAGTTTTTTGTGAGCCGTCAGTTTCCGTGTAGTGCAAATCAAAACGCTGCGGTAATTGAAAATCTAATTGAATGGTCGCTAGTTGCCATTGGCGGCCAATAGCGTCCTTAACTTTCACATCAATTTTTGGTCCGTAAAAAGCGCCGTCACCTTCATTTATTTTATAATCTAGATTTGCAGACGCCAAAGCCTTTTTTAAATTAGCTTCAGCTTCATCCCAAACACTTTTCTCGCCCAAGAATTTTTCTGGCCGAGTTGAAAGATGAATTTCGTCAATTTGAAGATTGAAAATTTTATAGATAGCTTTTATTTTATCGAGCAGGAGCGCAATTTCTCCTAAGATTTGTTCCTCGCGGCAGAAGATATGGCTATCGTCTTGCGATAAGCTGCGCACGCGGGTAAGCCCGTGCAGGGTGCCGGATTTTTCGTTGCGGTATAGGGTCGTGGTTTCGGCTAAGCGCAAAGGCAGGTCGCGATAGGAATGGATGTCACGTTTAAAAACTAACATATGAGCCGGACAGTTCATCGGCTTAACCCCCATATCACAATTATCTTCGGCATGATGAAGAATAAACATATCCTCCTGGTAATGATCCCAGTGGCCGGAAGTTTTCCAGAGCTCGGCATTCAAGAGTTGCGGGGTGCGAACCTCTTGATAACCTTCACCGTAAGAATGCTCGCGTGTTACTTTTAATAATTCTTGCAACATCACAAAACCTTTAGGTAAAAAGAACGGCGTCCCCGGAGCCCATTCGTGTATCATAATTAAATCCTGTTCTTTGCCGATTTTGCGATGGTCTCTTTTTTCAGCTTCGGCCATAATTCTTAAATATTCATCCAGTTCTTCTTTGGTGTCGAAGGCTAAGCCATAAATGCGGGTAAGCATTTTATTTTTTTCATCGCCGCGCCAGTAAGCGCCGGCCAGTTTATGGAGTTTGAAACTGCCCGGTTTAATTTCCTTGGTTGATTCAACGTGCGGTCCGCGACAGAGATCGGTAAATTTGCCGACAGTATAAAAACTGACGCTCTTTTCACCGCCCTTCATTAAGTCGCTGATGAGTTCAGTCTTGTAAGGATTGCCTTCTTCTTGGGCAGTCTTTAAGGCGGCGCTAATTTCCATGTCCGCGCGTTCAAATTTTAAATTTTGTTTGGCTAGATGCGCCATTTTCTTTTCGATGTTTTTCAAGTCCGTTTCTAAAATTTTAGTCTCGCCAAAATCGATATCATAATAAAAGCCATTATCGATTGCCGGACCGATAGCCAAATGAGCTTGCGGCCAAAATTCTTTGATAGCCGCGGCCATTAGATGGGAAAGCGAATGGCGCTTAGTTTCTAGTTTTTCCATATTATTAAAATTAATTATTAATAAAAAAATCCCCTCCTAGTAAAAACAGCAAAAACTGCTTTTACTGGGACGGGACTATTTTTTGGTCTCGCGGTTCCACCCAGCTTCTTTCCAAATATATCTTAGAAAGCGCTTATAAATTGTTTTTTAGTCTTAGGCAATTAAGCGGTTTTTAGGCCTTGAGCTTGGTGGGCTCAACAATCAACTACCATTAATCTAGCACGCTCCGATTAATTTGTAAATATTTGCTTAATCGCTATTATCATCAGCCCTTAGCAATAACTAAGGCGATAATTTTATGAGCACCGGCTAGTTTTAAGGTTTCCGCGGCTGAATCGAGGGTTGAGCCGGTAGTAATCACGTCATCGATTAAAAGAATATCGCGTTTAATCGGCCGTTGTCCTGACCATTTAAAAGCGTCGACCAGGTTCGAGCTTCTTTTCTTGGCGCTTAGGCTGGATTGTGCTCTGGTATTTTTAATTTTTATTAATTCTAAATTTAGTTCGTAGTTAAAATTTAGAGCCAGCCCGCGGGCAATTATTTCCGCCTGATTAAAGCCACGCCTTCTTAGGCGTCGGCTTGAAAGCGGGATGGGAATGACTAGCAAGGTTGGTGATTTTAAAACGGCCAGTCCTTGCCAAAACAGGCTTAGCCAAGCGACCAAGGGTTTGCTGGCCCCAGGAATCGCATTAAATTTTAAAATCTTAATCAGGCTAGCTAGTGGCCGGTTGTCATAATCGCCGGCGATGTTTAGCTCGTCAATAAATTTTAAACTTAAATTAGTTTTCCCGCCGTAGAATTTTAATTTTTTAAAACAGTCGCCGCAAAGATAATCGTCAGTGCGTGTTTCGCGACGGCAAGCCACACAGACAACCGGGAAGAGGAGATTGAGAATAAATTTTTTAAAAAAAAGAGTCATAATTATCGCTATCTTAAATAACGAATTCATTATGACTCTAGAGAGCTAAAGAGAAAATAAATTATAAATCAACTTTATAAATTAATTGAGTACTCTTGTCGGTAAAGTATAAAGTTTTTTGATCTTCCGGCACTAAGATTTGCGAGATATTGTAAGCGCCGTTAGGAATGGCAATTAATTTTTGGGTGCCGGTGGCTAAATCTATTTTATAAAGATTGTCTTTGGTTTGATCGGCGAGTTCCGGGAACATGCCCGCTCCGGCTTGGAGCTCTTCCGGAACAGCGCAATAGATTTCCGTGTCGGTTGCGTATGTGCATTTACTGGCCCAAGTTTGGAGGTTAAAGCTGCGGCGATTTTCACCGATACTGTCAGCCGTCGCATCAACTATCCATAAGCGCGGCTTCATTTCATCGGCAGTATTATAGACGCTGTATAAAAGAGTATCACCGGCAGTCGACCATTGAGTTTGTAAGCCGCGGCCTTCAACTAAAGTTGATTTAAAATTTTCGCCGTTTAAACCGACAAAATATATTTCTTGGCGGTTGAAGTCTACACCCTTAGTATACATCGCGACGATTTGATTATTTGGCGACCAGGAAGGGTAGACCGTGTCGGCGTTAGCCCCGATGTCTTCTAAGGCGGTGGCTTTAGAGCCGTCGCTACCGGAGACAATCAGCCAATTATTTTCGACATCTAGACCGATGCTTTTAGCGACGATTTGTTCGCTGTCGCCCGAGAAAGAAAAGTCTTGCCAGTAAGAGGGCAGGGTAACTTGTTTGTCGGTGCTGAAGTTATACATAATTTTACTTTTGTCGGGGTAGCTGATGATGGCCTTATCGCCGCTAGGAGACCAGGTAACATTATCGGCTTCATGGAAAACCTTATCGCTCATTTTTACGGCTTTGCCGTTGTCGTCTAATTTGTAAAAATGGCCGTCGTCTTTATTGTAATATCTGATACCGCCGTCGCTGGAAACAGTCGGGCCAAGAACTTGTGAAGAAATTAAGGGCGATACGGCGGTTAATCCGCCGCTAGCGGTTGGACTGGGAGCGGAAGCTTCGGAACTTGGGGTTCCGATTGGCGTGCCGCTGGCAACCGGATTGTCACTTCCCGGTAAGTTGCCGCTGCCGGTTATATTGCCGACAGTATTACCCCCGGTTCCGGCTGCCGGCAATCCGGAAGTAGTCGAGCTGGAGTTTATTTGTTGCCCGGGAGTTATTGTTTCAGCTTGAAAAAATAATTTCCAGAGTAAGTAGCCAAAAAAGACAATCAGTCCTAAGAAGATTATCACAATAATTATTTTTTTGAGACGGGGAGAGATGCTCATAAATACTTGTTTAATGTTTCCAAATATTATATAATTCATTATATACTAAGAATGCAGATTATTCAATTTAGTTTTGCGGTGTTACAAATATTATGAGTTTTATAACTTTAGGAAATGAAAACCTGTTTTTGGGAATAGACATTGGCGACTCTTCTTTAAAAATGGTAGAGTTAAAAAAGAAGGGGCAAAAGATTTTACTTTCCAACTATGCCTTTAGTGAGAACGTGAGCGAGATAAATTTTAACCGCGTTGATGATATAAATTATCTTTCCCAGGCGATTACTAAGGTCATGAAAGAGGCAGGGATGAAAGCTAAGCGCGCTACAGTGTCTCTTCCGACTTTTGCCGTTTTTTCTTCGATTATCAATATTGCTAATGCCGATAAGAATACCCTGGCTAACGGAGTTAATGAAGAAGCTAAAAAAGTTATCCCGCTGCCTTTGGAAGAAATGGTTTTGGATTGGAAAGTTATACCTGATAAGAATGGTAAAACCCCGGTCTCCGGCAACATCCAAGTTTTTCTAACCGGTTCTCCGAAAAAATTAGTTCGTAAATATATTGATGTTTTTAAGCAGGCCGGCGTAATTTTAGCCAGTCTGGAAACGGAAACCTTTTCTTTGGTTCGCTCTTTAATCGGTGATGATAAAGCGCCGATGATGATTGTGGAGATTGGAGCCAATAGCACCGACTTATCAATTGTTAAAGATAGTATCCCGGTTTTAAATCGCAGTTTGACGGTTTGTGCTTCTACGGTCACCAAAGCTTTAGCCGCCAAATTAGGCATGACCTATGCCCAAGCGGAACAGTTTAAGCTTGATTTAAGTTTTTCGCTTAATGCCGATGCCAGCCAAGAAGATTTGCCTCAGTTAATTACCAAGACTTTAGAGCCGATAGTAACCGAGATGCAATATTTGATTGATTTCTATCGTTCTCAAAATGATGAAAATTTAGAAAAAATAATTCTTTCCGGCGGCGGCTCGCTCTTCCTGAACCTGGCTGATTATTTTTCTAAACGGTTAAATATTAAAGTGATAATCGGCAACCCTTGGAGCCGAGTTGAATATCCCCAAGAAATCAGGCCGGTGTTGGAGGAAGTTGGTCCTAAATTGGCCGTCGCTATTGGCTTAGCCATGCGCGAAATAGAATAATTATGCTTTTCTCAAAAAACAAAAAACCAAAAAAAGAAAATGCGCTGGATAATGTCTTGAAGAATCCTAAGATTTTGGAAGTTAATCTGATTCGCGATGAAATTAAACTGACTTTTGATTGGAAAACTAATATTAAATCATTGGCCGCCGCTTTAGCCGTGGCGATTCTTATAATTGCGGAATTGTATTTAGGGCTTGATTGGTGGCAGAAGGATGAAGAAATCCGTTTGGAGCAAACTAAGGCCGCTATTACTAAGACCGGGAAAGACATTGCCGACTTTAGAAAATCAGCGGCAGATGCTCTAGCTTATAAGGACAAGGCGGTAGAGGTTAATGGTCTTTTGGAAAATCATATATATTGGACTCAGTTTTTTAATTGGCTGGAAAGAAATACTTTAAGCACGGTTACTTACGGCAACTTCAGCGGTCAGACGGATGGTAAATATAATTTATCAGGATCAGCCAGTTCATTTGCCGACGTTTCTTGGCAGGTCAAAACTTTTCGTGATGACCCCATTACTTTAAATGTTTCCGTGGAAACCGTTTCTGATTCCGGTGCCGGCAAGCAGAGCAAAGAAGACGCGGAAAAGCTAAAGACAGCGACGCCAGAAGAAATCGCCGCCGCTGCGGCCGCTCGTAATTTAGCCGCTCAAAATAAAGTAGGGTTTACTATGTTGCTCGATGTTAATCCGGAAATTTTTAATAAATAAATCTGTGAACACTAAAAACGATTTACAAGACAAAAATTCCTTAAATATCGTTCTGAACGAATATTTTAATTTGCTGACGCTTCTGGTCTTGCTGGTAGTTTTTGCGCTGGCTTATTTCTTGTTCATCGGCCCGAAGTTTGAATTAACCAAGACCGCGATTAGAGAAAATATTGAGAGCCAGAAAAAGTTGTATGCTGAGCAGGAAAGGAAACTTAGAGATTTAAAAACAGTTAAGGAAGTGTTCGATAATATTAGCCCGGCGGATCTTAAGAAATTCAATAATGTTTTGCCGGATAATTATATTAAAGAGCAATTGTTTGGCGAATTAGAAGAGATTGTTGTTAAGGACGGATTTTTAATCAGTACTATGACCGTGACCAGCGATGAAACGGTTGATGCTGACGGCAATCCCATGCCGGCCGCCGGCGCTCCGACCGATAATGAAAAAATCGGCAAAGTAACGGTTTCGGTTTCTATCGGCGCCATTAATTATCAAGGATTAAAGACTTTATTAAAAACGTTTGAAGCCAATTCTCGTTTATTTGATATTGAATCGGTTAATTTTTCTGAGTCTGGGAACTCAGCCCAATTAGAGTTTGTCACTTACTATTATAAACCAGCGCAATAATCTATGAAAAATAATCATGCCGTTGTTTTTTATGTAATAATAATTATTTTGGCGCTTGCCGGCGCTACTTTATTATTTTTGCGCCAACCTTTTATTGAGGCTTTACGTAATCAAACCGGCATTTCCACAATCGATGTTACTGTCCGCCGCAGCGCTCCGGCCAGTGAATTATTAGATACCGCCATTTTAGAGGATGCGCGCATGACCGCTTTAAAAAATAATGTTAGTGTTTTTGTTTTTGATGAAGTCTGCGGCGATAGCGTCAATTCGGTTAAGCGCTGTGTTAAAGGGAACAATAAACCCTTCTAGAAAATTAGAATAATATTTGCTCATGCTAGCTAATAATGACCCTAAATTAATCAATCTCCTCCTCGCTAAAGGGATAATAAATACCGAAACGGCCGCGAAATTAAAGACAGAGGCCTTGGACAAAGGAAAAAATCTGTCCGTTTTTTTAGTGGAGCAAAAAATCGTTGAAGAAGAACAGCTGACAGAAGTGAAAGCGGAGTTTTTTGGTTTAAATTATTATAATTTGGCCGACAACGACGTTCCGGAGGCAATCCTAAATTTTTTGCCGGAAGATATTTCTCGAACTTATCAAATTATTTGTTTCGGCAAAGAAAATCGCAATATTAAAATCGGCTTGGTAGAGCCGAACTTGAAAGCGATGGAAGCGGTTAATTTTTTAGCGGCCGAAGAAAATTTGAAAGTTGAATATTTTTTAATTTCCGCCTCCAGTTGGCAGAAAGCCTTTAAACAATATCAAAAAATTGAACAAGAAATATCCTCGGCTTTGGAAGTTAAGGCCAAAGAAGAAGGGGAGGAACTTTTGGAAGTTGCTTCGGAATCAAATGATTTAACTCAGGATGATATTAATAGCGCTCCGGTTTCTAGAATTGTTTCGGTTATTATCCGCCATGCGGTGGAAGCGCGCGCTTCCGATATTCACATTGAACCGTTTGCCAAAGAAAGCCGGGTTCGTTATCGTATTGATGGTATTTTGCATACTTCTTTGACTTTGCCTAAGAGCATCCATAACGCCGTTATCGCGCGTATTAAAGTTTTGGCTAAATTAAAATTGGATGAAACCAGAATCCCGCAAGACGGCCGCATTCGCTTGGTTATCAGTAATCGAGAAATTGATTTTCGTGTTTCCACTCTGCCGCTTGCTAGCAGCGAGAAAGTGGTAATGAGAATTTTAGACACCGTACGCGCTATTCAGAGTTTGGAAAATTTAGGTTTTAACCAATTGGCTTTAAGGCGCATGAAAGAGGGAATCCAAAAGACCAGCGGTATCGTTTTGGTTACCGGGCCGACCGGCAGCGGTAAAACGACAACCTTATATTCGCTCCTTAATATGTTAAATCAGGAAGGGGTAAATATTTCGACACTTGAAGACCCGATTGAATATGAGATTAAAGGAATTAATCAGTCTCAGGTTCGGCCGCGCATCGGCTTTTCTTTTGCTAATGGTTTGCGTTCTTTATTGCGCCAAGACCCGAACATTATCATGGTCGGAGAAATTCGTGATGAAGAAACAGCCGAGTTGTCTATTAACGCTTCCTTAACTGGACATTTAGTGCTTTCTACCTTGCATACTAACGACGCAATTGGCGCGGTTTTTCGTTTATTGGATATGAAAATTGAGCGCTTTTTAATGGCTTCGACCCTGAGAACCGTGGTTGCTCAACGTTTGGCGCGCCGCCTTTGCGACCATTGTAAAAAAGAAACTGAATTGTCTCCAGACGCCAAACAGGATATAATTAATGAGTTGAAGAATGTTCCGGAAACGGTTATTAAAACAGAGCTCCCGGATTTTACTAGTTTGGAAGAAATTTTTTCTAAATATAAGCTTTATGAAGCCGTCGGTTGTCAGCGCTGTGAAAATACCGGCTACTCCAGCCGCGTTTCCGTCGCTGAAGTAATTGAGATTAATGATGCTTTGAAGGAAATGATTAATAGCGGCGAAGGGGAATTAAATATTGAAGCCGTCAAAAAAACTGAAGATTTTGTTTCTATCAAACAGGACGGAGTAATGAAGGTTTTGCAGGGAGTGACTACAATGGAAGAAATTTTAAGAGTTATTGAAAGCTAATTGAAATAACTATGGCAATTTTTAGATATAAGGCCTCTGATAAAAGTGGCCGTAAAAAAGCCGGGCAAGTGGTCGGCTTAAGCGAATCGGATGCTTCCGCGAGATTAAAGAAAAAGGATTTAACGCCGATTTCTTTGGTTAACATTACCCACACCTTAGACATGCGGTTCTTGATGATGATCGCTCCGATTAAAGTTAAGGATTTAGCGATTTTCACGCGTCAGTTTTCGGTTATGATTAGCGCCAATGTGCCAGTGGTTGAATCTTTGGTAATTCTGGTCGACCAAACGGAAAATATCAGCTTAAAAAATTTGATTTCCGAAATTGGTTTTGAGGTTGATAGCGGTTCCTTTTTATCCGAGGCTTTTAGCAAGCGCCCGAAAATCTTTTCGGAATTTTTTATTAACATTGTCCGTTCCGGTGAAACTTCCGGTAAATTAGATGAGGTTTTAAATTATTTGGCGGATGAAATGGAACAGAATTATGATATGGTGGCCAAGATTAAAGGCGCCATGATTTATCCGATTTTCGTCACCGCTGGTTTAATCGGCGTCGGTATCGTTTTGATGATTTATGTTATTCCAAATTTAACCGCCATCTTAACCGAAACCAATGCGGTTTTACCGTTCTCCACGCGTGTGGTTATTGGCGCTTCCAATTTCTTTAAAAATTATTTATGGCTTGTCGGTTTGATTATCGTGGCGATTTGGGTGGCCATGCATTTTTATTTAAAAACTTATTTTGGCAAACGCCAAATGGATGTGGTTAAATTACGGATGCCAATTTTTGGAAAGTTGTTTAAGTACATTTATTTAATGCGTTTTACCCGCTCTTTATCCACCCTGCTTAAAGGTGGTGTCACCATTACTAAGAGTTTGGAAATTACCGCGGATGTTATCGGCAATATTATTTATCGCGAGCTCATTATTGAAACTTTAAACGCGATTAATGATGGTAACCCGGTATCCATGGTGATGGAAAATAGTTCTTATATTCCCAAAATGGTGCCGCAGATGATTGCGGTCGGCGAAAGAACCGGGAAACTAGATTCAGTATTAGATAGAATCACCACCTTTTATTCTCGCGATACCGCTAATATGCTTGATAATTTAAGCAAATTAATGGAGCCGATTATTATGGTAATTATGGGTGTCGGCGTTGGAATCATGGTGGCGGCTGTCATTATGCCGATGTATAATATGGCCAGTCAGTTCTAAAAAAAAATTGAATTCTTTAAATACTTGCTAAAACTATTGCCTGGTTTTTTAATTAATGCTATAATTTGATTATATAAAATAATTTAAATATCGCTTATGTTAATATTTTTATTAAGATAGCGATCAGCCTTTAAAGAGAGGTTTACTATGCAACAAAATAAAAAAGGATTTACGCTCATCGAATTGTTAGTCGTTATCGCAATCATCGGCTTGTTATCCACGATGTCCGTTCTAGCGCTTAACCAAGCGCG
>JAEHGX010000012.1 GCA_019248265.1 Candidatus Falkowbacteria bacterium S5_I03
CCGAAAAATAAAAGAAAATGCAAAAAGGCCGTAAATTCTCAGCACTCGTCAGTTATTTTCAAACACTGGCCCAGGAACATGTAAGCATAAAGCACAGCGCAAGTAATAAACATTTCTTTCGCTTCGAGCTCGACGAAATCTTAACCGGCCTTCCCGAAAGTGCATGTTATCCGGTCCTGATCATGGAAGGTTACAGCTTCGTTTTCAACGATCAGAAAAGCGACAACCCTACAAAGCGCCGTCGTGCAGCTTTCGTAATTGCCGATCGCATTTCCGACCCGGGCGATTACGAAGTAATTCATCAAACCTGGGATCGCCTCGAAGAAATTGGCGACGATTTCCTTGCCCGCATTCGTGCCGATAAGCGCACTCCAAATAATCCTGTTCGCGATTTCGATTTAAACAGCGTCGAAGCCAATCTTATTGGCACCGAATTCGGCAACCTGTATGGCATCCGCTATGTATTCGAGATCGAAGGTTTCTTCGCAGCCGAAGTAGATCCGGCCAAATGGCTGTCATTATAAAACCAGCATTCAATGAACTACACCAACCTCGCAGCTCCGGCAACTACCTGGGACGACTTTCAGCAGCAAAACATCATCGTCAAAGACTGGGCATCCACTGTGCGCAATAAATTAAAAACATCTGCCGCTCAGTTTCAGTACGGTAAAAAGGGAACCGTACAGCGCAAAAGCAAAGGCGGTGCCGTGCACGACGAAGAGAAGCTGAAAGACAGCATTCGACAGCGCTTGTATAAAAAGCATGGCATTACCGAAGGCGTGGGCTTTCGCATCGAGCGGCATGGCGTATTCGTTCACAAAGGCGTAGGGCGCGGGTATAAAATGGTAAATGGAATGGTACAGCGCATCGCCAAAAATCCGCCTACAGGCCGTACCCGTAGGCCGGTCGATTGGTTCAATGTAGTCATAGAACAAAGCGTTCCCGAACTTGCCGACAAAATCGCCCAGGTAAACGCCGATGCCGCCGTCAACGCAGCACGCATGAGAATTAACTAATCTAAATAAAGAACCGGGCTCCCCCTTTCCCTTGGAGAGGGGGCCGGGGGGAGAGGTATGAAAAACGAACCACCAAAAGAACCAAACGACAACGATAATGTAGTTATCATCGGAGGCCCACCATCCAACTTACCCGACGTAATCAGCAGCCTCTTCATACCAGCAGGTTCAGCTCAATTTGCCGACGATCTAATATCCGGCGCCGATCTCTTCGACAGCATCCAACAGCATTGCGATGCCTCAAAAGAAGATATCTTCCACGAAATGAAGGCACAGGGCTTCATCACCAAATCAATCGAAGGCCAACTTTACTGGCTAATAATCAACCCATAACTATGTCAGAGCCCCCGCCCCGTTTGGGGAGGTGATGGGGGAGGGGCCGCGCGCTGGCCATGTCCTTTAATTCACCCACTCCCACACCTATTTTAGCACCCATTAACCAATACCCATAAAACCATGGCTGGCAACTACACACGTCGCATCAACTTATACATAAACGGCAAGCAGGTACGCAACGACATTCGCAGCATAACCGCCGAAATGACCCGCCTCACCCGCATTCAACGCACCATGACCATTGGTTCCCGCGAATACAATCAATCCATGGCGCAAATCAGGCACCTGAAGGGAATCATCAACGAGCACAATGCCATTCTAAATGCCACCAAAATAAATCTGCTGTCGCTAAAGGGGCTGGCCAATGCCTTCAACAAATACTGGCCGGTTGTTATGGGTAGTATTGGCGCCATAACCGGGCTTGTTATGGGTACCCGCAGGGCATCTGAAGAGTTCGGCGAATTCGACGATAAAATTTCCGACGTAATCAAGGTAACCAACATGAGCCGTAATGAAATCATAGAGCTCAACAAGGCCCTTATGCAAATTGATACACGTACTACACAAAACGATCTGCTCGATCTTGCCTATGTAGCCGGCAAGCTGGGAATCCGTGGTACTGAAAATCTCCTTGGCTTTGCCAATGCCGCCGACAAAATCAGCGTAGCACTCAAAAAAGAGCTCGGTGGCAATGCCGAAGAAGCCGTCAGGGCAATCGGTAAAGCTGTAGAAATATTCAACCTCGATAAAGTTTACGGCATCGAAGAAGCCATGCTTCGCGTAGGTAGTGCCGTCAACGTTTTGGGTATGTCGTCAACTGCCCAGGAAGGCTTTCTCATCAACTTCCTCGAACGTACCGCCGGTATCGCTCCGCTTGCAGGCGTTTCCATGCAAAACATCCTCGGCCTTGCTGCCGCACTCGATCGTTTCGGGCAAAAAGCTGAAGTATCTTCCACAGCTTACAGCAAGCTCATGAGTAAAATGGCCACCGAATCTGAAAGCATGGCAAAGGTTATGGGCATGTCAATAGAAGATTACACCAAAGCTTTCACCGACGATGCCAACGAAACCATGCTCCGCCTATTTGAAACCCTAAAAGGCGGGGGCGAAGCCAATGCCTCTTTTGTCGAACTGGTCAATCTCTTGGGCGAAACCGACCTCGAGGGTCAGCGCATGACACAGGTTATGGGCACCATGGTAAACCATGTCGATGAAATCAGAAAGCAAATGGAGTTATCCAACAAAGCTTTTGCCGAAAATACCAGCATCGTTCAGGAATTCAACGTCAAAAACAACAACGCCCAGGCCATTCTCGAAAAAAAACAGAAAGCCATCAAGGCCCTTCGCGTCGAGCTGGGCGAAAAGCTTATGCCTGTTTACATCGAAACACTTGGTATATACGAAAAATTCATTTACGGAACCAGCACCGTTATTCAATTTCTTATGAAGCACGCAGCCGCAATCATAGCTCTCGTTGCGGCAATACTTACATATCGCACAGCATTGTTCATCATCACATCGCTGCAAAAAGCAAGCATCATATACACAGGTATATCCAGGGTAGTAGTATTGGCGCTCTCGGTAGCTTACAACAGACTAACATTAAATACAGTCAGGGCAGCAGCAGCTACTAAATTACTCAGCCTTGCACTAAAAACAACACCATGGGGTATAGTGGCCAGTGCGCTTACCGGATTACTCGTTGCCATGTTTGCATATCTGTCACTCAAAAAAAAAACCATCGAACTCGAATCATCTGCCAAAAAAGTTGAGGATCAGGTAGCCGATCAGTATGGCGAAAAAGCTGGTAAAATTCAACTGCTGGTTAGAGCAATCGAAAACGAAAATCTGGTCCTGTCATATCGCAAAGCAGCCATTCAGGAGTTAAAGGGTGTAGTAACCGAATACCATGGATGGCTCGACGAGGAAGGAAAACTCATCAATCACAACAAAGAATCAATCGATAAGTACCTGGTATCATTTAAGCAGCAAATACGTGCGCAGGCACTCAAAGACGAATACGCATCGCTCTACACACAGGAATACAAAACAGGCAAAGAACTCAGCGAACTTCTTCTGCAGCGTCAGCAGTTGGAAGATGAACTCAACGCCTCCGATGCCAAACCTGCATTAAAAGATTCGATGCGCAAAACAATCTTTGTCGATATTGATAAAAAAATCAATGAACTAAAGGAGAAGTATAACAAGATAGTATCCGAACTTCGTGGTGTCGAAATAGATATCAACAAAGGCCTGGTTAAACAAATAATTAACGGCACTGCCATCGAACCTACCGAAGGCGGAACCACAACCACCCCGGCCGACTACTCCGAAAACGCCGAACTCGAAGCCCAAACAGCCGCCTATCGCAAATACCAAAAGGGCATCATCAAAAGCGAAATCGATCTGCAAACCGAGCTCGATAAGATAGCGCTTCGTTTTATGCGGGGCCGCCTCAGTCAACTCGATAAAGATTCCGAGGACCGCGCAAAGCTTCAGCTCGAAATCGTAAAAAAGGAAATCGAAATAGAAAAAAACAAGCAGAAGATCCTCGAAGATTTATACGCCACCGGCGTCGATCTTTCCCCGGTCCAGAAACTCGATCTCGAATTCACCCAAAACCTCGAAAAGCTCAATATCACCGACGTCACAAAGCTAACCGAAGAGCAGGCGTATGCCTATAAAACCCTCAAACAAAAGCACCAGCTTGAACTTGATAAGCTCGATGCCGAGGCCATAAAAGACGAAGTTGAACGCAAGCAAAATGCCTTTGACGTTAATCTGAGCAATCTCAAACTCGAGCATATCCGTGAACTCGATCAGGTAACCACCTACGAGCAGGCAATGGAAATGCTTCGCAAAAAATATACCGACGAAGAACTAAAGGATATTAAAACCCTCAACGATGCCAAACTCAAACTGCAGGCCGATCAGCAAAAAGAAGAATCTGACCTCGCCATCGTGCACATCGAGGAGTTGCTGGCTCAAATGCAGTCGTTGGCTACAGCCGGAACTCTGGATGGCGTAAGCTTTACCGACAGCGTTTTCAGCGAAGAAGAGCTAAAAGCCTGGCAGGAAATTATTACAAAGCTTATCGACGAACTCGACAAACTTAAAAAGGCGAAGAAAGAAGCCACTGGCGAAAGCGAAACAGGAGCAAAAGATCCTGGCGTCAAACTTCGTGGCCGTTTCCGTACCGACATACTCGGCTTCACTACAGAAGATTGGGAAACCCTCTTCGACGACCTCGACAAATACGAAGATAAAATTGCCGAGATTGCCGATCGCGTTGGTATGGCAGCCTACGCCATGGCAGCAGCCTGGACCGACGCCAACACTATCATCAAAAACCGTGAAGATAGTGCCATGCTCGATTACGAAAGAAAAGTTGACGACCGCAAAGAACTATTGGCTGATCAATTGGAGAAGGGCCTTATCAATCAGGAATACTACAACAAACAGGTCGAAGCTCTCGACAAAGACCTCGATTACAAAAAAGCTGTACTGGCCCGTAAGCAGGCTATTCGCGATCGCAATGTTGCTATTTTCTCAGCCATCGTAAACACCGCCGTAGCCATCACTAAAGTTCTCGACAAACCCTGGCTCATCGCCTTGGTTGCGCTGGCTGGCGCTTTGCAGCTTGCTACAATTGTCAGCACACCACTGCCACAGGTTTCAGGTAAAGAAAAGGGTGGTTACTTCGACGTAGAACGCGAGCAGGATCATAGGAAATTCCGCGCCAAACACGATCCCTATAAACGGGGCTGGATTAACCAACCTACCATCTTGGCCGGCGAAGCCGATCGCGAGTATGTTATCCCTGGTGAGGCAATGGATAACCCATCAATCCGCCAGCTCGTCGATATGCTCGAAATGGCTCGCATAAGCCACAATCTTAAAACGGTCGATCTCGCCAGAGCCCTGCCATCCATCCCAGGCCGTGCCACCGGCGGTTTCATCTACCAACAAACACCAACCTCACCCGCTCCATCTGGGAGGGGCAAGGGGCAGGGGAGTAGCAGCCAAACCGACTTTAATAAACTTGTATCATCCATCGATATGTTAAATCAAATCCTTAGTACTGGCAATATCCAGGCTAAACTAATCTACCAGGATTTAACCGAAATGGAAGATAAAGTTCAGAAAATCGAAAACGATTCATCATTTTAATCTAAGTAATTATGCTCAGGCTTAAAATCGGGAATATATGGGTCGAAGTATCAGAGGTCGATATCCCTGTCGTACTTCGCTCTCCTGTTTTCCTAACAAACGAAAAAAAAATCCCGGGAAGTTTCCTTTTCAACTTCACCCTGCCATACACCGACGCCCTCAAAACTGAGCTCAACTTCATACACCGGCCATCGCGCAAAGGGAAGCCGGTCGTAAGTCGGGCTTTCGAGCTTCACTTCGGGCCGCTGCATTTCTCCGGTACGGCATCCATCACCAGCATCAACGAAACGCAAATCGAAGTAAGTATGCCCGTCGATACTGGCGACCTGTCTAAAGCTCTAAAATCATATACGCTAAAAGATATAGGGCTCGACGATGAAGTTATCTACTCACCAGATCTTTCCATCACCAACTTGGTCGAAAGCTATTTTGATGTAATAAACGACGATTCATATTTTGTTCGCGAAATTGATATTAAACCCGACACCATCCGCCTCGATCCCGATCACTTTTATAACCTCACAGCCTTCACATGGACCATCCCATACGCCGCATCTTTCAACCTCAAAGTAATCCTCAATTACGAAATCATGTGGGGCGGGCCTATTTTTCTCAACATCTACAAAAACAATGTACTGCTCGATTCAGTCAACTTACCCCAAGTGTACGGCACTCCTCATGGCCTCTACAGTCACATTTACGAAGCCGTTCACAACTTTGCTGTGGGCGATGTAATAAACATCAAACTTGCAATAGGCTCTCTCTTAATTCAATCGGGCGTATTTCGCACCCATGGTAGCATCGTCAGCGGAACCATGGTCATCATCGACCCGGAAAACACACCATTTGACAATATCATTTCCAGCCAGTACCCCGATGTAAACTATGCCATATTTCCGCTCAACAATACTCAAACGCTCAACAACATACCTGATACCTTTTATCGAATCGATTACTCCGACATCCGCGACAATCACTCAAAACTGGCAACCTATATCAACTACTTCCGCAATGGTAAGTTCCCATGGGTAGTTTCAGGCACACAAAACGTAGTGTCTTATGCCATGCTCAATCTCTTTTCGCCCTACCCTTATGTTGCCGCAATCATAGCAAAACTTTTCAGCTTCATCGGTTATTCGGTCAACAACAACCTGTTTGAAACCAACGACCTTAAACAACTTACCCTCATTCACAACACCATCATCAACAACTATTTCTATGACGAAACCCCATTCCTGCTTTCTGATTTCCTGCCCGAACAATTACTATCCGATTTCTTCCGCGATCTTTGTTCAGCCCTCGGCATCACTTTCAAAGTAAATTCACTCACTCGCACTATCACACTGGCCTATTACGACGATATCATCGCCGATCCTACATCCGTTGAGTTTTCCGATAACATATCAGTCGCTCCCACACTCACACCCGAATCGTTCAACGGCTATAAAATCGAATACAAAGCTCCATCATGCCAATACATCAACGATTATGTTAAATCACTCGAAGGGTTAACCATAAAGGGTACAGTCAACATTTTTAACCAACTCCCGCCGGGGGCTGCCATCAACGATTGCTATTATGTTACATCCCGAAAAGCTTGGTATATCTGGAATTACGATACAGAGCTCACAGTCCTCAACTGGATTCATCACTCATTCGATCATCCCCTGATTCAGGAAACCATTGACGAAAATTCAGAAGATCAGCAATTCTCTATGGAAATGCCGCTCAACACGATACTCATGGACTATCATCACCCCGTCGATGGCGCGGGCGACAAAACTATCAATTCCGGCTTACGTGGGTGGATCACACCTGCATGGTTCACACCCTGTAACTTTCGCCTCTTACCCGAATCCAGCAGGTCCGACGATAGCCTCGCCCTGCTATTCTATCGCGGCATGGTCAACGACAGCAATGACGAAACCTACCCACTCGGTTCAAATACAGTTTACGACTACGACGGCAATGTAATAGCCAATCAGGCCCTAACAATCAATGGCGCGCATGGAATTTACGAAACCAGGCTCCGGCGCTTCATCGAATTCATGTTGCAAAGCCCTGGCGATTATACCTTCAAAAAGCAGCTCACACCCATCGAAATCGCAAACCTCGATTTTTTCCGCTGGCACAAGATCCAGGGCGTCGATTACTTGCTCAAAGAAGTGCGCTTTAATATCCGCTTTGATCACATTACCACAGCCGAAATAACCGCCATCAGAAGAAACATGGAACCAACCATCTAAAAACCCATCCCCATTTGGGGAGTGGCAGGGGTGGGGCCTGTCCTTTCATTTCCCCATCCCCCCATATACTTTTGAATCTTGAATTTTGAATCTCAGCCCATGACCCTCTCCCTCATATCCCAGCCTCCCGAACTCGGTATCAGCCATAACCCATCTTTCTGGCGCCTCCAAAGCGACGAAGCAGGCTCCGACAACCTGCGTGTCGATGCCAAAGTAATCCTCGATGGCACAACCATTGGTACCGATAGCATACCGGTTGATAGTGGCTACATTTCCACATTCGAGCTCAGCGAATACTTCAAAACTCTCTTCACCCCGGCATTCACTTTCCCTGACGTTGCAATGCCACCCATTCCGCACCAGGTAGCCACAGGTAACTACAAGCATGTTGATCTTATCTTTGAAGAATTTTGCGGATCTCCGCCCATCGAAACCAATCAGCTCGACATTCAGGAGTACAGCGTAATTTATGGGCGCATACCGGCCTATCTGCACACATGGTTCTATCGATCATACAATAGTTTTCTCGATTATCTTATCGCTACAAAAAACTTCCTCACCTTCTGGCCTTCCACCCATTACATCGTAAAGGCACAAACTGAAAAACTGTTTTTCTGCAATACCTGGTACAATGCCGGCGACACCCTTAAAGTTTACATCACCTTGCATTTCGTCAGTGGCAACCGGGTAACACGCGAATTAATCGGAGACCCGACAGCGGCCATGTCACGTCCTTACCAGGTATGGGAATTTCATGTAGGGTATAATGCGCTTCGCCTCACGGCATTCATGAAATCAAATTATCCGGACGAAGAAATCGAAAGCTACGACATCGAAATCGGAACTGCCAGCAATGCCATAAAAAGTGCATCACATTCATACATACTCGATAATAAGCACTACCCGAAGCGCCGCGAGTTTATTTTCCGCAATTCGCTTGGTGGTTACGACACCTTCATAGCCACCGGCCAGGCATCGCAATCTTCCGAATACGAACCAGAGATAATACAGGTATTGCCATATTGGGGCGTTTCCGGTAATGCTCGCCGCACCATCCGCACAACCTGGGATGAAACAGTGGAGTGCAATTCAGGGTTCCTTACCGACGATAAGCTCGCAGCTATGCCACAATTCTTCGAGAGCGACGATGTATATGAAATCATCGCCGGCCAGCTTTACCCGGTAGGTTTCCCAAAGCAAACAGTACTTCGCAAAACTGACAAGCATGGCATGAAGTATATCCAATTTTCATACGCCTACCTGCCAATTCACAAAATCGAAACCAACGGATCTTAGAGCTTAAAGTCATGCCTTCATATGTAAAAATAAAGCGCTCTAAAATTCCCAATGCGGTCCCAAATGTCAATCAGATCGACACGGAAACCCTCGTTTACAACGAAATCGATGGCCGTTGGTATTCAAAACGAATACTCGCTGACCTAACCGAAGAAATTATTTTCGTTGGCGGAGGGGCACCGCCACCGGGAGAATCACACGCACGCGCACATCAAATAAACAGCGCCGATGATCACCCGGCAGTAGCAGAACCAGACAGAAACAAACTGGTTGCCACTAATGCAGAAACTGGTCAAATTGAATTTGTCTCTAAATATCAAACAATATCCGAAATACTTACGGGTGCCGTTGATGGAGTTAATAGGGTATTTTCAACCTCTTCGGCATTTATGGCAGGGAAGATTGAAGTTTACGTTAATGGACTAAGGGAAATATACTTTACTGAATCGTCAGACACAACAATTACTCTCGATGAAGCACCCAAAAACACTGGTTTTACTGACATAATTGCATCTACTTACACTCTCAAAACTTAACACAACATGGCAACAACAAAACAAAGGTCGAGCAGTCAATTGTACATCGATGACCACCTCGACATTAACAACAAAAAGGCAATCAATCTGGCAACATGTACTGCCGGAACTGATGCCGCGAACAAAGATTATGTGGATACAGCCGTAGCCGGCATTGTCGCCAGCGCCGATGCAATGGTTTTCAAAGGAACCATTGGCACCGGTGGCACGCACACCATTGCAGCCTTTAACGCTCTTGTGGTCTATAATGCTGGATGGACTTACAGGGTAATTGAGGCAGGAACAATAAAAGGGAATGCTTGTGAAATCGGTGATCTGCTCATAGCAACCGTTGACCGCGCATCGGCTGGCGTAAATGCCGACTGGACCGTTGCCCAGACAAACATCGATGGCGCTGTAATCAAAAATGATTTCGATGCCAATACGATTTTAAAGGCAGACACAGACAATACTCCCATACCCTTAACCGTTGGTGAGCAGACATTCGTAGGAAGGAAAACCGGTGGAAATATCGCAGCTTTGACACCTGCAGAAGCCAGGGTAATTCTTAATGTTCAGGACGGGGCAACCGCCAACGCTGTTTGTACAGGCGCAGAAATAGATACTGGCACAGATAATGCCAAGTACGCATCTCCGCTGGCAATCCGTAACTCCGGTCTGATCAGTACTGCCGCAAGTGGTGAATTTACTGCTTTAACAGCCAAGGGAACTCCTGTCGATGCCGATGAATTGCTCATTGAAGATTCTGCCGCTTCCGCAGGTAAAAAGAAACTCACCTGGGCTGCATTAAAGGCAACTCTGAAAACATATTTCGACACCCTTTACAACCTGTATGTTCACCCCAATCACTCCGGCGATGTTACTTCTGTAGCTGATGGCGCTACAACAATAGCAGCCAACGCCGTAAGTAACTCCAAGCTTGCTGATGTTCCAACAGCTACAATGAAAGGAAGGGTTACTGCTTCAACCGGTGATCCGGAAGATTTAACAGTTGCGCAGGTTCGCACCTTATTGGGTCTTGTTGCAGGTAACCTGTCTGTTCGCACATATAGGGCTGTTCCTACTGGTGTTGTAAACGGAAGTAATGCCGTTTTCACATTGGCTGCCAATGTTATTTCAGGCACGGAAGAAGTTTTCAAAAATGGAATTCTCATGAATGCAGGTGCCGGTAATGATTATACCATTACCTATGGAGCAACCACTACAATTACATTTGCCACAGCTCCTTCGGCAGCTTCAAGCTACACCGATGTAATCCTGGTTAATTACTCAGTCTAATTCTATTGCAATGGGCCAAACAAAAGTTACGGGTAGGGAAGTCAGTGACAAGTCGATATTCTTTGCGGATATCGACTTGACCACTGCTGCCCTGCACCCCAATTTAGTTGCTTCTGACAGGTTTTTAATTGTTGATCCTACCGATGGCGAAATAAAAACAAGTACCCTGACAAATCTTTACACTGTACTTGATGCCAGGTATTCTGTAACTTCACACAGCCATAGTTTAACAAATGGCGTTTTTGAAGCTACAGGTTTGCTTTACGCCCCTTATACAACACAGCCTTCCGTTGGTTCAACGCCATCCACTGGCGTATTTTTTACACAAGCTGTGGCCGCTAATTCTGTTGGTCAGTTAAGGTACTCGGGTACTTTTATGCCATTTGTTTTAAGTGCGGTTTCTGTTTTTGCCGGAAACGACATGGTTTATATGGGAGCCTACCAAAATTTACAAAATGCCGCCGGTTTGTTAGGTCCGGACAATGATGAACTTATAGCTGTAATTAGCAACGATACAGGAGTTACTTCCTATCATTACGCTAATGGGGCAATGGTTTATAATGCAGATACGGAGGTGTTCAGTTTCAGCACTTCAAATTTGTGCACCAATCTGAATGCGGACATGCTGGATGATATGCACGGTAGTAAATACCGCCCGATAGTTTGTTTCACATCTACAGCCGCCGCTACAGTAGCTAAAGTTATTACGATTTCAAATTACACGCTTACAGCAGGCGATATACTGGCGGTAACTTTTACTGCCGGTAACTCAGCATCGGCTGTTACTCTCAACATTAATAATACAGGTGCAAAGAATGTCCGCTTTAATGGGGCGAATGTAACTACAACTACAATGAGCATAGCTTCTCTCGGTGTAGTTATGATGTACTATGATGGTACATATTTTCAAATGATTGGCTCTCAGAGAACTTCTGATTCTGATACCTACAACCTCATGTATTGGGGAGCAAACCAAACAGCTGGTGCAGCAATCTATAGTTACAAACTTGTAATGCAAGGCGCTGATGGTAAATGGTATCCATTAACAGTTGAAACAGGAACTGGAACTACCAAAACTGTTCAAACAACTCAACTAATGTTGAATAGTCTTATTCTGCATTATCCGACCACAACAACCGTTGCAGCCAATGGCGCATTTTCATATTTATTTTCTGATTACAATGTAACTACATTAAATTATACAGCAAATCAAGCTTCCTGGACCAATCAGCTTCCACTTTATATTAAAGCTACAGTAAACGCAAATGGTACAATTACTCTGGCGAATGCTACTTACACATCATTTTTAACTCAAACACTACCAACAACAGAGGACGGCTTTATTTATATCTTTTTAGGTGTAATGACAAGTACTACTGGCTTGCGTTTGACACAATACCACCCTATTTATCAGTATGTTGGAGGTCGTTTACGATTGTATCAAGAAGGAAAGAATATTTCTGCTACTGACATGCAGGTTTTGTATATGAGCGGTACTTCTGTTGTGGGTTCTGCAGGTTTTATGTTTGATGCCACTTTAGGTAATTTTAATGCAGGAGTTAATTCATCAGCAGGTTTAGCCAATTCAATAGCTATAGGTCCGCAGGCAACGGCTTACGCTGATGGTGCAATAGCAATTGGAAGGGGCGCCGATTGTGAAGCCGATGATTCAATTTGCATTGGCTCAAATGCTAACTCTTTTTCTCAGTATGGGATAGCCATTGGAATTGAAGCGGCTGCCGGAGGAATAGGTTCTGTTGCTATAGGAAGGTCAGCCTCACCTGTAAACAATTACGACATAATGTTAGGCAGTGAGGCGTACCATGGATTAACGACTATTCATGGCTCTGTTTTACTACCTACGGGCAACCTTACAATTAACAGAGAAGGACCCTCGTTGTGGTTTAGAGCATATTCGGGTGCAGAAACATACCTTAGTTACCTGGCTTCGGCTGGTAATATCAACTTCTATGCTTACAATGATGGTTCTTATGCAACTCTCGCTGCAAGTATAGCTGCAAGGGCTTCATTGTTACATGAGAAAGATTCAATCCCTACCGAACTTGTATTCAGTACTGCAAATCTCAATGGTTCAGCCACCGAAAGAATGATCATTAGAGCTGGTGGTATGGTTGAAGTCAAAAGAGACTTATATGTGAATACTTCAAATAGTTCCGGGACACAATTTGTAATCAACGGAACAGGCATTTCTCCGGCACTCATCGTTTCAGGTGATGGAGCTGTTGGAGTTAATACAACTTCCCTGTTATCCACTCTAAGTATCGGAGGAAGCACAGCTGCTAAAAGCCGTTCTATCACAACAGCAAACCAGACTCTCGGGCATGAAACTTTTGCTTATATAAATGCCGGAACGACTAACTTGTACTTAGTTTCAGCAATCACAGCTCCGGAAAGAATGTACATTGTCGCCAATATTGGCGGTGGCGCTGTAACCGTGCGTTTAGCTAATGCTACTGATTCACTGAATGGTATAGTAAATGGTACATTCTCTATAAAAATACAGGGGCTTACAATTATTCAGCAAGGTGCTGGACTTAGTACTACAGGTTGGTACGCTTATGAATTACGTTAAACCAAAATAATCGCAGAAATGAAAAAACCAGAAGTAAAGAAAGATCGAAAGCTGACTAACCTTGAAGTATTACAGCTCCATGCCGGGTTAAAAAATTTACATAGTGTTCCGGGGATCAAACTCAACTATGCAATTTCCCGCACTATTCAAAATCTGAAACCGCTTGTCGAAGCATTCGACCAGGATAAACTTATTCCAAAAACTGATGGCTTCAAAAAGTACGAGAGTGAGCTTAGAAAAGCCTATGAGGTTTTATCTTCCGGAGGAAAAGGGAAACCAAAGACACGGATAATTCAGACACCTAATGGCGAAGTGGAAACCCTGAATATTGACATTAATGGTGAAGAAGCAAAAGAGATCAGAGCAAGGTTGCAGGAAGAGTATTTTGACGTGATTGAATCCCGCAAAGCGGACGCAAAAGAATACAATGAATGGCTTCACCAGGAATGCGAGGAAGAGTTTAAAATACACAAAGTTTTACTTTCCGAAATGCCGCAGGACGAAACGGCTGACTACAAGGCTCTTTGGGACGCATGTAGTTTACTGATTGAGCCGGATGAAATTTCTAAATAAATCCGGTGATATTGAAAAAAAGCGCTTAATCATTGATTAAGCGCTTTTTTTGTGTGTATGGGTAATCAATTACAATAGAAATGTTATAAAAGATCTGTCCTTTCAAACTTTGCCTTCTCACAGTATCATTGCCCAATATAAATACGACAACTGTAAATCTAAAGCAATGAAAGCTTTACTCTCTTTTCTTTTATTCATAATTGCGTTTGTAGGCAACTGCCAATATATTGCAAGCTCAATGATAATGATGTGCCCGAATACAACTTTTACAAAAGGAACACAGGTCTATCAAATCGGAATATCGCTATCCGACACAACTATCAAAAAACTATACTTTCAGGTTTTATCTTCTTCAGGTCCGGGGCAGGATAACGAGGGATTAGCCTTCTGTTTCGGCCATCCCAAATTGCTTGAAAAAGGTATCCCCGATTCTACCGGCATCCTCTATATTTATAACCCCGAGCCCATTTTAAAGCGCGGATCCGGCACTGTCTGGAACCTGCTCGTTGTTGCCTACGATGCCAGGCTAAATGCGAAAGGGTTACACGATATTGTTTATCGTGGCTGGGAAGAATTATACTTTCCAAAAATGCCCGATTACAAACCAAACCCGCCTAACCATGATTATGACTTAGGAACAGAGGCCCCAAAACAAAAAGTCATTTCAAACAAAAAGTAAAATGGAAACTGGATATTGGGAAGAATCCCCTGGCATTAAATCCAACTCACGCAAAGACGGTAGTATAGTCATATACTCAGCGCTGCTCTTAACTGGCTATGTAGTTGTAACCGGGTTGCACAATGGCGAATCAGTATTGCTTGTATGCACATCAGCAGCGGCCTTATTTGCTGCACTCGCAGGTTTAGCCATGGCATTTGTATTCAAGCAAAAGCAAACAGAATCCAAACAAAAATCTTAATCTGAATTAACCGACTTATTTACTATAAATACAAATTCTGATGGCAATGACCAAAGCTGATAAGCAGGAAATCAAAGAAATGCTCATGGAAAATCTCGGGCACATCGAAAAAACTCTCGATCTGAAACTGAAAAACGTCCAGGAAAAAATTGATCCCATCATCCAAAAGCTCGATGCCACCATTGTTCAAACTACCAAAACTAACGGGTCGGTGCGCGATCACTCAGAAAAAATATTTAAGCTCGAGCAAAAAATTC
Organism: Candidatus Falkowbacteria bacterium S5_I03; assembly: GCA_019248265.1. Lineage (GTDB taxonomy): Bacteria > Patescibacteriota > Patescibacteriia > Patescibacteriales > UBA12465 > UBA12465. The sequence goes on from JAEHGX010000012.1 coordinate 15,222, forward strand.
AGCACTCGATAGCCGACTGCCCACAGCAATCAGTAATCACCGAAATGCGCGATGATATGATCACCGGGAAAGGAATTAAGAAATTGCTTATTACTGCTGTTGGCGTTATCGGTGGCATAGTAGCCATTGTTGCCACAATAATTGCATTAATCCAAAACAGTTTGCTATGAAAACAAGCAAAGCCGGCATCGATCTCATTAAAAAAGCCGAAGGCTATCGTGCCAAAGCGTACTATTGTCCTGCAGGCATTCTCACCATTGGCTATGGCCACACCAGGGGCGTAAAAGTTGGAATGATCATCACCGAAGCTGAAGCAGAGCGGCTTCTGCAGTCCGATCTCGAATCAGCCGAAAAAACAGTCAGCCAGGCATTACCCGAACTCACCCAATACCAGTTCGATGCCCTCGTATCATTTGTATTCAATCTGGGTGCTGATAACTTTCTCAACTCAACTTTGCTTAAAAAAATCAAAGCCAGGGCTACCCGCGCCGAAATCTGCCAACAATTCAACCGCTGGGTATTTTCCGGCCACACCCGCCTCGAAGGTCTCGTAAAGCGCCGCAAAGCCGAATCAGATTTATTCTTTGATTTATAACACATCTTCCTTCTCCCCCTCTCCCTTGTATAGGGAGCCGGGGGAAGAGGTCCCCAAAAACTCACCATCCCATGAAAACAACAACCATCCTCCTAATCGCCATTCTGCTCGCATCATGCAGCACCACAACAAAAACAGAACGAGCCGAAAACCGCCGGCAGGCTAAGTGCACTAAGTACGGCTGCAACCAGGGCGTATCCGACAGCATCATGATCGTTCGCGAAACCAAAATAATTACCCGCGACACAACAATTTACGATACCATACAGGGTGAAACTAAAATCAATGATGTGCCTGTTGTTGTTGATAATAAGGGACTTATTAATTCCGAAAAATCAACACTTACTACATCCTTAGCAATATCAACAGCATGGGTCGAAAACGGAATACTTCACCACGAGCTCATACAAAAAGACAGTATATTAGCCGTAAAACTTATAGATGCCATTCGCATCACCCAAATAAATGAAAGCAAAAAGCACGTCAAACAACCACCACCAGTCAGAATTAATTACATAACCGGTTGGCAAAAAATAATGGTAATTGGTGGCTATATACTTATCGGTATAATAGTAATCGCAATAGTGCTATCGATACAAAAAGTGCGCAACTATTTAAAATTAATATAAATAAAACTTGGTTTTTGGTTGGTTAAGCCGGGGTGGTTCCCGGCTTTTTTTATTTCGATAGCTTTATTAGCCGTTCGGTGTTTATTTTCCTGATTTTCTTCTGTTGTCGTCCTTGCATAACATTTGGCAATTGACAGCAGTTGTCTTACCGCCAAGATGCCAAGGAGTAATATGGTCGCCTTCCATTTCTTCAATTCCGTATTCTTCTTTGCAAACTGGGCAAATACCTTTTTGTCTTTCGTATGCTTCTCTCTTCTGTTTGTCACTGAAAGCACGGATATTTAGAAACCTTTCTTTTCTTGTAAATACGTAATAGTAAATTCCTTTTTTGTTTTCTACGTCTTCGTCTAACATTAAAGTTGTTATTTCGTCTTCAAGTTTATTAGAGTCAAATTTTTGGTCTTTGTAGTCATTGTAAAGAAAACCCCATTTTATGCCTTTCATTTCTTTCCGATACTTTGGGAAAGTCACTTTTACCCAACTAATAACCGCTTGAAAATAAAGCCAAAGTTCATTTGCATTTGGTTCGTGTTGGTTCTTTGACATATATTCTTTGATACTGCCTTTTGAAATCCAATCAATTGCAGTCTCGAGATATTCTTGTCTGTTTGCAGAACCTGTCAAGTATTCATCACCAATTTTCGGTCTGCTATTTTTTGAAAAGTATCGTTTAGCATCAGAAACCCAAGAGCCTGAATAAACAGCATTTCGTAATTCTTGATTTGTAAGAACTTTACCAGCAATATTTATTGTCTCAAACCAGTCTAATTTTTCGCTGTCTGTCCCAGAGCAGAAGTAAACCATTAATTTATAATTCAATATTTGCTCTTGTTTGTCTTTTGGCAAGTTATGAAACGCTAAACCATTGATTGAAAAATCACCGTTTACATATTGGCAAATTGAAATAGTTCTTTGTTGTCCGTCAATAACTTCAAAATTTCCATCTTCACGGACTGCCCAATACATTACATTAAGTGGAAAGTCCTTTTGTAAAGTCTTTAAAACTGCATCCCGTTCTTTTTGGTCATAAACAAATTCACGTTGGAAAGGTGGACGAATATCCAATTTGGCATCGTATCCTATTACTCCGTTTTCTTCTTTGTCCTCATAACCGTATGTGAGTTCACGGACTGTTATTTCTTTAAGTTCTATATTCATTATTTCTTTCTCTTTATGATTATTCGAGAATAGGGAACAGTTACTTCACCATTTACCATCATATACAAATCGCCATTAACAGCACCTCGTTTCTGAATTTCTTTTCTATATTTTTTATGTTCAGGTTTGTAGGGTTCTATGCCAATTTCAAGACCTAAATTTGCAATCCCTACTCCAATTATTTCAAATTGGTCTGGATTGTATTTGTCCATAAATGTAATTGGAACACCAATCATTCCATCATAGTCAATTGGAATGTTCTTGGTTATATCTACATTGATTGCATCAAAGTTCTCGAATTTTGGATACTCTTCAGGTGTGTATTTTTTATAAAGAATTAAATCTTCGTGTCTTTTACTGATTTCAAGATTGGTAAACCAATGAACTCCAGAAACTCTAATCATTCCTTCTTTACGGTCATTTGCTGTTGCGTAATCTTCATAATGTTCATTGATAAAATGTCCAGCACCACCTTTAAATCCGTAACCCAACCAAAGTTTGTTATCCCTGATTAAAGGGAAAATCTCTTTGTATTTTATTGCATTTTGATGTCCGACAATAATAAATTTCTTATCGTATTCGATGAGTTGTGAAACATACTCACGAAACAAGGAAAAAGGCGGATTGGTAACAACAATATCAGCTTGCGTTAGCAAGCTGATACTTTCCTTACTTCTAAAATCTCCATCGCTTTTTAATTTCTTTATTCCAATTTCGTCAGGGTCGGGAACATTGTTTCCGTTTTTGTCACCGTCATATTCTAAATAAATTGCTTGTTCAGATTTGTTTTCGCTGAACAAGTCCATATTCTGACTTTTATAACAAGTCGTTATGAGTTTTTTAAGTCCTAATTTTTCAAAGTTGTGAGAAAAGTAGTGAAAGAAATTACTTACCCTTGGGTCGTCGCAATTACAGTAAACTACTTTGTCTTTAAAGTGTTTTTTGTAATGCTTTAACTCTCTTTCAATGTCAGAAAGCTGGGTATAAAACTCGTCCTTTTTGTTGCTTTTAGCTTCTTGTAAGTTTTTATTTTTTACTTTTTCTTTCATACTATCTAATTTCAGTCTAAGTCGTAAATTTACATTATTATTGTTAACTTTCAATGTGGCACGATCTTTCTTACACTGACGGTTAACTTTTTGATATAATCAATAACCTTCCTGTTCGCATCATTAATCAAACTCCAATCTTTATCCAGGTAAATATCCGTCACCTTCATGCCATCATCCACATGATTCAATGCAGCGTGCACCGTATATTTATCAATTCTGACCTTATTCAATGCAATAGTCGCCCAGCTGTGCCGTGCTGCATAATATTCCAGATCATCAACCTTAACCACTTTCCCAACATCCTTCAACCCTTTGTTAATCGATTTATTCAAACCCTCATAGTTCACATAATTACGGTAAAAATTGAAAGCCCTTTCCCCCGTCGGGTCCTTATACTTAATCATCAGCGCCTCAATCTCAGGCTGAATTTTCACACTTATCAGCGCCTCGTCCTTCCTTCTGGTGCTTGTCTTTCTTCGCTTATAAGTTAAGTACCCGCTCACAGGCGCAGGACAATAATATAAATCGGCGCTATTCATACCAATCAGGCAAAACGACAAAACGAAACAATCCTTAGCCAGGTTATACCGTGCACTACCATCAGGCAGCTCCCAAATCTTTTTAACTATGGCAGCTTCGATAGCGCGTTTACGGGTAGCCTTCTCTGCAGGCAGTTTATATCGTACAAACGGCGATAGCTTTACCGTCACAATATCTTCATCCTCGTCGTTATAATACTGTTTCATCTTATTATGCAATGCTCTTACAATTCCCAGGTAAAGCGAAGGGGCTCTGGTCATGCCCTTATTATTACCACTCCCTGGCTGGTCTCTTATAAAAGCCTCAAAGTCCCTCAGAAACTTAACCGTAATCATACTAACCGGCAACTGCTTCGATCCAATATACCGCTCTAAAGTATTAATGGCCGTAAAATAATTCTTTGCAACCCCTTTTCGCCCGGCATCCCTTAACCTCTCAATCTCAGCGCGCGAAAACTTTATAAAATCAGGATCCTCTCCCGGATCTTCTTTTGTCAGATAGTCTATAAGCTTATCCACGTCCATCGCACCAATCCGGTAGGTGTCCTTATTACACTTATCCCGGTATGCACGAATTATATCTTCCGATTTATCTACAAAAGCCTGCGTTTTAATCTTCAAATCCTTCGTCACATCTGCCCTGGTAATCATCAGCCCGGTATCAATATACCTGCTCTTCAAACCAACGGTAACTCTGATCTTAATCCGTGCAGTACCATCCTGTTTAAAGTGATGGCTCAAAACAACAGCTTTAAAACTGGGCATAACCAAAAGTTTTGTAAATAATTTGTAAATAATTCCACAGCAAAAGCATAAAAAAACCCATTTTTTTGCTGTAAGAAAAAAAAGGCTCCCCATCTGGAAGCCCCAATATTCACGCTAATTAGCTGATAATTAATCAGTGATCCGGAGGCGGTTCGAACGCCTGACCCGCAGCTTAGAAGCCTGCTCCCCAAAATCTCTGCACCCCCCGTCAATCAATGATTATCATCAATCACCGACTCGGCATTGTAAATAATACGTAAAGAACTCAGTTTAATAATGTCTTTCTTAACTCCTTCAAAAATTCAGTATTCTCTTGTATTAATTCAGTATTCTTTAAAATTAACTGAATGTAATCATTGTTTTGCGATATCAATGAATTAATGGCCTTCATAGATTCATCATAAATTGATAAACGATTTAATTCATTTGATACTTGATTTTTAGTGGCATTTTGCTTCATTTCCTGACCGGTGCGCAACCAGTCCTCGGTTACATTAAAGTACTCCGCGAGCTTTTCCAATATCTCTTTTCGGGGTTTCACGTCAATTCCTTTCTTCCATTTAGTTATTGTAGATTGACTTATGCCTATAGCACGTGATAGTTCGTAAGCGGTAATCCCCTTAGAATCAATAAGTATTTGTATTCGTTCCCATAGGCTCATTTGCTCTCCTATTTAGACAGTTTATAAATATCAACTGTTTGTCAATTATATTTTGATAAACACTTGCTTTTTAATGGCGCATTAGTTTACCTTTGGCGTTCCATTATTAGTACACTATGTTGCAAATTTAGCACACTTTGTACTATAAATCAATAACTAAATCAAACTACCTAAAAATGGCTAAACGATTAACCGCACAAACAATCTTGAACATGAGGGGAAATACCTCGCTGTTCATTGATCTTGCAAATGAATATGAACTTTCAAACATTCCGACTATTCGCCGATGGTTAAGGGAAAATAAAAAAAACGGACCCTTAACAACAAAGGGTGCACTTGCTATTATCTCCAAAGCCATAAACGTGCCGGAAGCAAAACTTTTAGAGGAGGTAAACAATGAAGTTGACAAAAAGAGAGTGCCAGATCATGAGCCTCTTGGCACATGATCTCTCGGCTAAACAAATCGCTTCTGATCTGAACAGATCAACTCATACTATTATAGCTCAAATCAAAAGCGCTAAACTGAAGCTAAATTGCTACACCGCGCATGGTGCCGTTGCAAAATACTTATCAGATGAATTTGATAGAAGAAAAGAACTTACGAATTGAGGCAGGAGTTATGGCTGTTAACATAGCATTAAAAAGGCTGGGCCTTATCGACGACGATATCAGCCAACGCGAAGCATATAGGGTATTCGGCGAAGCAAAAGTGCGTAGCTGGATTAATGCCGGGCTCGTCAACCGGGTAAAGGGTGAAGCTGCTAATTCTAAAGCAACTTTCAGCCGTATCGAATTAGAAACGATTCAAACCCTCGAAACAAATCGTAAACTCAAATAATCCCATCCCCATGAAACCCGACAAAAGCAAAGCAGTACTCGGCAAGCCACATATCATTGAACTAAAAAACTTCATCAGGCAACGGCCTGTCGTAATTTATACGCATAATAAAGAATTTGCCCAAGGCAATGAGGTGGGCAATGGCCAGCCGGGCCAATCATCCCTCCCCCTCTCCACCGGAGAGGGGGGCCGGGGGGGTGAAGTCGGGGGCAATGTTACAATCGAATACTCCCTCGTTATCAACGCCAAGGAATATCACCACACCTTCACTACCCAGGCCACTTCAAAAGAGGAAGCCGTTAACAATCTTCTTAAAAACATCCAGTTTGACGAAATCGACATGTTGATCATTCACAGCATCACGCAAAAAATCTGAAACCATGGGCAGGCTTATCTTAATCACAACGGCAGTAGGCGTAATCATTACAGGGTTATGGATATTCATAAACATGTACAAATGCCACCAGTTCCGAAAACACATTAAGCCTGGCCAGTCCTGCCGTTTCTTCATCAGCGAAACCAGGCATTCAGCCAAAATAAAGGCAGTTTACAGCCAAAGTGTTACGCTCGAGTGCAACAGTAAATTTTACTCAGTTTCCATCAACGATATCTACCCATGACTGAGGCCGAAGTACATCAGCGGATAGACAAAGTAAACGCCATCATCCGCCATCAGGACGATAAGTACTTAACCCAAAAGCTGCACGAATACAGGCTCAGCTATCTATATACACTCGAATGCGCATTGAATAGCATACTTTACAACAATCCACGCCAAACATTCATAAATGAAACCCGATAATACAAGCATACTAAAATCATTGAAGTTTGGAACCATGCTTACTGCATCGGGTAAAAAAATCAATCTCTTCGACCCCGATCCCGAGCAGATCAGCATTTACGACATTGCAGCTTCACTCTCAAAAATATGCCGCTTTGGCGGCAACATTAACTACTTCTATACTGTAGCTCAGCACTCATGTTTGGTAGCATGGCTGGCCGAACCACACTTAGTATTGCCGGCATTTCTCCACGATGCAGCCGAAGCCTATTGCGGCGACGTAATCAGGCCATTAAAGAAAATGCTCGGCGCTAAGTACGACGACATCGAGGAACAAATGTTAAAAGCCATCTTCTACCGTTTCGGCCTTAATTATTCCGACTATCCTTTAATAAAAGAATACGACGACTATGCCCTGCAGCTCGAAGAGCAGGCCATCATCCTAAACAATCGCCTGTTCCAAAAAGACATCGAGTTCAAAAGCTCAGTTCACACAACCCACAAATCAATCACCTGGTGCTGGGATCATCGTTACGCGAGGGTAGCCTTTCTCGAAACCTGGCAACAAATCCCAAAAATATCCCATTTCAATCAACAGTTGTCTCGCAGTACTATTTCGTGCATTAACCGTCAACCATAAAACCTCCAACCATGAATGTAGAAACAACCTTAAAATTCCTTGAATTGATTTCCGAAATAGCAATATTGGCAAAAAAAGAATTGAATGAAATCAATCATCAATACAATGATATTGTTGAAAAAAGCGCATCCGAAATTTACGACCTTAACAAGCGCATATCATTACTCGAGCTTCGCATACATCAAATCGAAAAAGCAGCTTACGCCTGCCCCGATCTGCAAATTGTAACATCAACAAGCATCGAAGAAGAAAACACTCCATTACAACCAGCTCCCGCCGTTAAAATAACAAAACGAGGTCGTCCTGCAGCAAACGCCAATCATGTTAATAAATCACCCGGCATCTGCATGTATTGTAACGAGCCAACGCCCCCTGGCCACATGTTTTGTTCCGTATCACATCAGGTTAAATATGGGCACCGGCAGCGAAAAATAAAAGCCGAAAATCAACCCGCACCAGTTCAACCCATTCAGGAAGTCATACCCGAAAACAACAAAGAAGCTTCCGAAGAAACAACCAGCAACGATCCCAGTCTGGAAACAAAAAAATAGTATTCCCGGCGCATCGTAACGACGGACTTATTGCCCGTTTGCGCCGGGATTACCCTTTACCACCTGAAATCAAACGACCAACACATTTTAGAGACTAAAACCAACCACCATGCAAAACTCAACCATCAGAATCAATCTCGCAGCCTTTGTTCACGTAGTTAGCAAAATGAAGAACAAAGAAGGCAAAGAAATCGAGGGCATCTTTATTCCCCTCGAAAAGAACCACATTTTCAGGGGAACCAAAGGCATGTATGTCGACTTTGTAGCCTTTCCAATCAAAAACAAACAGGCCGACATCAAAGACACGCACATAGTCAAGCAAAGCTTCAGCAAAGAAATCCGGGAAGCAATGACCAAAGAGCAGCAGGAAAGCCAGCCAATCTTCGGCAACATGATCGACTGGAACTACGCCGGCACATCAAACGAGGATACCACCATCGCGAACGATCAGCCGGCACTACCATCAGAAGAAAACGATTTACCATTCTAAAAACCATCCGCTCCTTCACCCCCTCTCCCTTTGGCGCCTGAGCGCAGTCGGAGGCAAGAGGGGGGCCTGGGGGTGAGGCCAACCAAAACCAAATGAAACAACACCCTATTCTTTTCAGCCCGCCAATGGTTACTGCCATTCTGCAAAACCTAAAGCTCAGCACCAGGCGAACCCGTGGGCTTAAACAAATCAACGAAAACCCCGGCGACTGGCAGTTTGAATGGTCAGAACATTGGGTGCAAGCAAGTGCTGATCGTTTTGTATTTACCCAAAAATCAACCATTACAGCAAAATCATTGGAAGATAAATCATTCTACCAGGCTCAATTAAAATGCCCTTTCGGCAAGATCGGTCATGTGTTATGGGTAAGAGAGACTTTTTGCCCTATGGTAATCAGTGATTTTGATGGTAATGGGAATGATAAACATACATGGTTATATAAAACTGAGCCAAATGCTGATGATATTTTAAATCAGATGGAAGATGCAACCTGGAAACCCTCAATCCACATGCCGAAAGCTGCTGCACGTATTTGGCTCGAAGTAACCGGGATTGAAGCTGAGCGCCTTCACGATATTACCGACGACGATATTATAGCCGAAGGCGTTCGCATCCCCGTTAATGGCATCGGAACCGGCAAAGTACTGTTAGCCCTCGGCGAATAGTCGGAATGTTTGAAAGTTCATATTCATTTGCAAGATCAAT
>JAEHGX010000013.1 GCA_019248265.1 Candidatus Falkowbacteria bacterium S5_I03
CCAGCCAGATTAAAGACGAAAGAATTTTTAAATTGATCCTCCGGAGTCCCCGCCAACGTAAATCTGGTATTTAAAGAATCGCTGCTAAGCACAGTTGGCGTTTTTTTAAATGAGGAAAGCGATGTTAAGAGAACATTGCTAAAATCATTAATTGCCAAAACTGACTGGCCTAAAGAAATATCGGTACGCGCGACAATTTTTTTAACTGTTAAATTGTTGGCGGCTTCCAAGTGAAAGAAAATTAAATCTCCAGGCAAATTATCGAAATCTGAAATTTTATCTATTTTATAAACTTTGCGGTCGCTGGTAATGGCCACAAAATTTTTAACATTAAAGCTTTTCTTAAAATCTGCCGGCGCGGAAATAGCAATCCAGCCGTCAGCAGTAACCGCTAAACCGACTAGCAGCGGTTCATCTAATTTATAGTACTGGGTAGAGGTGGATTTTTCATTAGTCGCGAGCGTCTTAAAAACACCGACTAAAGACGGGCGCAAAGAGCCGATAGTCTCGCCGACCTTAACATCTTGGTTAACTACCACTTTTTTAGCGTCTTGAATTATTAAATTGGAACGATTGTTATTTAAGTTGGCCAAATTAACCTCGTTGTTAAAATAAGGAACGGAAAAATCTTTCAAAAAATAAACTCGGGTCACGATTTCTCCGGCCGCGCCGGCAATTAATCCCAAGAAAATCGCTAAAATGATTACCGGTAAAAGTCGATGCTTGTGATTTTTCGTAGTAGCTGGGGTGTTCATAATAAAAATGTTATTTGTTCTAAAATTAAAACCAACGTGAACTTAAAAGTAAAATTATAATCAAAATAATACCGAAACTTAAAGGCCAACGCAAATTGCTTCCGGAAAAAATTATTTTTTAAAAAAAGCCGCAACACTAATAAAATAAAATAATAAAAAATCGCGGTAAAAAATCCTAAAATATTAAAACTGAGGGGCAAAAAATAAATTACCGCCGTCATCTCCGCCAAAACTAAGGAGGCGCTTAAAAATAACGGCCAGTTGTCTCTAATATTTATTCTTCCTAAAACAAATGATTGAAAAAATAGCGGGGATACCAGAATTACGAATAACGGCAGCAGGCCCCAAAAATTCCAGCTTAAAAATGTCGGCAAACCATAAAGTGAAGAAGCTAGGGCGAAGACTGATAAAAATCCGCCGGAAAGCATTAAGCCATCAAGCCTCTCTGCGCGCTCCAAGGCGCCATAATGAAAAAAATAATAAATATTTCTCAAATAAGAGAAGGAAAAATAGGCCGATAACAATAGAATAATTTGAATCCAATAATAATTAGGAAGAAAGGTTATATATAAAGAAACCGACAAAAAAAATAAAGCCGGAAAAAAGAAAAACAGCGGCCAGTTCTGATTCTGTTTATTTTTTTCGCTCCCCCTGACAACTAAAGCTAAAAGTAAAAATCCGGCGGTAATGGCCAGAAAGAAAAAACGCGGACGCGCTAAAAATAATTGGCTTAAAAACCATAAAATTACAGGAGTTATAAAAATAGCTTTTTTACTTTTAAAAAAATTCATAAATATCAAGAATTAATTAGCCGGAGCAGCTTCGGCGCCGGGAATGGTGGCCGGCGTGGTTGTTGCCGGACTTGTCTCTGGGGTTGAGGTGGCAGCCGGCGTGGTTGTTGCCGGACTTGTCTCTGGGGTTGAGGTGGCAGCCGGCGTGGTTGTTGCCGTTCCGCCATCTGGAATAATTGTTTCAGACATCGGAGATCCGGGGCCTTCCGACTCTACAGGCCTTTCCTCAGATCCGATTGAATCGGTATTTTCCGAAGCATCGTCCGTGACAATGATATAGTCCTCGATACTCGGAGTCAATAACAAGGAGCCGACTTCGCTCAAATTAGCAATTTTATTAATTTTTAAAAATTTATTGGAAAATGTCAATAAATTATCATCTGCCAATGTACTGTAACGAACAGTATTGTCATAATAACTAAATCCTTCCCAAGAATCGGCCGCCGACATCAAGCCACCGCGAGAATGATCAATCCGCCCCTTAGGATTAAGGACTCCGCCGTCAGTAGAAAAAATTAAAGCTCCGGAAAAAGATAAACGGCCATTTTCATAAAGCGATACTGGAACCGAGACAATATTGGCGGCAATTGAATTATAAAATGTCTTATAATTATCAAGCACCGGAGAATTACTGTTCGCGTCGCCGATAACATAGCCGCTAAGCTCTTTGGGATTTTGTAAATCAGAAAAATCAAACAGTGACAATTTTAAACCGGTTTTTACCAATGATGACTCCGCTCCGGTTTCCAAATTACGACCAAAGCTTAATAAAATATTACCTTTATCATCGGCCTGATAAATTTGCGCCGAAGAATTTGGTATTTGCACTGCCCCCAAAATTCCTGGCTTAGTGCTATCAGAAAAGTCGGCAACATAAAGAGCGTCATTAACCTTGGCCGTTTTCAAATAAGCCCGGTTGCCCATAAATTTTACGGAATTAATTTTGGCGCCGGTAGCGATGTTTTCCAATTTACCAAGCGACCGCAGTCCGTCATCCAGCACATAAAGGTTGTTGTAAACTTTGCTGGTATCTTTAAAAAGTTTAGACCACATTTCGTTTCGTGAAGTCACTAACCGAACCTGGCCGTCGCTCTCACTTAAGCCCGAACCTTTAATAATTTGTCCAAAGATATTTCCCTTGGCTTGGTAGGCTATTTTACCGGCATCAAAAATAATTTTATAAATTGTCGTTTTTTCAATTTCATTCATGTTGGCTTTTATCTTTTCAACCAAAGAGCTGTCAACAGCTGCCTGTAAAACATCTTTTTCCGAGCCCGACAGAGAGGCGATGTAAGCATTAACAATGGCCGCCACTTTGGTGGTTTTCTCCGAAGAGCTCAAAAGAGTTTCCGATAAAGACTCAATTTCTTTAATTTGTTGCTGATCGGCGGAACTTAAATTATTAAAAACTTGATCGCGCTTCAATTGATTTTGTAAATCATATTCGCTAATCGAGTTGGTATAGGTTAAATAAAGACTGTTCGTGGGGGCATAAGCTTCTTGATTGGCGTCCAATAGATAATCATTAACATTTAAAGCCTTGCTCGTATCAGACAGGCTAATAGCCGCGACTGACAGAAAATAATAATTGCTATAAGAATAATCAAAATAATATATTTCCGGAACCAAACAATTATTAGCATCGGAACAATCGCCACTAACGACTTGTCCGGCTTCAAAAATTCTCGGGGTTAAAGGCTCATCTTCAATATAATTAATATTAGCGGCTGTCATTAGATAAGCGTGGCTGCCAATCAATTTCACGCCGGCATATTTGCCCTCAAAAGACAAAGATCTAACTTCTTTAGGATTAGACGGGTCAGCGACATCATATATTTTGAAAAATACATAATCGCTTTCCCTCTTAAAAGAGTTCCAGGCGGAACTAGATTTTATTTCGGTATCAACGCCATAAACGGCTACGCGCTGTCCGGATACTAAAATTCCCGACGGTCTAGTTGCTAAAGAAATTTTACCGACAACTTTGGCTTGCGGCGCATATAGCGAATTAGTGATAAAAATATCATTCTTAACCAGTGTATAAATATAATTCCCTTCAACCGCCAACACCTCTTTGTTATCCGCTCCGGGTATCGTGTTTATTATTGAAGTAGCGGCGGAATGAGAAAACATAAAATCCTTCAAAAATGCCGCCTCGGAAATTTTTTTAAGGTCGCCGCTTGAACTAGCGCTCTTTTGATTATTGGGTGCATAGCTAATAAGTGGCACATCTTGAATCGCTCGGTTTTTTTCCCAAGGAAAAGTACAAGCACTCGCGGTAAGCGCTACTAAAGTTAGTAAAAAAATTGCTTTGAAGGTCGATTTTAACATATAAATGTTAGAAAAATAATCATGCACCAAGATTATAACATATTTATCGTTTATTTTCACGGGCAGAAACTAATAATCGATATTATTTATTAATCAAAACTTGAAGGCCGACATCCACCCGATCAAATAAATATTGCGCCGGCCCGACACCCAGGCGAATACAGCCATGAGAAACTGCTTTTCCTAAATGGTTCTCGCCTTCACGATAGCCGCTGGGCCAAACCGGAAGTTCATGAATGCCAATACGGCCACGGTCCAGGCCCAACCAAAAAGGCATCCAGAGACTATAAGTTTTAGACCAAGCTTTTTTTATCTTGCTAACAACGGTAAAAGTTCCGGTAGGCGTCGGCATGCTTGGCTTGCCGGTAGAAACCGAAAATTCTTTCCAAGCTATTCCGGAAACAAAATAAGTTAGCGTTTGTTTTTTTAAAGATATTTCTACCTTCTGAGCCAACTTCTTGGTGGATGTGGATAGTGGGTCAAAAGCATAATCAATTTCCGCAAAATCAGAATAGCCGTCATTATCAGTGTCGGCCAAAAGCGGATTGGTCTTAAATTTAATCTCCAAATCATCACTCAAACTATCCTTATCAACATCGCTCTCGGTAATTTTCACCTGTTCCGCGTTAAAAGGCGACCAACCATTTTTTATTTCCACATCATCAGCGTAACCATCGCCATCAGAATCACTAGCTTCTTCCGCTTTTAAGGTTTTTGGTCCCAAGACAAAAACCGCCAGCAACAACAAATAAATTATAAATATTCGGTATTTCATTGTTTTTGTTTTTTGATAATTGAATATTCGCAGCCACAAAATTTCTGACGATATATTTCTAATTCTTTGGCCAGTTCTTGCGAGCGTCGGTAAGCGTCATCGGCTTGAAAATCTTCTTCTAAAAATTTAACTCCCTTCTCAACAGCTAATTTCCGAGATATCTTTTCAATCGCTTCTTTATCTTTATAAGGGCTGACCGTTAAGGACGTGGCAAAAAAATCAAATTTTTTATCGGCCGCTAAATTAACGGTCGCGCGCAAACGGTCCAAATAACAAATTTGACAGCGGGCGCCGCGCTCCGGATCCGCTTCCCGGCCCTCAACTGATTTGCACCAAGTTCCGTGCTCATACGGAACAACAATCAGCGGTATGGAAAATTTAGCTGCCATTAATCTTACATATTGCAGGCGCTTATCAAATTCTTCCTGAGAAACCAGATTGGGATTATAAAAAAACCAAGTTAAGCGGTAACGCGGCAGCAAACGAACGCTGCTGATATAAGTCGCACAGGGCGCGCAGCAAATATGCAGGAGCAGTGATGGTTTCAATTTTTCCTGGCGTTTATCCAAAAATTGAAAAATAATAACAATCGCCAGCATAATTAATAATAGTAGCAGCAGCACTAAAAGCTTTCCTCGGCTCTGAAGAAATAAACCGCTTAAACCAAAGACTAAGGAAAAAAAATAAAACACCAAAACTGTTTGCCGCTGATTTAAACCTAAATTTAAAAGTCGATGATGAAGGTGTTTGTTATCGGCAAAACGAAAAGGGTTTTTACCATTAAAAAGGCGTCTCATAATTGTCCAGGCGACATCCAAAATCGGAATACCCATGATTAACAAAGCAATCGCAATTTTCCCGCCGGAAATAATTGCCAAAACGCCCAATGCATAACCAAAAAATAAAGAACCGCCTTCACCCAAGAAAATTTTCGCCGGATAAAAATTAAAAATTAAAAATCCTAGCGCCGAACCGAATAAAATTACGGCCGCGAGAGCGATGTCCGGTTGAAAATATTTAGTAGTCAGCGTAAATAAAAAAATCACCAGCGCCCCAATTGCGCCGACGCCACTAACCAGTCCATCAACGCCGTCTAAAAGCTTGGTAGTGTACATCATTCCTAAAAGCCATAAGGCGATTAAAGCCGGTCCGACAATTACTAAATCTTTAAGATAGATAAACCCGCCCAAAGGATTGGTAATTTTTTCAATTTCCACGCCACCAATGACGACGGCTAAAATCGCCAGTAGCGGAAAAATAATTTGCCATTTAGCCGGCAAGTTATATTTGTCATCCAAAATGCCACCGCTAATAATGAGCAGCGCGCCAATAAAAAATCCCAGTAAATGCCGCCAATCTAAATTTCCCGCCAAAAAACGGTCGGCATATAAAAATAAAATGGCGAAAAAAGACAAAAAAACCGCTACACCACCTAAGAGCGGCGTCGACTTAACATGAATCTTGCGCTCCCCCGGCTTATCAACCAAATTAAAATGAAGCGCGGTTTTTTTAACGCCCAAAGTTAAAAATATTGATAAAATAAAACTGGCTAAAAATGGCAGAATAAAGGCAGAAATCATGAGAACGAATTATTATTGACTAGTTTAAAAATAAGTGATAATTTAAATAATACTAATTTTCTTTTAAATACAAATAATTAACAACAGGAGGACAAAGCATCATGAACGACCTATCTCACATCGAAGCAAAAGCGATGGCTCAATCGGAAAACATCGCCGGCATCAAGAAAAGTATTCAACGCGAGCTAGAAAAAGGTAATCCTAATTCACAAAAATTGGAAAATCTCAAAAAAACGCTCCGTCTCACAGAAAATGCGTTTGCTCGAACGCAATTAATGGTCTAACTGTTAAAACAACCCAAGCGAAAGCGCGCCCTAAACCAGCGCGTTTTTTTTATTTTATAATTCCGTCGCCTTCTCGACGATTATTTCCGCCTTATTGTTAATTACCACCTGGTCTCTTCTTTTCAGCTCACCGGCTAAAATCTTATTAGCGACCGCATCCTCAACTCGCTCCTGCAATAAACGGCGCAAAGGACGCGCGCCAAATTTAGGATCATATCCGGCTTTGGCTAAAATCTTAACACCATCTTTATCTGCTTTAAGGCCAATGCCCTTGTCCGCCAATATCTTTTTAATCTTCTTGAGCATTAAGGTGGTAATCGTAAAAATATTTTCCTCATCCAACGGCTTAAAGACGATGATGCCGTCAAAACGATTAATCAGTTCCGGGCGCATATGCTCGCGCAGCTGATTATCAATCAACTCCTGTTTAATAATATTCAAGCTGGTCTGGGCCTTAATTTGATCTTGAATAAAAATGGCACCGATATTGGAAGTCGCGATAATAATTGATTCCGCAAAACTGATAGTTCTTCCCTGTCCGTCCGTCAAACGTCCATCATCCAGCATTTGCAAAAATAAATTTAAAATATCGGGATGGGCTTTTTCCACTTCATCTAACAACACTAAAGAAAAAGGCTTTTTCCGAACAGCTTCCGTTAGATACCCTAAAGTCCCGTCAACGTCGCCAATCATTTTGCGGACGCTATCTTGATTTTGATATTCGCTCATATCTAAGCGGATCAGATAATCTTCGCTGCCAAAATAAATCGCCGAAACCGCTTTGGCAAGTTCAGTCTTACCGACACCGGTCGGACCTAAGAATAAAAAGCTGGCAATCGGCCGCTTACTATCTTTCATAGCCGCACGCGCCCGGCGTAAACTGGCCGAGACCGCCTTCACTGCCTCTTCTTGACCGACTAAACGTTCGTGAATCTCGGTTTCTAAATTAAGCAGTTTTTGACCTTCATCGGCGCTCACCTTATTGACCGGGATGCCGGTCATTTCTGAAATAGCGGAAGCAATATCTTCTTTAGAACAAAAAGTTTTTTCCGGATTATTTTTGCTGGCCACGGCGGCAATCATCGCCGCTTTTTCTAACAAATCAATGGCTTTAAGCGGCAAAAATTTATCATGTAAATAGCGCGCGGACATTTTCACTGCCTGTTCAATAGCGCTATAGACAATATAGGTGTCATATTTTGATTCCAAAAACCCGACGCGACTTTCTAAAATCTGAATAGCGGAGTTAGTGTCCGGTTCGCTGATGCCAATCGTCGTCATCACTTCTCCTAAAGATTTTTTCTCAATGTAGCGCGTGTAATTTTCAGCCGTAGCCGTCGCAATGCAGAGAATATGGTTTTTGGATAAAGCTTCGGCTAAAACTTCTGACAAATCCAAGCTCTCCTGGCTACCGGCGCTAATACCGATTAAATTTTCAATATTATCGATAAATAAAATAACATTTCCGGAACGGTTGGCCTCACTAATACAATCCAATAGTCTTTCTTCGGCCACCGACGGATCCGCTCCGCTAACCAATTTGGAAACTTCCAGTTCTACTAAGCGCTTGTCCCGCATAAAATCAGGGACATTTTCTTCAACCATCATCTGGGCGACGCCGCCGACAATCGTGCTTTTGCCGATGCCGGTTGGCGCTACCAATAAAACGCCATTATGACCCCCAGTAAAAATATCAAAAATAGCTTGAATTTCCTTATTGCGGCCGACGCATAAATCCAAATGTCCAAATTTAGCTTTTAGCGTTAAATCAACGGCGAAATGATCCAAAACCGGAGTGGCAATGGCAGTATAAGAACGATTCATTCCCGAACTCGGCTTAAAGAGCGCCAGCTGACGATAAGCGTGATAACGGGCGACTAATAATTTATTGACTCTAAACCATTCTACGGCATTAGTAATTTTATCGGCGTCAACTTCCAAATCATACATAATTTCCGCGAGTGCCGGATCGCGGTCATAGCAAAATAAAATTATATTTAAAACATCGATACTTTTTTGCTTCAAGTTAAAGGCGTCCTGAAAAGCTAGAATAAAAACTTCTTGAAGTCTATCGGAGATTTGGTCGTCACCCGCAGAATCTTTAGCACTTTTAACCAACTGGCGATCAATCATCTCAATCATTTTTTTAGCATCGACATTCAGACGAATAAAGAGGCTTTGAATTTCCTTGGTTCGAAGCGCTGCTCTAAAAAAATGAATAATATCTATTTGCTTGCGGTGTAATTTTCCGGCCAAGAGAAAGGCTTCTTCTAGAATTATATTGGTTTCGTCGGAAAAAGCGCGCGCGGCATTATAGCGCTGCTTTGATTCGCGCTTCGCCTTTTTGTCTTCCCTAAAGAACCGATAATTTATTTTTTTAGCGCTAGCCGTCGCCAAGCTAAATTTATAAAAAAGAAACAAATCAAACCATAAGGATAGCAGAAAAAAGGCCGCTAAAATATCCGGACTGGACCAAAAAAACAACATTTTTAAAGGATCGGCCTCTAGACTGGCGCGATTCAAAAATATCCAAGCGGCTAAAGCGAACCAGCCGGCGAAAATAATCAACCAAGAAAAAAAGCCTAAAATTTTATTAATCTGCTTCTCGGCTCGTTCCAAAGCAATTACCGATTTCTTAATTTTTTTATCCCAATACAAAAATCGGCCTAAAAACCAGGCGCCCCGCCCTTTAGCGGCAGTGTCTTTCACAAATTCCAATTGTTCTCCTTTTTTCAAATCCATATTTAAGCTTTAGCCTGAAAAAATAAAGCCACTACTAACAGTAGCGGCAAAGCTAACCATAAAATCGCGCCGGCGATAACCAGTGCCAACCAAAAAAGCAAAGCGAGGCCACGAACGATAATTTGGATTAGGCGAATAAAAAAACTGATAACGCGCCCGGCGGCATCATACTGGCCATACATCGGTACAAAAATATTAGTGAGCCACACTCGAAAACCAAGGATTTTTTCTTGATTGCTGAAAAAAATCCACTCTTTCTTCAAGGTCTCCACAAAACCGACGCTATACCACCAAAAAGGAAAATAAATAATATTACCTAGAGTTTGAAAAATTATTTTTAGGCCGTAAGTCAAAAAATTATGTGATTGCATAAATCATTTTAATAATTTTATTTTATCATAAAATTAAAATAATCACAATTAAATTTTAGTTTAATCTAGGCGCGGAAATCTCAAAAAAAGCCAAATTATGGCTCAACAAACGATTGACAAGTAGCGCGCCTTATATTAAGATGTAATTAGCACTCTAATATTAGGACTGCTAAAATTTAAAAACTCAAAAAATACTATATATGTTTAATAAATTTACCGATAAATCCCAGGAAGTAATTATTAATTCCCAGGTAATCGCTTCTAATTACGGACAACCAAATATTGAAGCGGTTCATATCTTATTGGCGCTTTTAGAGCAGAATGAAGGACTGGTAAAACCAATTCTGGAAAAGATGAAAATCGACCCGGAATTAATGGAAGAAAAAATTATCAAAACCATTAAAACTCTACCTCAAAGCCGAATAAATCAAACCCCTGGACCGGTGCAGGCCGTCTCCGGTACCGCCGAAACAGCCGCTGTTTTAGAAAGAGCGCAAAAAGAAGCGGATGGCATGAGCGATGAATTTATATCCACTGAACATATTTTACTGGCGCTTATCGGCGTTGCTTCCCCCGCTCAAAGAATTTTGCTCGATTTTAAAGTTGAATATCAAGAGGTTAAAAATATTTTAAAAGAATTGCGCGGCTCGCAAACCATCACCGATCCTTTCCCGGAAAATAAATTCCGCGTCTTGGAAAAATATACTACCAATCTTACCGAACTGGCCCGCCAAGAAAAGCTGGATCCAGTTATCGGGCGCGACATGGAAATTCGCCGCATTATGCAAGTTTTGCTGCGACGCACTAAAAATAACCCGGTGCTTATCGGCGAAGCCGGAACCGGTAAAACGGCTGTGGTGGAAGGCCTAGCGCAAAGAATCGTTTCCGGTGATGTCCCGGAAAATTTAAAGAATAAAGAAATTATTGCCCTTGATTTAGGTTCAATCGTCGCTGGCGCTAAATTTCGCGGCGAATTTGAAGACCGCTTAAAGGCGATTTTAAAAGAGGTTAAATCGCAAAATGGCCGTTTAATCCTATTTATTGACGAACTGCATACTTTAATCGGCGCCGGTGCTTCAGAAGGGTCGATGGATGCTTCTAATATGTTAAAACCGGCCCTCGCCCGCGGCGAACTGCGAACTATCGGCGCGACGACTACTAAAGAATACCAAAAATATATTGAAAAAGATGCGGCTCTGGAAAGACGTTTCCAACCGATTTATGTTTCCGAGCCCAGCATTGAAGACACTATCAGTATGCTCCGCGGTCTCAAAGAAAAATATGAAGTCCATCATGGCGTTAGAATTACTGATAATGCCTTAATCGCGGCCGCTAAACTGTCGCATCGCTATATTAGCGACCGTTTTTTGCCGGACAAAGCCGTAGATTTAATTGATGAGGCGACTTCTTCCCTGCGCATGGAAATTGATTCAATGCCTGATGAACTCGACCAATTGAAACGCAAAATAAATCAACTGGAACTCAACAAGGCAGGCCTCATGACCACCGATAAAAAATCATCCAAAATCCGCGCCATTAATCAAGAACTGGCTAAAATTAAAGAAAAATCAACACAGTTAGAACTCCATTGGAACAACGAAAAAAATATTATTTCCCAAATCAGAAGCTCTAAAAAGGAAATGGAAGACTTAAAAATCAAATCCGAGATCGCTCAAAGACAAGGCGCCGATTTAACTGAAGTTGCTAAAATAAAGTATGGCTTAATCCCGGAGCTAGAACACGGAATAGACAACCTGCAAGAAGAATTGTTAAAAATTCAAAAAAAGGGACAACGAATTCTTAAAGAAGAGGTGGACGAGGAAGATATTGCCAAAGTGGTCGCCCGCTGGACCGGAATTCCGGTCAACAAAATGTTGCAAGATGAAATCAAAAAATTAAGCGATGCCGAAAAAGAACTGAACCAAGAAGTGGTTGGGCAAGAAGAAGCTATCAAGGCGGTTGCTAACGCACTAAGAAGATCACGCGCCGGCATCAACGAAGAAAAACGCCCAATCGGTTCTTTTCTCTTTGTCGGGCCGACCGGTGTCGGTAAAACTGAACTCGCCAAAACTTTAGCCAAGTTTATGTTTGACGACGAAAAATCGCTGGTCCGTTTGGATATGAGCGAATTTATGGAGAAGCATTCGGTTGCTAAACTTATCGGTTCGCCCCCAGGCTATGTCGGCCATGATGATGGCGGACAGCTAACCGACAAAGTCCGTCGCCATCCTTACAGCGTTGTCTTGTTTGACGAAATTGAAAAGGCGCATCCGGATATGTTTAATATCCTGCTGCAAATCCTAGATGATGGCCGACTGACTGATTCTAAGGGACGAATGATTAATTTCAAAAATACCATTGTCATTATGACTTCCAACCTGGGAAACGAAGTAATTAAACATTATTCCATCGGTTTTAATGACGAAAGCGACAAAAAAGAAGCTTCCAAGTTGCGCGAAGGAGAGATGAAAGAAAAGATTGATAAAATTCTTAAAGAAAATTTCAAACTAGAATTTTTAAATCGAATTGATGAGGTTGTTCTCTTCCATAGCTTGTCGCCGGAAGCACTGGAAAAAATAGTTGATTTAGAATTAAATAAAGTAGAAAAACGACTAGCCAACAAAAATATCAGTGTTAAAGTCGGTCCGAAAGTCAAAAAAATGTTGGCGCAAAAAGGTTATGACATCACTTACGGCGCCCGGCCGCTAAAGCGCATTATCCAAAACTTAATTTTGGATGAATTAGCGCTGGAGATAATTGAAGGCAAAATCAAAGAAGGCGCCAAGGTAAAAATAGATTTAGGAGAGCCGGAAAAAATAATTATTAAAGCCTTGAAATAAAAAAATAAAAACCCGCACTAATGCGGGTTTTTTGGTTGCCGAAGACCTAAAAATATATTATAATGGAAATCAACTAGTATATAAAAAATCATTTAAAAATACAGCTACCATGAAAAATCAAAAAATAAGCACAGCCTCTTTAATATTAGCGGTTTTTTCTCTTTCTTTGGCTATTTCGACGCATTTTGTAAAGGCGCAAACGGAAGTAGACCCTAACTTTAATCCTAATAACATAATTTCCGATAATGACTTACTTAATGCTCGTTCCATGACGCTGTCGGAAATCCAAAATTTCCTACAAAGCAAAAAGAGTTATTTAGCCAATTACAGTGCCCCCAATAACAACGGCGTTACCAAAACGGCAGCCGAAATAATTTATGATGCCACAAATCGCAACTTTGATTGCGATGGCGTTTCTTTAAGCGAATCTCCGACTGAGGAAGAAAAACGTTTAAAGTGCAGAACAATAACCACGGTCAACCCAAAATTTATCTTAGTTCTCTTGCAAAAAGAAGCAAGCTTGATTGAAGACCAAAGTCCGGCACAAGCGCGTTTAGACTGGGCGACTGGTTATGGCTGCCCCGATAACTGGACTTGCAATCCTTATTACAAAGGTTTTGGCAAACAGGTAAACAGCGCTTCCCTGCAATTTTTAGCTTACATGCAAGAACAAGAAAAATATAAATACCAGGCCGGAAAAGCCTACACCTTTACTAATCCTTATGGCACGATTTCTAACGCACCGATGACGGTTATCCCGGAAAATAAGGCGACGGCCGCTTTATATAACTATACTCCTCATGTTTTTAACGGCAATTATAATGTCTACAAACTTTTTAATCGCTATTTTCCGGAATCAACTTTCATAGCCTCTTATCCCGACGGCTCGGTCTTAAAAGTAGACGGCGACCCGGGAGTTTGGTTGATTGAAAAGGGCCAAAAAAGATTGTTCTTAAATTATTCCTCTTTTATTTCCCGCTTCAGCCCCCAACAAATAATCAGCGTTTCTGCTAACGCGTTGGACGGCTACCCGGTCGGTGAAGGCATTAAATTCTCTAACTATTCTTTAGTTCAGACTCCGGACAAAAAAATATACATGCTAGTCGGCTCCGAAAAAAGACAATTTGACAGCTTAGCATCCTTTAAAGCAATTGGCTTTAATGTCGCTGAAATTGAAAGCGCCAGTAGCGCTGAGTTAGCTAGCTACAGCGATGGAAAAACGATTACTGCCACCTCTACTTATGTAACCGGCGCCCTGCTCCAAGACACTAAAACCGGCGGCGTGTTCTATGTAGAAAATAACACCAAGGCGCCGCTATTGGATAAAATTTTATTAACAACTAGATTTAAAGATAAAAAAATAGTTAAAGTTTCCAGCACCATCTTAAACAAATACACCACTGTTGCTCCTGCCTTATTTAATGACGGAACTTTATTAAAAACCGATTCTTTCCCAACCGTCTATCTAATATCCAATGGACAGAAGCGGCCGTTCGCTAACGAGACTGTCTTCAAAACTTTAGGTTACGATATGGCTAATGTGATAACTATTTCTTCCAAGTTGATGTCTAATTATTCTCAAGGAGATCCGATACAATAAAAATATGCCTCTTATAAAAGCCTTTTTACTGCCACATTCGCCACTTTTAGTTCCGGAAATTGGTCGCGCTAATCATGAATTCCTAGCCAAGACTGCGGCCGCCTATCAAAAGGCTAAAGCCGACTTCATAGAAGCCGGCGTGGAAACATTAATTATAATTTCTCCTCACAATAAAATCCGAGAGAATTTTTTTATTATCAACTCTGCCCCAGAAATGGAAATCAGTTTTCCGGATTTCGGTTTTATTCCTCCAAAAAATTTTTTGAAAGGCGATATTATCTTTTCCGATAAAATAAAGAATAACCTTAAAAATGAAGTACCTTTAAGAATTTTGTCAGATAGCGCTCTCGATTACGGCAGCGCTATTCCCTTATACTTATTAAAAACCGCTGAGACTAATTTTAAGATTTTAGTAATCTCTCCGGCTGACGATTTTAGCTTAGAAGAAAATTTTAATTTCGGCTTAAAGCTAGCTGAAACCATTGAAACTGAGGCTAAAAAAATTGCAATTATTGTTTCCGGAGATTTATCTCATCGACTGAAACGGAAGTCTCCGGGCGGCTACTCTCCCAAAGGCGCCAAGTTTGACAATAAGTTAATTGAGTACCTCAGCGATCCAGAAAATGCTAAAAAAAATATCCTGAACATGGACAAGCGCTTAATCCTAGAGGCCAGCGAATGCGGCTTGAAGCCGCTAGTAATTCTGCTTGGTATCCTGGATAAGGTAAAGTGGGAGCCGGATATTTTAGCCTACCAAACAGATTTTGGCATCGGTTATTTAAGTTTAGAGTTTTTACTTCCCGAAAGTAAAATCGAGACCGCCTAAATTATATGAAAGACAGCTTTCAATCTTTCTCGGATATCTTCAAGAACCGCAAACCAGTTAAAGCCCCGGCCTATCCTTGGCAAGATTTAGCTTTACGCGTCATCAAAGACTTGGGAATACCGGACTTTAAGCGCTCTTCGGTTTTTAAAGCTTGCAAAGATTTACCAATTAATATCATCGAGATGGCCCTCAATGATACTAAAGAATTATGCAAAACCGGAGCTAAGTGGAAATACTTTTTTAAAATAGTAGATGAAAGAAAAGAAAATAAAATAAAAAAATAAAAATTAGCTAATAATATATGGCCAAACAATTAAATATTCTTATAAATCCTCACCCGATTTTAAGAAAAAAATCAATCGAGATAAACCCCGAAGAACTTTTGAGCAAACAGATGAAAACACTGCTCTTGGATATGGAGGAAACCATGAAGAAGAAAGATGGCGCCGGCTTAGCGGCACCGCAAATCGGCAAAAATATCCGAATGATTGTCGTCAGCGACGAAAACAAAACCATCTTTTTGATTAACCCAAAGATAACCAAAAAATCTTGGGCCAGAAAAGTGGAAGACGAGGGCTGTTTATCGGTTTTAAACGACAAGGGGGAAATAATTTACGCGCCAATTTCGCGCCACAAAAAAATAAATTGTGTTTATCTTGATGAAAAAGGCAATAAAAAAACTCTCGCCGCGGAAAACTTGCTGGCCAGAGTGATTCAACATGAAATCGATCATTTAGATGGAATTCTTTTTATTGATTATCTTAAAAACTTTCCAAATAATCCAGAGTCCGCCAAAAATAAGTAAGCCCCAGGATATTTCGTTGTAATATTGAGAAAGGAGCTCTTTATTAGAACCGATAAAATAGCCGAGCGCGGCCAGAACGGACACCCAAAGCAACGAGCCTAGAGTTGTATAAAATACGAATGGCCAAAAAGGCATTTTTGAAAATCCGGCCGGAAGTGAAACCAATTGTCGAATGACCGGTATTAAGCGCCCAATAAAAGTTGCGGAAACCGAATTTTCCAAAAAATATTTTTCCGCTCGTTCCAGACTTTCGGGATTAATCAGTAAAAACTTAGCAAAACGATGGCGTGACAACTTATAAATAAGCGGGCGCCCTAAAAAATAAGCGAAATAATAATTGAATATAGCACCAACCACACTCCCGACTACTCCGGCAAGAATTATTAACCAAATATTTAAGGAGCCCTGGCTGGCCAAATAAGCCGCGGGCGGAACAATAATTTCTGAGGGCATCGGAATAAATGAGCTTTCAATCGCCATTAAAATACCAATGCCAAAATAACCCATTCCCTGGGCGACGCTTAGTAAAAAATTAAAAAATCCAGTCAACATAATCTAAATATACCACACTCGCCAACTATGTCCAGCCAAGAAAAGAAAAAAATTATCTTCATGGGAACGCCGGAATTTTCCCTGCCCGGATTAAGCGCCTTGATTCAAAGCGCTGATTTTGAAGTGGTCGGTGTTTTTACCCAGCCGGACAAACCAGTCGGACGTAAACAACTACTAACACCGCCGCCGGTTAAAATTTTGGCTTTAGAAAATAATCTAAAAGTATTTCAACCGGAAAAGATAAAAACCGAAATAGATAATATCCGATCTTTGGCGCCCGACCTAATTGTCGTAATCGCTTATGGGAAAATAATCCCTCAGGAAATTTTAGACATTCCTAAATATGGTTGCATTAATGTCCACGCCTCCCTGCTACCAAAATACCGCGGAGCTGCTTGTCTGAACGCGCCGATTTTAAATGGTGATTCAGAAACTGGAGTGACAATTATGAAAATGGAAGCCGGCTTAGATACCGGCCCTATTTTACGCCAAGGATTAATGACGCTTAAGGGACAGGAAACGTTAAGCGATGTCCATGATTATCTCTCTTGTTTAGGGGCTAAGATTTTACCGGAGACTTTAAAGTCTTGGATGGATGGAAAAATAGAACCGCAAATTCAAAATGATGCCCAAGCCAGCTATGTTAAAACTTTAAATAAAGAAGACGGTAAAATTGCTTGGACTAAATCCGCTATTGAAATTGAGAGACAAATTCGCGCTTATAATCCTTGGCCGGGGACTTTTTGTTACGATAAAAATGGTAAAATTATAAAAATATTGGCGGCCGCAATATCGCCCGATAGGCCAGCTTCGGAGGCCCAAGCGGGCGCGGTATCCTGGGCACAGGGCCAATTGACAGTCGCTTGCGGACAAGGTAGTATAATTATATTAAAATTGCAAACTGATGGCGGCAAGGCCTTGGATACTAAGAGTTTTATGAGCGGCCATCAAGACTTCAGCACAGAAATTTTAAAATAAGATTACGGTCTCTTCGTCTAACGGCTAGGACGCCAGGTTCTCATCCTGGTAATAGGGGTTCGATTCCCCTAGGGACTACATATAAAAAAGAATGCCTCGTAGAGGTGTTCTTTTTTATATGGCGCCGCAGGCGGAGGAAGCGAACAGGTTGGAAGCGATTCTTGAGCGACGGCAGGAGCCGGAGCGAAAAGGAGAGCGTCGGACGAAGCTCCGGGGGAGCTTCGGACGCCAACCCAGGACAAGCGAGCTTTGCGGAGGCAAAGCGAGCGCGATAATTCCCCTAGGGACTACTAACTAAAAAAGACTCGATGAATATCGGGTCTTTTTTAGTTAATTATTCAAAGCTAGGAAAATCGAACACTTGAAAACGTTGTCCAATTACTAAAATTATGATACTTTAACTATAGAAACATAATCAAATTTATGCCAACAATTCAACATTTTGTCAGCCACGTTAAACAATACGGAAACAAACACAAAGCCTTATATCTATTGTCTTTAATGATATTATTTTGGGCGACATACGACGGAATAATCACTTTTATTTCACCATTAATTATGACAGCCGGTGGGCTCTCAGGAACACAGATGGGTATTATTATCGGCACCTCCTCAATCAGTGGCGCCTTTTTTGATTTTATCGCCTGTCGCATTTTTAAAAACATGTTTTTTAGAAGAATGTTTTTGATAATGTTCATTCTTTGTTTCTTTTATCCATTAATTCTTTTCCAGGCCAACACCTTTTTAATCTATTTGATAGCTATGGCCATGTGGGGAATTTATTATGATCTTAAAAACTTCGCTGAATTTGATTTTGTCGCTCGCCATATAGAACCCCAAGAGCATGCTTCCAGCTTTGGAATAATCCAAGTTTTTACATCTCTAGGATATTTAATTGCTCCAATAATCGCCGGGTTAGCTATCGGCGAAGCCATCGATTGGAAGCCGTTTTTAATCAGCTGGATATTTTTAGGAATTTCGATAATTTTTTTCATCTATTTAATAATACTGACCAAAAAATATAAAAACAAAAACAATGATTCCGAAACTATACCAAAAAAAGTCAGTTTCTTAAAAGAAATAAATCTCTGGGAAAAAATCGGTCGCACAATTTTACCGGTGTTAATTTTAACTCTGGTTCTTAATTTCATTGATGCTTTTTTTTGGACCATCGGCCCCCTGTTTGCGGAAAGTTTTAGAGGCGCCCCGCAATTTTCCGGTTTCTTGATGACTGCCTATTCTCTGCCAGTTCTCTTGGCCGGCTGGTTTGTCGGCTCCATAACCGCCAAATACGGAAAAAAGAAAACCGCTTTTATCAGCTTACTTTTGGGTTCTTTATTGTTAAGTACTTTATTCTTATTTGAAAACTTCTTACCAATAATCGGAGTAATCTTTCTCTCTTCTATTTTGATGTCTTTAGCTTGGCCGGCAATCAACGGCGCTTACGCCGACTATATCGATGAGACAAAACGCGCCGCTAAAGAAATTTCCGGCTTGCAAGATTTATTTACCAATATCGGCTATATTATTGGCCCGATATTTGCCGGTATTTTATTCGACGCGATTGGCGGGGCGGCCTCCTTTTCAATTTTAGGCTTATTCGGAACAGTAATTGCCATTGTCTTACTAATCATTACCCCTAAACATATAAAGATTAAATTGGGGTCTTAAAAATACTTTAAAATAAAAAAATGCCTAGCCCAAAGCTAGGCGTTTTTTATTAAGAAAATTAATAAATAAGGCTAATATTTTAGCTAAACCATATTTGACAGATTTCCAAATTTATCCTAATATCAAAAGAATACTAGTTCCTTAAAATCTTGTTTTTAGAGACCAATTTTTGCTGAGCCTTCTCAGCTTCCAAAGGAATTTGAGAAGGCTCAACAAGGTCGTTGGACTTTAAAAATCATAATTATGTTAAACGGGTTAAGATTATCAAAAGTTTTGATGATGCTTATGATTACAGGCTTCATCTGTGTTTTTAAAAGCGCCGAGGCGCAACCATACACCAAAACTATTTTCAATGATGATTTTAACGGATCATCAATGAATAACACTCTCTGGTACATTCCAACTTGGAAGGGGCCAACCGATGGGACTTACGTGGGAAGGACGCAATTTCGTTGCTCGCAGAATGCCAAATTGCCGGCGATTGTTAACGGCAATGCGGTTATCAATTTAGAAACCTACAATCCTACCGGGTTTTCACTCTACGGAACCGATTTAATAAGCAAGAAAATCTTTAATCGCGGCGCGGGCTTGATTTTTACCATCAAGGCTAAAATGCAAACGCCAATGGTTGGCGGGATTGTTGGTGGCATTTTTACTTATGAAAATTTGCCAAGCGGACGCCATGATGAAATTGATTTTGAATTAGTTACTAACCAATTAGATTATGTACATAATAATGTGTACAGCAATCAACCGCTAGGAGTTGGCACGCCTGACTCCTCAAAAGTAATCGCTCCGATTACCGATTATCATACCTACGTCATTAAGTGGCTCCCGACTGCAGTAGAATGGTATGTCGACGGCCAGTTAGTACGGAAATCCACTAAGCTAGTCCCTGCAAACGGCATGCATCTGCATCTAAACATGTGGGCGCCAGCCGCCGAATGGAAATCGGCCTATAATGCTGCCTTGCAACCGACAAATAGCGCTGCTAACAACAAAATTTTTTCGATGCTGGTGGAATCCGTGAAAGTTGATTCCTTAACCAATGATTTGATTCTAAGCACAGATGCGAGTTTAAAAAACTTAAGCATAAGCCAAGGACTATTAGTTCCGGCATTTAATCCAGCAGTTGTCACTTACATTGCTGACGTCCCCAATGAGATTTCTAGCTTAACAGTTACGCCAACAGCTAACCAAGAGGATGCCAAAATTATGGTTAACGGTGTTAATGTTACAAACGGCGCAATGTCAAATCCAATCGCTATTAATGTTGGCGACAATAGTATCCACGTTGATATTACGGCGCAAGATGGAACAACTGTAAGATACTACTCGGTCATCGTTAAAAGAGCTGCCCCATTATTGAGCGCTGATGCCAATCTAAGCAACTTAGTAATTACCCAAGGGATATTAGATCCGGCATTTTCAGCAGATATTCTGACGTACTCTGATTTAATAAAAAATGATATTAGCTATGTCACCGTTATTCCCACGGCTAATAACGCTAATGCTAAAATCAGAGTTAATAATGTCGCTGTTTTGAGCGGAGAATCATCAACACCGATGTTTTTAAACATTGGGGACAACAAAATTTTTATTGAAGTGACGGCTCAAGACGGAACGGTAAAAATGTATTCCATTATTGCTAAGCGTGACTCGCCAGTAGGCGTAGAAACTGAAAAAGAAGCAAAGCTCATCTTTTTCCCTAATCCGGCTCACGCCAACATTTATTTTTCCAATGCGGAAGAAACTAATGTCAGCCTTTATAACTCTTCAGGAAAAATACTTCTCATAAAAAGAGTGCGCGGCAATCTGCCAATTGATTTTTTATCTCCCGGACTATACTTTATCGAGTACGTTCAAAAAGATGTGAAAAAAACAGAGAAATTAATAATTTTTTAAAACTAATTTTAAAACTACAAATCGAAACCAAAAAGGCTGGAAAAAATCCAGCCTTTTTTATTTTTTTATCTTAATTTTATTTAAACCATTTATCAACTTGGTCCAAACCGTCTTCAATTGCCTTCTTGATTCTCTTCTCTTCTCTCGTGAGCATACGGCGATGACGAATGTTATGGATTAAGCCTAAATTATTTTCCAGAATATTTTTTACAAAGGATAATATTTTAGCGTTATTTCTTTTAATCGTGGTGAGGCCAATTTTAGATTTAACCGGAGGCTTAAAAAGTATTCTGCCCAGGTAAAAGGCGGCCGATATTAATATCAAAACAATCAATATTAACAAACCGACCAAATTAGAGGTTTTAAAACTTGAGGAACCGACTGTGGTTATTAATTTCGGGGTAGCCTCAAGCTGTAAATGCTTAGAAGATGCCACACTATTACCAGAACCGATTTCCGACCATATTTCATAATTGCCAGCCTTTAAGTTTGGTATTAAGGCAAAGAAGTTTTTCTCATAATTTGATTTGGTTTTAAATACCATTAATTCTCCATTTTCATTTTTAACATTAACAGTCACCTCGGCATCCGGCTCTTGAGTGCTTCCCTGAATAATTAGTTTATCATCGGCGGAAATTAAAGTCGGTAGCGCGCTAATTTTAGGAGCGATTAATTCTGGCGCCAACTGCGGTGCTTCGGGTTCAAGCGGTGGCACAAGCATCCCGGTGGCATAAAAACTTCCCAGAGCCTCGACACTATTTTTAGCTTTATCAAAGGCAATTAATTTAATATTGTTTTCGCCAAGCGCATATAATTCCATACTGTATTTACCTTCAACAAACTCTCCTGCCGGGATATTCTTAATTAAACTGTCGTTAAGGAATAATTCATAATGGTCGAGTCCGGAGCCAGCATCTAAAATATCGGCTGTAATATTTAAGCGCTTGCTGCTGTCATCATAGTTAAATTCAACTTTTTTCTTTTCCGGAGCCAAGGAGTCAATCTTAATAACATAAGTGGCAATTGGTCCCCAAGTTTTATCTTTGCGCGCTCTCGCTTTAAAATACCAAATTCCATCATCTAAATTTTGAACTGCTTTTCTACTAATTGCCGGCGCATAAATAACGCTGGGGCTAAAAGAATTATTATTGTTAATTCCGGTTTGAACGGCATTAATATCTTTTGGCAAGTTCCATTGGAAAATTGGATTTTGATCTTTATACCACTCTTCGCGATTTGGATGAGTCAAAGAAGTAATTTGCAAACTTGTACTTTGAGCGGTTGCTGTTGGCTCAGCTGGAACTTCTTTATCCGGTTCAGGAGTAGTTGGCTTAGTTGGAGTTTCTTTAGTCGGTTCCTCTTTGGCGGCAACTACTATAATATTGCCATAACTACCACGCAAAACATCAGTTCCCAAACCATCATTAGCTCTAACCGCCGCTCCTGAAAAAGAAAATTCCGCTTGACCATTTTTTTTAGCTTTGGCGACAATAGAAATAATCGAACCGCGCGCGCCGGTGAATCCTGGTGTTGGTGAACCGCCATTAAAACTAACGACTCCGGCGGAATTAGAAAAAGAAGGCTCTTCAACCCAAAGAGAAAATATAGAACCGCCTTTACTAATAGAAATTATATCAAATAAATCGGTGGGAAATTTTATTGTTGCCTCCGCATTATTTACGGCCACGCCATCGGAGTTTAAAAGCACATATAAAGTCACCGTCTCGCCGACGGAAACATTGGTTGAATTAGCGCTTAAAGACAAGGTAGCGGCGCTAGCACTTTGGCAACCAACAAAAAACAAACTAATCGCTAGAGTCGCGAAATAATAAGTTAATTTATTTTTTAATAATTTTTTTATAAACATACCAAGAGCCAAAACTGAAAACAATAATTATTATTAATATTATAATTGTAACATTTTTTGCCTGATTAAATCTAGCCGGGATCTCAATTGTTTGGCTATTACCGGCTTGATCATAGGCCGTAACGGTAACTGGAATTTTTCGATTTTGATCTTTGAAAACATAAACTCCATCGCTCACCTCAGTTATAATT
>JAEHGX010000014.1 GCA_019248265.1 Candidatus Falkowbacteria bacterium S5_I03
AAGATATGAAGATAAGTTTAAGAGTACACTTGAGAGGAGCTTGAGTTCTAGTTGCTTACAGAATTACATCTATGAGCCACCAGGATCTGGGATTCAGTATTCTGTACCACATACCTATCACCCAGATTTCATTCACCCCAATCAGAAGGATATCCTTATAGAGGTCAAGGGCTATATGGTTAAAGGGTTCTCTGATTGTTCTAAGTACATTGCAATTGCAAAAGACAATCCAGATAAAGAACTTGTATTTCTATTCTCAGACCCAAGGAAGAAAGCATATCCTGGGTGCAGAATAAGATCAGACGGAACCTATATGAGCCTAGGTGAGTGGTGTTTTAGAAACAAACTTCTTTTCTTCACACCACATAACTTCCCAGATGGGCTTTTTGATGGTTCGTGGGGGCTAAAAGAACTAAGGGACTATAAGAAATCTATATATGATTGATGTTACACAGATATATTATAACAAACATGTAAGTACAAATTGATTTTATTGCTCTTCTTGGGAGGTGCTAATTGCCTAAAGACTACGGAGAAGGAGAGTGCTGGTATTGCAAAAAGAAAATAAAGAAAACAGGTACTTTTAGTAGGTCTTGTAGTGATTGTAAGAAGCATCTTTTAAATCTATATGACCAAGTTTCTGGAGATATAGCTAGATTTAGAAAGTATGGGTCTTACTTCTATGAAAGCACCAGTGGAGGACAAAATAAAAGAACATCTCATCAAGTAAACTTAGATATATCCACAAAAACAAAACAATGCAGTGCATGTATGGATATAAAGTCTTTCTCTGAATTTTATAATAATTACACTACACTAGATGAAGTATCTTCTATCTGTAGGAGTTGTATAAAGAAAAAACAAAAAGACTATATACAAAGAAATCCACACGTATATAAAAAGCAAAGAGAGAAACAAATAGAAAGAAATTATGGAATATCTAAGAAAGATAAGGATAATCTTTTTGAAGAACAAAACGGAAGATGTGCTATTTGTGGAGAATTTAGTTCTGTTCTGTGTGTAGACCATAATCATAACACAGGAGTTGTTAGAGGATTGCTTTGCAGTCAATGCAATTTTGGTCTTGGGAATTTCAAAGATAATATAGGTGTCCTGGAAAAAGCTATAAAATATCTCAAAAAGGAGGAAGATAAAAATTGCGAAGATACAAAAATGACCGATTGATGTTCTTTTCCGATACACATGCCCCATACCACCATAAAGATACAATTAAATTCTTAAAGAAAGTTAAAGAACAATTTGAACCTGATAGAGTTATACATGGCGGTGATCTCCTTGATGTGTACTCAATAAGCCAGTATCCTAAAGATCCAAGCCACCCAGACACCTGGACACAAGAGATAAAAGGTGCAAGGAAATTTGTGAAAGAACTATCACAAGTGTTTCCAGACCTAACAATTCTCCAATCAAATCATGATGATAGAGTATATAGGAAAGCAGTATTATATGGTATACCTAGAGATACCATCTTACCCTACTCAGAACTGATAGGTGCACCTAGCACCTGGAAATGGGTTCCTTCTCTAAACTTAACAGTAGATTCTGATAGGAGTAATTGGCATTTTGTTCATACCATAACTGGAGGTTCTCTAAGATCAGCTAAAGATAAGGCAACTAATGTTTGTATTGGTCATCTTCATACTTCATTTGGTGCACATTCCTTTCACAATGGTAAGAAGCTAGTGTGGGGATGTGATAGTGGGTGTTTAATAAGCGATGAGGGTAGCCCATACAAGTACAACAAGATCTCTGTAGGGAGACCTATTAGGGGCTGTGTAATGATTATAAATGGAACTCCTAACATGGTAAGGATGTAATTATGGATCTTACGACTTGTATTGTAATTTGTGTAGCAATTATCTGCTTTACAGCTTTCTTAATATTTGGAGAGTAATGGATAAAACAGTTAGAATGTTCTTAGTATGGGAAGAGAAGACAGATCAGATAAATACACATAGGTTCAGAGAGTTCCCCAACTATGACTCTCTCAATAACTTCTTGGGATCTCTTAATGCAGATAATATAAAGTCTGTTAGAATAATTGCTGGATTACTTATGGATTATAGAGTAGAGCCTATCAACTGATGTGGCTAAACTAGGTTACTGTGGTAGGATAGTAGTAGTTCTAAGAAAGAACCATGAGGAGTATGCACTGGTAAACTCTGGTGGAGACTACTACTATCTCACTAAGTGTGAATTTGAAAAGAATTTAAATCAATACTTAGAGGATACAGATGAAAATAGTGTGTATAACTTATGGTATGATAAAGACTTTGTTTGTGGATAAATTATGGTAGACTTCGTAGGATTTCCAAAAGTACCTAGATTATCTAGAGATATAGTAGTAACAGAGAAACTAGATGGAACTAATAGTCAGATATACATCCCAGAGAGTATTAGCTACACAGCAGCTGGAGTTCTTGTAGGTTCTAGGAATAGATGGATTACACCAGAAAAGGATAATTATGGATTCTGCAAGTGGGTCTATAAGAATCTAGAAGAACTAGTTAAACTAGGCCCAGGGCATCACTTTGGAGAATGGTGGGGCCAGGGTATTCAAAGAGGATACGGGCTGAAAGAGAAGAGATTCTCTTTATTTAATACTAGTAGGTGGAGAGATAATCCAGATCTTCCGAGTTGCTGCCATGTAGTTCCAGTACTGTATGAAGGACAATTTGATACTAGATCTATACAGTTTGTTATAGAAGATCTTAGAGTAACTGGAAGTAAAGCTGCACTTGGATACATGAATCCAGAAGGTATAATGATATTTCACACAGCTGCTAATAGATACTTTAAGAAAACTATTTTAAATGATGATAAACATAAAGGTGAACTATGATATCAATTAGCTGTCCTAAGTGCGAGAAGGTCATAGAAGTACCAACACTTAGTCTACATGGACCATTTACTCTAGATAAACAAGAAGACATACCATTCAATATCAAGCTGAGCCTAGATGGGGTAGTTGTAATATGTGGTCTGTGTAAGTGTAGGTATAGATTTGAGTATGACCACGAGTATGATGAGTTGGGGCTATGGAAGATCATCTATAGTGGTACTAATGGATATATGGAGTCTAAATGAAAGTTAAACTATTACATCCAAAAGCAATCTGTCCTACCAGGGGTACTTTATGGTCTGCTGGTTGGGATCTATATGCGATAGAGGAGATCCTAATAGAACCTAATAGTTCTAAGACTATCCCTCTTGGTATTGCAGTTGATATCGGTAGAGGACAAGTAGGACTATTATCTAATAGATCTTCTCAGTGGTTTCGTTGTGATTGCTTTGGAGAGGGTAAAATAGACGCAGACTATAGGGGGGAAGTAAAAGTACATCTATACAACTTAGGAAAGCACAATGTTCGTATACTTCCAGGGGATAGGATAGCTCAACTCATAATAGTTCCAGTAGATATGAGAGTCTGTAAGGTGGTAGATGAACTAGAAGAAACAACTAGAGGAAGTGGGGGGTTTGGAAGTACTAATAGATGATAACTAATAAATCAACAAGAACATACTGCTCCAACAAGACATGTGTAGTAAGAACATGCTCTAGAAACATATGCCACCACAACAGAAGATACTATAGGAATACTAATTGGATACGATTAGGACCAGATACCTGTGAGCTATACAAAGGATTTGAAAGATACGCTTCTATATTTGAAAGGGATACTAATAGTGGTGCTAATAGCACTGATATTCATCTGTTGGGAATTGAAGAAGATGAAGGATCAGATGAACTTGAGGGATGAAGTTCTTATCAGTACCACTAAGTTATCCTTAGAGAATACTGATATGATATCAGAGATTCTAACACAAATTAGGATAGAGAGTTTATAATTAGGAGGAATAACAATGAGTTGCGATCATTTAGTAGGCTGGAAGATCATAGAGGATGAAGATATTGGAGAGGAGTTGTACTTCCCTGTATTTGAATCAGATGAAGTAGAAGATCTAGATGAAGAGTTCACATTTTGTCCTTACTGCTCGGAATTACTATGAAAAATAAAATAAATCCGAGAGAATTGATACTTCACTTTAGATACGATAGCAATACTGGCTCTTTATATTGGAAGAAATCTAAGTGTAATTTTAAAAAAGATGGGTATGAATGTAACACAACAGACACCAAAGGAAGAAAGAGAGTATACATAGAGGGAAGGACTTATGCGGTATCTCATGTGGTTTTTGCAATGCACTTCAATAGGTGGCCAAAAAACCAACTAGACCATATTAATAGAAACAAAACAGATAATAGGATAGAAAACCTAAGAGAGGCTACAAACCAAGAAAATTGTTGCAATAAAGACATACACAAAAATAATTCTTCTGGTTTTAAAGGAGTGTCTTTTCATATCAGGGATAATGTATACCACTCTAGAATTATGCATAAGGGTGTAATGCATCACCTAGGAGAATATACCTCTAAGATAGAGGCAGCACTAGCATACAATTTTGCAGCTAAATTTTATCACGGAGATTTTGCAAGACTAAATAATATTAATCTTTGTGGGGAGTGCATAGTATGACCCCAACTAGATACAACCACCAACCAGACGGTTCTTCTTGTATGAGGGAAGAAGATTCTGGTTTGTACATATTATACGATGCATATCTAGAAGAACTAGCTGCACTTAGAAAAGAAGTAAGAGGATTACAGTGGCTAGTGACTATGATAAACGATAAGAAAGAATATGATACTGGAGAATAATAGTGCCAAACTACGCCTATATTTGTGAGAATTGCCATGTCAGGTTCGAGGAATACCATAAGATTACTGACAGAGACTTTACTATAACTCAACCATGTCCCAGGTGCGGAGAGTTTAGTGTTATTAGAGTCCCTGTCCTCTCCGTATTCTGGGTGAACGAGGGGGCTTGTGGGAATGCTGCTAATGGTTACTCTAGCACAGTAGGAGACTCAGAGAACTGGAAGGCTAGAGACCGTGGAGAAAAGGAACCCTACTAGTATGGCAAAAGAGAACTTAGATGCATTTAAGGGGTGGATCTGGATTACTAATGAAAAACTAGATCATAAACCAGATGGTCTCTTTCCTAATTTTAAAAATCCATATAAAGATTTAGCAGAATTAGTGAGCAAATCTAACCCACTAGACTCCCAAGAGGGTGGAAATCATTACAAGAAATACAAAATCCAACCAGTAGAATTCTGTCATAAGAACAACATACCTTGGTGTGAATCTAATGTAATCAAGTATGTGTGTAGACACAGAGATAAGAATGGAATAGAGGATCTCAAGAAAGCTATGCACTATCTAGAATTATTAATTAAATTAGATTATGAGTAGCATCCCAATAGGATTCAAATCTTCTGAGAGATTCTATCAGAACCACTTAGGACTAACTGCAAAGCATACTAAGTGTATACTAATAGCTGATGGGCCATCTAAACAGATCATAATAGACAATCCAAGACTAGCTGACATGCATTATGTTGCTGTTGTTAATAGAGCTGGATATCAGTGGCCTTGGCAAATAGATTATTGGTTCTCTTGTCACCCAGAGTACTTTGAAGAGTGGACTTCTATGTGTAACAAAGTGCATGATAAGTGTATCCTAATAGGATTCCAGAATCCACACCTAATAGTACCTAACTACAAATACATTAATACCAATTATAGATTCCATTCGTGTGGTACATCTTCTCTATTTGCAGTTGAGAATCTAATAGCAATAGGATACAAAGAGATAGATATGTATGGTGTGGATCTAAACGAAGCTGAGTACAATGGACACAGAAAACTATGGAGAGCTTTGTATAAGGATGCTAAAGAGATAGGCGTAACTGTAATTAATAGGGGTGGGATATGGAAATAGAAGAAGGTCTTGGGTACATAGGAGATGGAGGAAAAATATGTATCAGTAAAGAAGATGCTATTTGGTCTTTCATTTTCTCTATTATAGATATGTATTCTATTAGCACAATAGAACACAGCATTAGAAAAGACAGAAAGAGACTAATAGGATTGTTACAATTACTAGACAAGGAAATAGAACTTAATGACAACTAGACTCTGTAAGATATGCAAAGAGAAAGAAGCTACAGTACCAGATAGATTCTCTAATTCTTCAGCTAAGAGGGTATGCTATGATTGCTGGAAGGCTAGTAGGGATGCTGATAAGGATAAGATACTAAAGAAGGATAAACCAGAATGAAAGTAACAGTTCTAAAAGAAGCTGGTTACAAAGAGGCTCTATTTGGATTATCCTTATCGTACAATACAGAACCATCAGAGGAAGTAGCTAACAACTTAGCTTGGAAACACGGAGGTCATAATAAGTTCTTAGAGAGTATGATGGTCTGGTTGGATATAGATGCCCCTCGCTATTGGTGGTCCCAAGCAGATACATACAGACTAACTAGCAAGCAATCAGAATCAACTATGCATACTATTATAAGGAAACCCCTAGATGAAACTGATTTCCAAGATGGTATATGGTATCCTTTGCTCAGAGAACTTAACTTTAAGATCAACTTAAAGGACTTTAGATGGGTAAAGAGGCACCTACCAGAATCCTTCTTGCAACGAAGAGAGTGGAGGGTAGACTACAAGACCTTACAGAATATCTGTATGCAAAGAGCAACTCATAAGTTACCCGAGTGGCAGTTGTTTATAAAGGAACTAACAGGTCAACTAGAACACCCTGAGTTTGTGTATAAAGATGATAAGTAGAAAAGAATTAGTTAAGTTTGTTAATAGACAGCTATTCGGCCCTAACTATGACACACTATACAATAAGTTTGGTAAGCACCATTATGGTATTCAAGAACTGAAAGACTTACTGGATCTTATATACAAAGGAGTCCCAGAAAATAAAGAAGAAGAGTTGCATACGGATTGCTGGGATAGTATTAAGAAGTGGGAAGCTAAGAAGAAAAAGGGAGGAAACTAATTGAATGTAGAAGAACAATTAAGTAACTACATATATTTATCTAAGTACAGCAGATGGAGAGAGAAACTAGGAAGAAGAGAAGTCTGGGAGGAGACTATCGATAGGTATATAGAGTTCTTTAAGGATCATGTTGGGGTCTATGAGTTTGATGAAGTATCAGAAACTATTAGGGGGGCTATCTTAAACAAAGAAGTAATGCCAAGTATGAGAGCACTAATGACTGCTGGTAAAGCTCTTAATAGGGATAATGCAGCTGGATATAATTGTGCAGCTATTGCTATTAGTCATCCTAGATGCTTCGATGAAATCTTCTATCTGCTTATGTGTGGATCTGGCGTGGGCTTTTCAGTAGAACGACAGTATATCAACAAGTTACCAGTAGTATCAGAAGAGTTCTATGATACGGATACAGTTTTAAAGATACAAGATTCTAAGATAGGATGGGCTAAAGGGCTAAAAGAACTAATAGCACTCCTATATAATGGAGATGTACCTAAGTGGGATCTGTCAGAAGTTAGACCAGCTGGCTCTCGTCTAAAGACATTTGGAGGCAGAGCTAGTGGTCCACTCCCATTACAGAATCTATTTGAATATACTGTAAGAACTTTTAAGAGAGCTGCTGGTAGAAAGCTAAATAGTATTGAATGTCACGACCTATGCTGTAAGATAGCAGACACTGTGATAGTAGGTTCTGTCAGAAGAAGTGCAATGATTTCCCTTAGTAATCTGACAGACTTAAGGATGGCTGGGGCTAAGACTGGTAGTTGGTGGGATAAGAATCCTGAAAGAAAGTTAGCTAATAATTCAGTTGCCTATACAGAGAAGCCTGATCTTGATAGCTTCTTAAAGGAGATGTCTGGGCTCTATCAGAGTAAGGCTGGGGAAAGGGGGATTATAAATAAGGTTGCACTAAAGAAGAAAGCTGAGAGTTGTGGAAGAGAATATGATGGAGACTATCTCCTTAACCCATGCGGGGAAGCTATTCTCAGAGACTCTGGTGGGTTCTGTAACTTAACTGAAGTAATAGTTAGACCAGCAGATACACTAGAAACACTAAAAGAAAAAGTAAAATGTGCAGCCATCATAGGCACAATACAATCTACACTGACAGACTTTAGATATCTTAGGAAGATCTGGAAGATCAATGCAGAAGAAGAGAGACTACTTGGGATTAGCTTGACTGGAATAATGGATCATCCTGTACTGTCTGGTAGGTTAGATGATAGGGTAGATTGTATGGTACCGATGGAATACAAGAAGTATGGTATGGGTGATCTCGACGAAACTCTAGAGGAACTAAAGCAAGTAGCACTAGATACAAATAGACACTGGTCAGAACTACTAGGTATCAATTCATCCAAACAGCTCACACTAGTTAAACCCAGTGGAACTGTAAGTCAACTTTGTAATACATCTTCTGGTATCCATCCTAGATTCTCTCCGTACTATTTGAGGAGAGTTACCCAAGATATAAAAGACCCACTAACAGATCTGATGATGGCTCAAGGTGTTCCTTGTGTTGTAAGGGGAGAGAAAGTAGTATTCTCTTTTCCAATTAAATCTCCAGACAATGCTATATGTGCTAAGGATATAGGATCTATCAAGCAACTAGAGTTCTGGAAGACCTATAGAGAATACTGGTGTGATGGTAATCCCAGCCAGACAGTATACTACACAGATGATTCGTTCTGTGATGTTCAGTCTTGGGTGTGGAAGAACTTTGATAGTATAGGTGGGCTATCTTTCTTCCCATTAGATGACCATGTGTATGACAAAGAGGCTCAACCGTACTTAGAGATAACTAAAGAGGAGTATTATAAGTATCTAGAAGAGTTTCCTGAGATTGATTGGACCAAGTTGAATGAGTTTGAGATAATAGATTCTACACAGAATCAAACCGAATTTAGCTGTGGAGGTGGGCAGTGTGAGCTATAAAGGCAAATGCTATGGATGCAAGATAGGATTTCCACTAGAATATTTTCCAGGTTATGGGTGGTATCATAGAAGGGATGGTGGTCCAGATATGGAATGCATAAATGAGGATATAGTTGATCTTCCAAACCCAGAGGAAGAAGACGAAGAAGATGAAATCTAAAGCAGACTTCCTAGGCAGCCAGATCGACATAGGTGACAATGTAGTCTTTATGCAAGTAGATTACAGGAAGTTGCTAAGAGGTATAGTCTGGAAGATGGCTGAAAGAACATGTATAATTAGACATAAGAAGACTAATACTGGCAGCAAGGAGACTAAGCAATTCTATAATCAGATAATAAAGATATCTAATAGTGCTGGTGAGAAAGTAGATGAAATTGAATAAAGATTATATAACTTGGGTGTGCTATGAGTGTGGTAGTAAGTATTGTAATAATAAAGTACCAGGAGTGGCTACTTGGCATACAGGACTATGTGATATCTGTAATAGGGTGAGGGGTGTAACTGAACCACGCGACTTCGGTGGGTTGAAAGAAGAGCACACCAAGTAGAAACAAAAAGGGGCTAATAGGTTTTATTCTATTAGCCCCTTTCTTTTTTATTGTGCAGAATTTGTACTATTACCAATAGTATTACTTCCAGCTTGGAAAGCACCTAGTGCTATTAGACAATCTCTGAGAGCCTGAATGTATCCATCTACAAGTGTTTGATTCTGAACTACAAAGTATCCCCATGCAATAAATGCAAGTACTGCTAAAAGTGCTTTAGTGTTTGGTGTCATCTCATGGTGCCCTCAATATTGTTTTCTCGCTTGAGGGATAAAGACTATGAATCCCTTCCTTCTTCAATCCCATATACCATATCCAAGCTCGTATCTTCCACATCCCATCTTCTATACAAATATCTCTGAATAGTATGTCAGCTAATTCTTTGTATGACTTTCCTATTAGTCCATTTCTAATCAACCAATACAAAGCATCATGTACAAACGAACTCCTAATAGCACTCTTAGTATCAAAAGTAGGACCACTAGGCCCATCAGTTGCATATCCCTTCTTGAGTGTTAGATAACCAAAGATATTCAATTGAATAAATTCAGTATCCACGTTGTAACCAACAATAGGAATCTTGTGTGTATAGTCTTTAACCAGCTGATACTTGTATCCAGATCTGTACTCTAACCAATTGAATACAGGTGGTGGAATTATTACTATCTCAGTTTCTGGAGTGTTATTAGGATCATTTGGCATACTGTACTCCTACTGTCTTTTACTTAGCAGATTCAGGTGCAAACACTACAAAAGGTTCTACTTCAACTATCTCTGGTTTTACAGTTTCTACCTTTGGTGTTACAGTTGCAACGCCTGTACCATTAGCTGCTGAAGTATTCACACTCTTATTTATATCAAGAGTATTCCCACTTCCAGACACAGCAGTTTCATCCCCTGCATGTTCTACTGCCTTATCAGCAACCCCCCCCATAAAGTGTCCTACAACTCCTGCTACCATAGATGGGGCACTACCTACCTTCTCAACAACCCCACCAATAGAATCAAAGGTTTCGGCAACAGCACCTCTTGGCATTGGTGTAGGTTCAAGTGATTTGCTCATAGGACTAAGTGCTTTAGCCAAGGTTTCTACTGCATCCCCAAGAATCTTAGTAGTCTGATACTGAGTCCATGCCCTAATACTCTCCTCAGTGCTCAATACAACCCGAACGTTGTCCTTAGATGCTACAGGGGGCTTGTTTATAGCTTGGATAGCTGCAAGCCTTTTCTGCTCGACTAAAGACCATGCTGACCATCGACCCATGTCAGAAGAATATAACTCTATGCTCCCCGTTACAGGGTCAATGGAGGTTGTACTTTCTGCCATTGAGATGCTTGGTAATCCGCTCAACAATAGTGCCAATAGTGATACTATGATAATTTTCATGCCGCTCCTTAATGTGTTATTGTCCCGCCGCGCAGAGTGCCGCCCGTGAGTACCGCTGTTACTGCCGGTGGTTCGGCATCGCTAAACGTGATTGCCTGGCCGTTGACGCTACCATCTCCAGCCGAATCAACTACATACAGGTATCTAGTGGTGTCATCTGGAATCTCGCCCTGATTGGCAACTATGCTTACTTCGGTAGATGACCATGCTGTAGGTATCTGAATCTCACATGTGCCCCTAGCAGCCCAGGTCGAGCCGGAGCAGATCATTACTCTTGCCCATGTGTTGTCAAGGTATAGATCATCTCCGTAAACTCTCGACCCTGCGGCAGGGTACGTGTTGTGGGTGGATAGGTATAGCACATTGTAAATATTCATGTTTCCACACCCAGATCCGGCGATATAAACCTGTTTATCGTTCGGTTGGCATGTGCCTCCGGACCTACTATCACAAACCATTGCGTTACTGCCGTTTATATCCCACCGATAGTACCCGTTGTACGTAGATGTGTTTGAGTTTGCCTGGACAAAATACTCAGACGTGTTCCATACGGTAGACGCGTACCAACTGGACGGGGGGTTAAAATACACTGAATTGGTATATCCGTCGCCGCAGTATTCAGGCCCCCAACCATCATTTGAGTAGGTCTGGAGGACATCATTTGCCGCTGTATCTCCAATATTTCTGAAAACTTTCGTGTTACCAACAAAAGCAAAAGTATGTCGGATTTTTTTAAAAACGTAACTTTTCTGCGAAAAGTCATTATAGTCCCATCCCTGTGAGGATGTATCAACACCAAGCCCCCACCACGCCGTATTGTAATCCTCTCCGTCGTAAGGTGATCCTTGAGCGCAA
Source organism: Candidatus Falkowbacteria bacterium S5_I03 (assembly GCA_019248265.1). Taxonomy (GTDB): domain Bacteria; phylum Patescibacteriota; class Patescibacteriia; order Patescibacteriales; family UBA12465; genus UBA12465. Next base: position 11,667 of record JAEHGX010000014.1, read on the forward strand.
CCACTCCCATCCGGTCCACAATTAGATACCCAGGTTTGCATATTTACGGATTCTGGTGCGTACCATGATGTTATCATACCAAGAGAAGATGGATTGATGTCGCTGTCGAACGGTGCCCATACCTGGGGTTTGGCCGGTGATTTGGTCCCGAACGATGTCCCGGTGATTGTGATAGCCTGTCCATGAGCCATGGTTGTGTCGCTGGCCGATGGGGTGGATGGTGCTGAAACTGCGAAGCGAGGCAATGTCAGGAGGATAATTAATAGTATCAGAACGTTACGCATGTGTACCCCGATTCGTTGTAAACCATTTCCATTGCAAGGGATACATTCCCTGCTGTAGTTCCGTGGGCGCTGTTGCCTATTAGTGTTTGACCGCCTGCGTTAGTAATCCATAAGTTAAACGGCCCCCTTGGGCCATCACCGTCCCCGGCGGGGAACGTAATAGACGCTGGTGGCGATGAATAGCTACCTGATGTATTTTCATATGTCCCATAAGTATCGGCCCCGGTCAGATCAAAATTCGCATCGGCTATAATCCCAAGTGCGTAATTTCCGCCTGGGGTGAGCGTTGCACCAGTAATTGTGACCGACAGTGTAGTGTTCCTTGCCCATGTGATTACAGATGAGGTGGCTATTAAAGATCCAGATGAATTGTAAATAGCAATTTTCGCATGGGCACCGGTGTCGCCATCGATATCAGCAGTTGTTACCAAGGCATTTGCTACCGCATAATCGGCACCGGCAACAACAGGAGATTGCCCAACTGTAATAGTTCTAGCCACCACAACGGAACAAATAAGACTCAATAATAATGCAATTAAGTATCTCATATTAGTTAACATTCCCATCGTAGTAACCACACACGCTGACAGATACCCAACCTGGATCATCCGTATCATCGAAGTCAAGCCAGAGAATGCTTCCGTTTGCTATGGTTCCAGCCGTTATAGTAGAATCAGATGCATAATACATACTGGTTCCATCTGTGGTTATCGAAACAGCATCGACAGTCGCATTGGTTCCATTAGAGTTTGTGGTTGTTTCAATGTTCAGGTCGGTATTGTCGGTGGAACTCTGCGCTGACCACGAGGTAATAATAAAGCTCATCCCGCTGTTGTTTTGCCACATCCTGAAAGCATCGCGGGTTGCGTCTGCCAAGTCATTCGGTTTAACGACTGTTGCGTCGTAGCACTCTTTGGCCCTGGCAACCGCTACCTGATTCGTGCCGTCATGGATTCTCAGCCAATCGCCGTTTGCGTCCCAAGAAATCTCCCCTTCTGCATCAGTATCTACATCGTTACCGTTTGGTACCTCGACAGAAGTAGCCCCACCAAGATCCCACACAGTTACTTCTGCCGGATCAAAGGTAATCTGCACCTCTGTGTCTGGAGTCTCCGCTAGGTCGAACCCAGCACCGAAGTCTAGCGTTACAATGTCTGCGCCACCTACCTGAGTATCTGCCTCTTTGACGGTTGTCATCGAACCTGAACCACCAGCCCCGGTTGCATCCGCCTTCATGTAGAACTTGTCGGCATCTGCATCATAGGTGACCACATAATCATCGTTCGATGGTGCTGTATCTAGGTCAACCAGTATCCGCGCATTGGTGCCATTCCAGTATTTCAGAGCACCACCTGTTAATCCGGTAATCGTCGTATCATGCCTAATCTGTCCTGCTGTGGTTGAAGGGTCTGCATCGGAAGTCGGAAGGTTAACAGCGGTGAATGAAGGAGTTCCGAGAGCGCCGTTTACCGTAGCTAATGAGTATTCAGTAACTCCTCCGTAATACTTTGGCGATCCTGATTTACTAGTGTACACAAAGTATCCGGCCTCTCCCGCCGAATAGTCAATGGTATTCTCAGTGGCCTTTAATCCTCGGTTGCCATCGACTCCTGTCGGGAGTTTTGCGCCAAGTTCCTGCAATACCGCTTCAGCATCCGTTCCCGTAAAGTAGTTGCCAGAATCTGTTATCCCAACCTTCGACCCTGGTAAAGAGCCGTCTGCAAGGTCTGTCAAGTCCGCATCAGCCGCTTGCGCTCCTATCCCGGCCAATACCGCCGCTGCATCGGCATACCCAAATAGAGTCGCCGCAAATGCACCCTCCCCCGTAACTGCCGTGAAGAAGTTTGACGATGTTGGAGTCGCAAGGAAGGTCGCAACCCCTGTTCCTGGGGTAACTCCGGCCCATGTGGTGAGGTCTGCGTCAGCAGCTTGATACGACAGACTCGGAATATCAGCCGCAACCAATGCACGGAAGGTAGGATCACCCGCTGAACCGTTTGGAGCTGCGAGGACATAATTTGCCGTCTGGCTATCCAAGATAATCTGCTGAGTTGACAGAGTGAATATCGCTGAAGTTTCAGTATCCAAAGTAACCGCGTCGTGTGCTGCTCCTGAAGGAGTTGCCCAACCAGGCACAGAGGATTCTCCATTACTCTTAAAGTACTCTCCATTAGCACCAAGAGCTGCTTCTTTAACATCTCCAGAACCATCAGAGTAGAATATCCTCCAAGGAGTCTGAGCTACGAAAGAAGTAAGATTAGTATAGCCACCCCCACCAGCTTCATTCCGCACCTCTTGGATAGCTGTTTGAACTGTGGTAGATTCTATAGATCCATTGGGGGTAAATGAAGTAGTAGTAGCTGTCTGTGCTGCTGGCATAGCGTGCTTATGGTCCCTTCTAGCAGCAGACATAGCAGATCCAGTAGCAGCACTATCCCCAGCTGCTTGAGTGCTTGGAACAGTAGCATCAAATAGTCCTTTAGCAGTAGCAGCAGTCTCTCCATTCTCCAGCCCGTAGACGTTGAGATATCCAGAGGAAGGTGCAGTGAGCTTAGGGAACCACCCGTGCTTACTAGTAGATGCATTATTAGTGGTTACATCAGTAGTCGTAAGAGTAGCATCAGTTATCTTAGTAGCAACATATGCTGCAACTTGGGCAGCTGTTGCTGTCTTACTAGATCCCTCTGCACTCTGAGTTGTGTCTGATACATCCGTAATAGGAAACATATCAGCATCCGCTATTGTTCCAGCTCCTAATTTATCCCATACAGACAATCCATCTCCTGCTATAGAATATACTGGAGCTAGTAATAGCATAGCTACAATCGGTACTAATCTCTTCTTCATATATTGCCATCCTCTTGATACACTGGTGTTCCATTTTCTTGTAGCCAAGGTGTTCCATCTTCCTCTAGGGCAGCTCCACCACTACTAGTTGTAATTAGAATGCCTTGCTTATAATTTAGATCCTTGCTAGCAACCTTTAGTTGCACTTTAGTTATAACCTTGTTGAATACTTTCATATTTTATTTATTAAGGAATCTAGAAAGTCTACAATAGACACCAGCATTATTTGCCACCCCAGTTAGCCTTAGAAGTGTTCCATGTTCAGAGATGAATACAGTCTTATATACATCTGCTGTAAAAGACATATCAGGAAAATCAGTCCAAGTAGGTGCTATTAGAACAGCTGTAGGCTTTAACAAGTATTGTAACTTAACTGCACCACTAGACAATCCAGATATTAGAAAATCACAATATCCAACCATAAGAATACCATCTGTACTCTCACCAGCACCTAATAGTTTATCTACTATCATTTATATAATACTCCAAGCTATATGTTATTAGGTGGTGCTACTAGTTTCCTAGTAGCACCTATTAGTATAGTATTAGTATCCCCAGAACTCAATCAGAAACTTACCAGCGCTATAAGTACCAGCGGTAGCCGTACCAGATGTCAAATACAGATACTGGTTGGCTGCTGGGAGTCCAGTCATAAATTTCTCTAAGTTGAGAGTCCAGTTTCCACCGGCAGTAACCAGTGCTACATCCGCAGTAAGGTCGGTTACTAGACCATCATAAGCCCCAGTTCCCTCGTCAGCAGCATACAGATCAAGATCCACTGCGCCGCCTACAGGAACCTCAAGGCATGTCATCTTTCCGTATAGGATTGTTCCATTAAGAGCAGCAGTTATTCTCCCAATATGAGATACTCCAGACACACCTATAATATCGAGATCAGTTGCTACAGACTTAGTATCTGTGAGATCAATCATAATCTCAGTCTTGACAACACCACCAGTCCTACGAGCACCGTACTTATGAACAGTACCAGCCCCAGAGAAACCAGCACCAGGAGAAACTGCCTGAGCTACAGGATCGCAGTTGCTATTTACATACTCAAGAGTAGTAGATAAAAGAGTATCATCAGCATCTTTTAATTGGAAATATTTAAATACACAGTTAACAGGTGCGCTCCAATCAGAGTTAGCATCCAAAATCATAGCTTTACTAGCAGCACCAGTGCCAGGGGTTACGTTCTGTAATACATCTGCTTCTGCTAGTGCAAGAGCAGCGGTAGTCATAACTACATATCCAGCAGCTGCACCAGGATCAGGAATAGTTACCGTGGTAGCTTGCCCCATAGCTGCTGCTGTCAAAGCAACAGTAGTATTTCCGGTCTGATCTGCTACTGTGATTGCTAACTTACCATGAGCAGCAGTTGCAGGGAAAATATCCACAGAACCTGCTACCCCACTTTCACCAGCATCAATATCAATAGCCCCAACACCACCAGCATACAACTCAGCGAAATTATCATTAATGTTTTCACGTGCCCTACTTGTGATACTTGCACTTTTAATTACTTTCATTGCCATTTCTTTACATTCTCCCTTTACTTTAATCCTTCAAGGACTTCCTTGTACTTCTATTCGAGGACCATTCCCCAAATAGAAATTCTATTTACTAAGTTCTGTTCTAGACCCAATTGTATCTATTTGATAGTGTATATCAAATTCTAATAATCTAGCATCTCCTGTATATGTGTCTGTTCCATCTCCGCCTATCCTACTAATCTTCCACAACATCATCGTACTAGTATCTGTCCCTATATTACTTATAGTAGTAAACTTAGACTTTTGGTGTCTACCTACAACACCACTAGATGCTGTTAGTATGTCTATATCAATATATGACCCACTGAATGTACCACCAATCTCAGCTACCATATAAGATAATCTCCATAGGACATTGCCTGTATCCGTACTGGTAGGGCACCAATGAATATGACACACTATAGGGCTACTTAGTTTTCTAGCGTGGGGGAACTGAGCTTGTCCACAACATATTTCTGTAGATCCGGCATCAAATAATAGTGTCCCTAAATATGGTTCAGTAGCATCCACACCAGCTGGGCCTGTTAAGCCAACTGGATTAATAGCTTGTGCTGGAAACCTTAAGTCTTCCCAAACAGGTTCTTGTAGAACTAATGTCTTTTCAGTCCCACAATCTATAGTTAGATCACCTACTGATTCTACTTCTTCTGTAATTAGCTTTTGAGATCCAAGGTTTACAGTACCAGTTGCACCAGTATAAGGAACTTTTGTAGTAGATAGAGTAGTAAGCTCATCACTAATATTACTTATATTCTTATTGATTACATTGCGATCTAATATAGGGATATTATTACTCTTTAGATATATAGGTATCATTAGATCTTCTTTATTAGATACATTAGTATTGGAAGTACAATAACTAAGAATCCTAGTACAGACGATATCCGAACTACAAATTCAGAGTTCTTATCTGTCTTATCATCCTGAGCCTTATTGTATTCCTTTAGTTCTTTTAGTGTGGAAGAGACACTCTCATTGAATCTCTTCAGTTCTAATAGGTTCTCTGAGAGCCTAGCTATCATCTCTCTTTGATCTTGTTGATCTTTTGTAAGGGTGTGTATCATCTGTTTTGTCTCAGCGTTCATCTCTATCATGAAATTATGAACTTCACACTTCTCTTGAGCCATTGGTAGTATTCCCCAGTTATACCTCCATAGTCCTAAAAGATCTATAATGCCACCTAGGTGCAATTGTAATCACTAAGAGTACTCTTGGATACCTATATAGGCTATCGTTGATTCTAGACCTATTTCTGTTTGTTTTAAGCTATGTCTTGTAATAGTTGACACTAGCCAATTAGGTTAAGTTGTATAATTTATAGCCATAAGGTATGTATACTATTAGTATATAGATTGGTATATACTAATAGTATACTACTGTGGTCTAATAGGGTTAGTTGAATAAATAATTATTATATATACTATTAGTATTAGTATACTATTAGCACTATCCTCTTTGATCCTTTAAGTATCTTCTCTTAGATTGCATTAAGGTGCTATAAGTAATAGGTTTCTCTTTGTTCCTAGTTGCCCAATTATTATAATCTCTTATTTCTTTTCTATAATTAGATACATTATTGTTACTCTTAACTACACCATCAGTTATCTTAGTCTTCAGTCTCTTATAGTCACTAGCCTCTGCTACCGGACTAAACCACTCATAAGGCAACTTACCCCAAGGAAGATTCCTAATAGTCTTAAAGTCTGGTTTATCCCCAAACCAACTAATAATATCCTTGAAAGGATCATCAACTATTCCAGTAGGTGGTAATAGAATATCCTTAAGCATAGTCTCAAAGAATCCTTTCTGGAATCCCTGATCCAACGTGTACCTACTCATAAAAGCTATCTTGAGTAGGTTCTCGTGGAAGTTATCAGTGAAACTCTTAGCTGACTTACCCAATAAGAAGTCTTTCAGTTCATCAGCACTAGCCCCAGCAATAGCCAAGAACATAATCAGAGATCCAGTCCTTCTAGCTATTCTCTGTTTCTCTTCTTTAGTTCCTGCTTTCCTCCAAGAGATAACTGATTCTCTATAGATATTGTTTAACTGTTTAATATTGTAACTCTTAAGTGCATAGAATATTCTATAGTTACCTGCATTCTGATATTTCATAGGCATCTCTAAGAGGCTAATTGGTTGCCAATCGGAGAGTGCATTGAATGCAAAGAATCTAGTCAACTCAGAGTTCTTATTGTCTTGTAGCTCCTGATAGGTCTGCTCGGTATCATTTCCCAAATAGTGTTTCCATTTCTTTGAGAAATCTTCTAGAGACATTTCCTTAGCTCTATTGATAGCTGATTGGATGAATACTTCTTTTCCAAACAGATCCATATATTTCATACCAGAGAAAGTAAGAACCTTATCTAGCCACTTAGCAGTTCCTTCTGTTTGGAACTCCTTCATACTATGTTCTAGATCTAGGTCTTTAGCTGTAATTAACCTATGGCCAAATACAGCACCTACAGTGTTCTTTATACCATTAACCCAAGTAGATAAAGCTAGATCTGTTATCTGTGTAATTGCACTAGTAGGACTACCCATAGCAGACGCTAAGGATATGTTTCTAATAGTTGCTACAGGTCCAGACATTCCTCTTTGAGTTAGTCTAGCTCTAATAACATTAACAGCATATTTAGCATCAGGATCAGACAACCCAGGAGCTAATTCCACCAGTATAGTATCTAACTTATCAAAAGATTTCTCTTGATTATTAAGATCAGATTCTATTAGTTCTATTTCTGCTATAACTTGTTCTCTTTGCTTGTCTGATAGCTTTGGATCTTTTCCTTTACCAATTAACTTATCGTCATCTTTTAACTTATTCCACAAGAGTCTCTTTCTAGTTACCTTCTTGTATCTCAACTTATTATCCGAGAACATACCATGTGCAGCTAGTTGCTCATTGCTTTCATACACATGACTCAAAAGAGCTTCCATTGGGTTGACATAAAACTTCATCCATTCAGAAGATATCTTATGTATTTTCCGTTGCTTATCAGATGTTCCTTTCCTGAAAGCAATAGCCGGATATCTTCCTGTATTTATTATAGATCTAATTAGATGCTCTTTGTCTTCTGGTGTAGTTTTATTCTTAGCTAAATTATCTAGTTCTGCTTGTAACGTATTGTACTCTGGATCTCCTGTCATTGCTTTCATGAGACCTTCGAGTCCTTTTGGTTTGAGCCTACGAGGAAACCAATTTTCTATCTCGTCAAACTCATTTATACCAAGTTCTTCTTTAGCTGTATGAATGTCCTTCAAGAGTAATTCAACTTTCTTATAAGCATCTTCGAGACCATTCTTATTTAAAATCTCTCTTCTCTTTTCTACAGCTTCTTTATCTGTATTATAAAGAGTTAAACCCAAGAGGTTTCTATCGTAAGATGACATCTCTTTAAAACCATCATAGAATTCTTTGATTTGCCCTCTAGCAGATACATTTGACTCTGCTATCTTCATCTCAAACTCTCTCATTGGCTTTAAGATTCTATCATCTATACTCCTAAGAACATCTGAGGATACTTGTACTATCTCTTTAGTAAGATCTTTAAAAGAACCACCAGCATCTTTGAGTCTTTCTGACAGGCTGGTTGACTTACTAATTTCAGCTTCTCTTTGATCCCAAGTCTTAGTTGATTTCTTTTTCTTATCCAGGGCAGGGCTAATTGCATCTTCTGCAACAAAAACAGATTTATACCAGTATTTATTAAAGTCTGGTTTTATCTTTGCTCTTTCCTCTTTACTTAATGATAATCTTGCTTGTGTCTCTCTAGCAACACCTTCATTGTCAGCATCATCTAGTAGATGTTGTACCTCATGCAAAAGAACATTTTCTAGTTTAGTATTCTCTTTATCTTTAAATTTCTCTATACCTTTTAGGTTCAGATATATCTTTCTTCCATATGCTGCCCCAAGTATAGTCTTCTTAGTTAGATCGTCAGATATACGTAGATTTTCTTTTCTTGCGCTTGCCAATATACTATCTTGATCTGTAAAAACTACTTGTATTCCTTTGAGAGTCCTATCAGTCTCAAATAATGAATAGTGATCTAGTATGTCATTAAGATATACTGTTGTTCCTTCTTTTACTTTATCATAATCAATTGTTGATTTAGAATCATCTAGCTCATAGTACATACTATTTTCTATTCTATGAGGAACAAATCCTAAAGATTTAGCAAGAGAAAGAAGAATCTTTTTGTTTTCCTTCCAAGTGTCTTTTAGACCTATGTTATCATAATCAACAGGAAGATACTTAAAGAATGTTGGGGAAATACTAGAAGCATACCTTCTAGCCCCAATTGCACTCATCCTACCAGAACGAACATCCGTTTTGAATAGGTAGGTTCCAAGTGCAAGAGCTTCATCTAATGCTGTATATTGCTCTTGGGTTGTCATCCCAAGTGCATCTCTCACAGTAGATACAAACTTATCCCACAAGGTTCTAATAGTACCTTTAGGTTTCTGTAAGTTGACTCTCTTAAGTTCTTCTTGAAACTGTTTGGAGCTAAATGCTTGTGCTAAGAACTCTTTCTCATTAAGCAAACCATAGTATACTTCATCTGATAATCTACCAAAATCCTTGTTGAATGCTTTCTTATCGAGAGTAATTCTAACTGGATAAGAAAAAGAAATCAACTAAGACTTGGG
>JAEHGX010000015.1:0-435 GCA_019248265.1 Candidatus Falkowbacteria bacterium S5_I03
ACTTCGTGAAGGATTATTAACACTTTTCGAAATAGGCCCTTATGCATTACTCCTAGTGTCTGCTTTCTTGATAAATGTCTATGCACAAAACTATGTGTATATTGCTAGAACTGTTGGTTACAGTTTCTTAGCGTCACTTCCTTTCGTAGTGGCACACAAATATTACGTGCGTAAATACAAACTAGCTAGAGGTGATGTACGTGTCCTCAAATAATAATGCAGATGTTTTAAAAGCAATTATAGATAGGACTAAACAAGCAAAGGATGAAGCACAAAAACCAGAAAGCAAAACAAAACGAGTCAATGTAAATTGGAAGTTAGTTATTCTAGTTGTAGTGTACATTACATCATTGTTTGCAACAGCTTTATCGGAATTCGTTTCATCAGACCTTGACTGGTCTTATGTAGGTTCCAATGAATATATCTCTAAGGTGC
>JAEHGX010000015.1:445-17835 GCA_019248265.1 Candidatus Falkowbacteria bacterium S5_I03
TAACTTATTTGTAATGATTGCAGTATTCATATTTGCCTTAGATAAAATTTTGAAAAGTAAAGACGTACAAGAGATAGTAAAAGAAATACATGACAAGTGTAAAAAAATTACAGCAAGTATTTTCTCTCTATTTATGATTAACTTTAATCGTGAGAGAAGAAAAAAACGCCTTGTTAAAATAATGAAAAATCAATTAAAAACTCTTGACGCTAAAGCAACCCAATCAGACCACGTTATATGGTTGCGTGGAACAGAGACTGAGAAAGAACAGTCAATGTATTGTGTTCAACGTCAAGACTTATTAGACAGACTTGATCCTAAATTTGTAGAAGCTCATATTGATGAGTATGAAGTTATCATTAAAGAAACTTCAGAAGCATTCGTTAAACACGGTTATAAGAAAGCTCGTTCTGAAGACCATGACGAATATGAAGTTGAAAGTGGTTTCTGGAAATTCATCAAAGACTTAGGTCCTAAATTACTGCTAAGTATCGTTCTAACCATATCCTTATCTAGTATTGCATTAGAACCATCAGGTGATGTTCAATGGACAGCAGCGTTTATTGCAATTGTTCTTAGACTCTACCCCATGGCAACTAATACTTATCTTGGTCTTAGCTATGCTAAACAATTTGCAAATGAAAAGACAATAGTTGATTTATCCATGAGAAATGATATACTGGACTTAGCATTAGAATATGAAAAGAACTTTAATGAAGGCAAAATTAAAATCGAAGAAAGACCCATAGTACAACACGCAGTTGTAGTTTATAAGGAGGTTGGAGCAAATGGCTGATGAAAAATATGGTATTGCCACAGGTTATAACAGTCAGTTAATTCAAGATTATCTAAAGTATAGTGATAAATCTATCGGTGCTCAACGGCAAGGAAGACAAGGAGTTGTAGATACGTCAACGAGTATGATGTATGATGCCTTAGGTAGAATGCAACTTCAGACCGAAAGAGATATTGCTAAACGTAGAATCCAAGCTCAACGTTCAGGAATGACTTCCTCAGGACTGGCTTCCTTAGAAATGCAAAATATTATGGTTGGTCAAATGGGTGCTCAACAATTAGCTCAACAATATCGTATGGAAACTGCTGGTATCGAAAGTGAATTTGCTGGTGCTGAAGACGCTGCTCGTGCTGGACTATTTGAAATTCTTAATGCTAACCGTGGACAAGTTGCTGCGGTTGATGCACAAAGATTTAGCTCTTCTGCAGTAGAACAAATACGTGATATTTTTCCAGATGCGACTCCTCAACAATTAGAAGTGCTCTCTAGACGTTTATTAGGGCTTAATACTGATAGTAAAACTGACAAAGCTCTTTTAAAAGAAGTTAATCTTACTGGCACTACAACATACAAAAAATATGATGATAATACCAAGCTTTTTGAAAAAGACCCCAATGCTAAAGCACAATCTCCAGAAGTTCTATCAAGATATTATAAAACGCTAGAAGAGGGAAAAGTGTATAACTACTCTGGAATTAATTATGTCTATGAAAATGGTAAAATGTATAAAGTTAAAAAAGTATAAGATTTAACGGAGGACCACTATGTATAATTTACTAATTCCAGAAATGCCAAAAATTAATCCTCCTACAAGTTTTACAAGAACAGTACCTTTAATGCCTAAACCTTATGACTTATATAAACTTAAATTAAAAGTACAAGCTCTTCAAGATGCTAAACGCAAGATGAAAGAAGCCAATTCATTCTTAGATATTGGTTTAAACATGGCTGCACATCAACGTGTTGCAGAAGGTAAATGGTATGAAAAAATTCCAGGATTGAACTATGCCTTATCCAGTGCAGAACTGTCTTGGGAATTAGTTTCAAAGATGTTTAATCTCGCAAAGCCAGGGGAAGCACTTCTGGCAAACTTGCATAACTTTGGGGAGACTTTAGATGTTGTAGCTAACCTCGTAAAGGCTCCTCTTTATGCATGGTCATCTGGTGGTGAGGTCACTGTTGCTGATGCATTAAAGATGGCCTATGGCCTAGGTGATGAAGGGCAAAGAACAATTGACTTCTCAGATATTAACAAAAATGTTGACTGGATTCCTGATGGATTTGCTATAGACCTTGTTGGTGAAATTTTATCAGACCCTGTGAACTGGGCGACATTTGGTGCATATGCAATTGGCAAATCCGCTTTAGTCTCTGGTGGAAAAACATCTGCAGGACTAACAGCGAAGTATGCTTTTAGAAACGTAAATAAAATTGTTGGACACAAAATCGATGACGCTATTAAATTAGCCAGTGGAACTGTGACTGATCCAAACAATGTTGAAGCTATAGTTAAAGAAGCTGCAAAGGAACTTACTGGAAAACTTGGTGCTTCTCAGGAAGTTATTGAGGCTGGTGTTCGTTACGCAATTAATCAAGCACCACAAATTAAAAAGATAACATCACTTACATACCGTAATATTGGTGGCTATGTCCATCGTCTAAATACTGCGGCTTTTCGTAATGATTACAATGAGTTTGCAAAGATTCTCTTAGAAACTAAGAATCCTAACTACACATATACTATAAAACAAATTAAAGAAATGTTCGAGCATGAACAAATAATCACAGGACTTAATAAGACTGCAAAGTTTGGATATATGGTAGATGAGATTGAAAACAAAGTTATTAAAAGTGTGTGGAAAACTACACCTGCAGGTATTGTACACAGTGGATACAGACGTTATTTAAAACGTCCTATTAAAGGTTTTGAAGAAATTGTTAAGGACTTAGAAGGTGCATCTGATACTTTTGATATCCTTGATGAAGCAGGATTCAGTACTAAGTCTGCTGATGAATTGTTAAAAGAATGGGTGACTGAGACTGAACAGCTCCGTAGATTTGTAAAGAATACTCCAGCCGACACTCCAGGTTTTGATAATACTTTAGAAAAAATGTATCAACACTTAGCACTTACTGAGAAGCGTTATACAATTAAAAAAGCTAAAGAAGTCTTAGGGGTTAAAAATATAGACCTCGAAGATGCTCAAAAGAATTTAGACAATGTGCAAAAAGAAATATTAGAGACAGAAGTTGGCACTGAACGCTGGTTTGAACTCGTCAAACAACATGAAGATTTAGACAAAACAATAAGGTCAACAAGGACTTATATGAACAGCCGTACAATGCTAAAGAACTTAAAAACAGACTTTGGTGCAAATGATTACAAAACTTATGTAGATTATAAACAGGCTAAAGATTTAAAACAGGCCTTAGATGTTATACTAAAAGGTAAAGACATCACTAATGCTGTTCTTGAACTTGCTCAAAAATATAAACTTCCGATTGAACTTCCAGAGAAAATTAACGAAAGTTATATTAGGGAAGTTATTGCACTCATCAGTAATCGAATGAAACGAATAGATGAAATGATTGCTCTAATAGATGAAGTAAGTTATGGTGGACCACAAGCTGAGGTTATAGTCAGAGTGCTTATGAGTTCTGCAGACACCCGTCCATTATTAGATATGCAACGCATTGCTTTAGAATACAAAGCAGATGCTGCTAGTAAACTGCTTCTACAAGAAAAAGAAATGATGGAGGAACTTAATCGTTTAGACTCTTTCATTAAATTTAAAAATGAAGAAATCACAAAACGCTATAATGAATTAATCAAAAGCCCTGAAGGAATTGAAGAACTTAAAAAGATTCATCCAGAATTAAAAGCTCGTTTTGATGAACTTGCAACCCTACAAAAAGAATTTGACAGTACATCTACTGATGCTTATTACAAAGGGATTTTTCTAACTATTCAAGAAGAGCTTCCAAAGATTACAGGACGAAAATATCCTGATTTTTATATTGAAAAAGTCTATCAAAAAATAATACATAAGGATCGTGCTTTTTTGGATAACTTTTATCGTACGGACAAAAAGTCTTACAACAGAATTATGAGTCTTTTAGGACCCCGAATTAGTAGACAAGCTGCTCATGAAGCACGAATAGACTATCTATACAAACGTATTGATGAATTAAAAAATTCTCTAGAAAAAAACTTTGTAGTTAAAGAATTTGTAAATAAAGAATTTGATAAATTTACTTGGGGTATGCTCGATGGTGTCTACAAATCTGGAAAAGGTTTTGTATTACCTAAAATTGAAAGCCTCAAAGTGCAGACACTATTTGAAGAGTTTCTAAAATATAAAAATATTCACGAGAAATTAAAACTTGAAGTAAATAAAGAAATCCTAGAACGATTTAAACAAATGCGTTCTTACTATGAGGCAATAAATGACACTGTTGAAAAAATTGAGACACCACTTCAACTCTTAGAGACAAGTATTAGACAAGCTATAAAAGATCAACTCAGTATTTTTGAAGCTGTTGCTTTTCATAAAAAAGAAGATGAAAAATACACTGAGCTTGTTGATGTTCTAAAAAACATATTCAATGGTTGGGCTTTTGTTAAGGAAGACGGAACTGTTGTTAATAGAACAGGCAGCATTCAACTTACATCTAGACTTTATGGAACAATGAACAAACTCATTAGTATTACTGAACGCACAGGTCTTAGTGAATACACAAACGGCTTTGTTTCATTTCTTCAAAATTTTAAGAAAAATTATGATGCCGCAATAACAGATATCAGGTTTTCAGAAAAAGTAAGAATGACTAATGCTCTTGCTTCAATGAAAAGATATTCTGACTTAACAAAAGAAACTAATGGAGTCTTTAGACCTATGGAATATTTACTTCGTGATGGAATACAAGACCTTGATGCTGTCACTACAAGTAACGGAACTACACTTCGTGATATATATACATACATTAATACTCCTGCAAAATTACGTCATTATGACGCTGATATTGATGTTGCAATTAATGAGCTTGCTGGAATTTCAAAACCTATTAATGCTTCAAGTAGTTTATCTAGAACAGACAGTATTTTGAAGTTTGTAATTGATGATGATTTTTCTATAAAAATTTTACGTGTAGGTGGTGCACAACTACTTGCCACATATAAGATTAAAGCTTTAGCAGCATTATTTAACTTACAAACAATTGTTATGGATGGCAAAGCTCTTACACAATTACCCATGGACTCTATGTTTATTAGAGAAAAACTAGTCTTAGAATATATGAGAGATTTACTCACAAGTTCTGAAGAGGCGTATGCCATGAGTAATAAATATAAAAAGCAGTTTTACAATAGTCTACTTGAGAGTATTGGCTCAATGTTAGATTTTTTTAGTTCTAAGCAAACCCCAAAAACAATTAAAGAAATGAGCTCAACTGCTGCAAAAAAATATCTTGACGCTGCAAACCAACTTGTTGAAGGGCGTATGTTTGAACTTGTTATTAAAATAGCAGAAATTAATAAAATGGGATACTCTCGCATTTTTAAAGAGTTGCCTATAGATGAGTATAACAAATCTTTAAGAACAGCAATTCGAAACGGGTTAAAAGCAAGTGGTAGTGAATTAGAACTTACCGATGATCAACTAGAAGGATTACTTAAAGTATTTGCTGACCAGATGTTAGAAACTTCTGCAAATGCTATAGGACGTATGTATGAGAACTTTAACTTTTTACCTAACGTAATTCGTGGACAGTCTTTTGAGAGTGCAATCAGATCTAGATTTACAAGACTCCAAAGTAATATTTACAAAGATGCTAAGACGTTACAAATGACTAGTGCCGATAGAGAACTAGCATTAAATGATCTAGAAAAAAATATAATTGAGCCAGTAGAACGTATTTACAAAGTTTCTCGTTATCGTAAAGATGGAACTCTTAGAACTATTGAAGATCGTTTTAATACACTTAAAAGAAGATTGTCTAATACACCATATGAACGAGAGATAATGGAATTACAAAGATCCATGGAAACACTCACACCAATGAGAGAATTGTCTGATGAGTATGTAAAAGCAGCTTTAGTGAATAATATCCTTTACCGTCAAGAGTTTGAGCAACTGTACACAGTAATAAAACATATTAAGTCTGCTGGTGTTTTTCATCCTTTAATTATGAAAGACCTCATAGACACTTTTGACCATGATTTTGTAGAAATGATTTTTAGTGCAACTGAAAAATTAAGTGGGATTAAAATCTCTCCAAAACAATATGATAAACTTAAAGATGTTTTAGGTAAAAATTTAAGACACACTTATGAACAACTTATCGATGGAAAACATGACAATGTTTTATTTGTATATCTTAATGGTTATGTCGGTAGAGTCTTGGAAAAGATGAAAGTACGCATTGATGAAATCAGAGATGCCTTAATGCCAACACAACAACTAATACGTTATAGTAGTCCTAATCAAAAGTTAAAATATGCTGGAGCTGTACACACATATTTAAGTAAACAAGAGAATATTGATAAGGTATTCTCAAATATGATATTTGATAGTTACTATAAAAACACTGATGGACTTGGTATTGTGTCTAAGAGGTCCAATCTTGAATATGTTAATGGTAAACCTAGGTTTAAAGACATGGATAAATTAAATAGTGTATCAATAACTATGCCAAATGGATCTCCACGAACTAGAGTTTATTTTGACTTTGAAACCTTACGTAAAAATTATATGCTTGAAAATACAACACCTGAAGATGCACCACCATTTCAAGTATCTTTCTTAATAGTGTTACCTAATGGAAAGAAAATTCGAAAATCATTTTTCTTAGAACTTCCTGATGATAGTTTTAAATATGATGACAAATTACAAGGTAGATTACATGGTATTTCTAAAAAACAATATGACGCAGCACCTAAGTACAAAGTTGAAGATATTCGTGCACAATTAGATAAATATGTTGAGTTCGACGATGATACTATTATGATAGCACATAATGCTCCCTACGATTTACCTTATCTCGCTAAATTAGGTTATGATGATATTGACCCAATTATCTTTGACTCTTTACCATTTATGCGTTCAGTAAACAATCCAGGGGCATATGAAAATACTTATGTTGAACTTCTTGAGGAAGCACAATTAAAAATTACAAACCTTAAAAAATATAAAGCGTCTATAGAAAAGTATGGAAATAAAAAAGACAAAGAAAAAATTAAATTAATAGACGAAGAGATTGAGGAGTTACTTGTAGAAGTCAAAAAACACGAGGATGCTCTTGAAGAAAGAAACATTACGGGTTATAGTCTGGAGGGTCTTTCTGGAATTCTTAGTGAAGATGAACTAAAAGAAGTGATGGAAAACTTCAAAGAATATGAAATTCCTGAAGGCATTCTAGGCCAATTCCATAACGCTGCTTATGACGTTGAAGTGACCCAAGCACTTTCTGAAAGATTTTTTATAAATAATATAAGAAAGTACAAAACAATTGGTGATATAAACAGTCTTAGTAGTGTAGTTGTACCTGAAAAATATCACAAGTACTTAGATGACATTGACAATTCTATTTTAAGAATTCAAGAAATACCTTTAGGTGAAGAAGACAATACTTTTGAGGACACCTTTAAAGAATTATTGAATGAATTATATCTTAACTTCAGGTCAAGTAAAACTGAAAACGGTGTTGAGATAGAGACTAATTTTATCAATGACATAAAAAATGTTAAGAATTATGCGGATATGGAACGTATCCTGAATAAAAAGAATAAGATACAGGATCTTCTAAACAGTATTGCTCACATTATAGAAACACAAAAAGTTAAAGCACAAAAATCGAAAGACCCTTCTGAAACAATGTTTACGAAATACTCAGATATTTTGGATGGTATTCTTGAAGCTGACCTTTCATTAGAACAAATATTTAACCGTATGGCACAATCACATCACCTCTATATGTCTGCAATCTATGGAAACTCTGTTGGATATGCAGCAACAAACCATGTTATTAATGGTTGGCGGATTAGAGATGCATGGGCGTCTTCTGAAAGTATAGACCTTATAAGAAAACTACTTAAATTTAAACCTATCCAAAGTGGAAATCCTTTAAGTTTATACTCTGATTACTTTACTAAAGGTATCATGAATGCACTTATTGAAAAGGAATATAAAGAAGTTGAGAAGCCTTTAGTAGAGGCCATTACCGATGCCGATATAAAAGTTCAAAATAAAAAACGTCTTGAAGCGAGAATCAAGTTTTATAATAAAAAAGAAAAGTCTTTAAAAAGACTGAGCAAGAATAAACTGCATGAGTTATATCGTGTCACATTTCCTGACTCTGAATTTGTTAAATTAGAAAATACAATGGATTTATTAGATAGAGACTTTGAATTTCAAGAAGAAGTCGCTAAAATTATTATGCGTTTACCATTTGAAAAACAAGGTCCATTATTCTCTAAAGTTGATGAGGTCATGCGTGCCACTGATAAAGAATTCAAACTACTCATTATGGAGTACTCAGAACGTATTGCTGCAGGTGAAACTGAAGAAACCGTAATGTCTATTCTTAAATCAAAACTTACCACAGAGTATTTTGGAAATGTGTTAGAAGCCAAGTGGGGTGCTGAAATTAAAGCATCACAGTATGGTGACATTATTAATATGTACTTAGAGCACACTATAAAAATGATGGACAGTTTTGCTACAATAGATAATCGAAAATACTATAGTACGATAATGAATCCTGATACTCGTTTTTCAAACTATCTACATGATGTCTACAAAGATAATATTATGGATGCTATGGCACCAATATTAGAATATGTCACTAACGTTGGTGACTATAAGATTGCTGATGGTTATGCAGATATTAAAGAGATTTTGAACTCAGCACTTGAAGATATTCGAAAACCTTTAGCAGACATAAAGGTTGAAAGTCAAATGGGTGAATTATTTCCTATCTATGTTGGTCATTTTAAAAAGCATTTAAACAATCTTTCTACAGACCCCGAGTTAGCAAAACTCAACCCGTGGATTCATGATATACAATCATTAGGGGATTTATCCCGCTATAGTCAGAAGACCTTCAGATATACCAAGGCAAGCAAGAAGGCTAAACAACAAACGGAACTCGTCTCCACTTTCTTAGAAGGCCTTAGAAAAAGAGAAAGAAAAGCCGAAGGCTTTAAATTTGTTGAATATGCTAGTTCTGATCCAAGTTCACATAAATTCTATAAGTGGCTTGAAGAAACTCTTGGTGATGCAATTCACTGGGTATCATCAAATAACTCTGAACGTCCTTCAAGAATCACCTACGTAGAAAAATTAGAACGTATGATGAATTTTGAAGGTACTCCAGAATTCTTTAAAGAACTTAAAAAGAAGTTTGATGATATTGAAAAAGAATTTAGTAATGCATATATGAAATTCAAAGTAATGGATTTCGATGAAGCAGGTAGAACCGACCCTAAACAGTTACATGAATTTATGCAAAGAATTAAAGGTGCTTATGCACAATATCTTTATGAACGCACACCTGAAGAATATCGTATAGCTTTAAAGCAACTTAAAGAAGCAGGATTTGAAAAACAATTAATTACACAAGACTGGTTTGGTTCTTGGAAATATATCAAGCAATATACTAATCAAAACTTTGATGAGATATATAAAAGCTTTGGATCTCCTGAAGAGTTTTATAAATTCTTAATGAATCCTGATAATACGGACTACTCATTATCTTATGTAGTTAAAGATATTAAAACAAGAAGCGGTATTCGTATTAAAAAGTTCGTTCCTAAATCTTTAGAAGATTTAAAAATGATTTTAAATAGTCCAAGTAAAAATGACTTAATGCTATTAAACAATGAACAATATCAAGTTTTTGAAAAGTTTGCTCGTCAAAAATTTCAATTCAAAGATGACAGCGTTGGTGATATTATAAGAAGGTTTATGTTAATGCCAATGAAATCAGCAATGCTTTTAACAACAAACTTCTTCTTTAATAACATTGTAGATATTAATCTTAAAAACTTAGTTGCACAAGAAGGTGGAATGTTTAGTGCTCAATCAGTATTAGGTGATACTGTTGTTGCTTTCAAGTGGTTTAATATTCATAATAAACTTTACAATGAAGCAATTGATGGTGGTGTTCCTTTCCATATCTTAGGTAATAAGTACGATGAAAAATGGATAGTCACTTACCGCAGATTCTTAGAAGCATTAGGACCTTTATCAGATGCTAAAGAAGAACAGTTTGCAATTGCTGAATTGGTTCAATCATTCTTGAGAAGTCCTTCGGCAGCGTCTGAACCTGCTGACATGATGTTGCGTATGCAAGCAAATCTTATTGGTAATGATGTGCGAGATGTTCCGTTTGAACGATTCCTTAATAAGGTGTTCTATGGAAGCAAATACTCACCATTCCGTTACAACTTTGAGATAAACAGTATGGCAGAAGTTGTTGGTCGTCTTGGACTTCACATCAACAATATTAAAAAAGGTTTAACTATGAATGAGTCTCTTCTTAAAATCTTGAAGACACATTTTAATTATAGTAATAAGTCTAAGGCTGAACTCTATGCTGAGTTTGTAATTCCATTTGCATCTTACCCATTACGAAGTTTTGACTTCTGGCCTGAAGCTTTAAGTTATGATAACAAGACATCTAAGTTCTTAGTAGATTCTTTACTAACTGCTTGGGATAGAGACAAACTTGATGATAATAGTTATGCTAGATATCAATTTTCTCGTGGTAATATCCCTATTGGAAATTCGGTTATTCAAACTGGTCTCACGTTTATGGATACTTTAAGTGCACCATTTATAGGAAAAAATGCACCATTACCCGTTCCTGAACAGGTGACTCGAAAAGTCAATCCATTACTCAAGAACTCCTTCCAAGCGTTTATAGGAACTATGGACAAACAAGAAGCCTTCCTTAGAACACCTGGAATAAGCCAAGTTAGAAATATCTATAATACGTTTACACAAGAAGATAAGTCAATGTCTAACGTATTACCTAGTATGGCTGACAGTTATTTTGCAGATAATAAATTTGTAGTAAGAAGTTCTTATATGTCTCGACAACATATGTTTAATAGACCGTATAGTTTCTCTAATGGTCAACTTAAATTTAAAGGACAGTTTGATATTAATAAAAACGCAATGCGAACATTACAGTGGAAATACACTGAGATACGTCCATTGTATAATAGACTTTAACAAAAAAAGGGAACCTTTGGTGGCTCCCTTTTCTTATATTAACTTTGCATCTTTAGTCAGTTACTTTAAGAAAATTATAATAATAGTCTTCTTGGTCTTTAGGTAACTTAAACGTGTTTAAGAGAAAGACAACTTCTGTGCGAAGTTTTTGAATTCCTTGATTAATTGAATCTTCTACAACTCCCTTTTTACGTTGAACATCTTCTTGAAGAGTTGCTAATTCTGGATTTATTGGTACTGAATCTTTAGGCATTTTCATGTTCTTTTCTGGACTATTTCCTAATCCTGGGTTGTATTCCATTTTTAATTTCCTCCTTTCTAAATATTATTTGTTCCTAATACTTCACGTTCAATACGATCTTCAACACGTCTATTCATCCACATTAATGCTTCTTCAAGATGTGTTAAAGCGATTGCATTTTCACGTGTAGCAAAAGGACCATTTTGAAATGACTGTAAGCGGTGTCTAACAATTTCAAGTAAGTCTGTATCGAGGATACCTTGAATTGAATTTATTTCTTTTCTAGGTCCATTTTGAAAACTTAATTGTTGGAGTAATTCATGTTCTGCAGTATTAATTTGATAAAGGTGATGTCCTTTATTTGTTGAATGTGGTTGATCTAAAACAAGAACTTCATTTAATTTTCCACGTTTTTGAATTGTGTTTAATTTTTCCATATTTTCCTCCTATATAGTTATAGTAGACTCTTCGAGTTCTACTTTGAATCCTTTACGTTTTGCTAAAATTAAATAGTTTGTGTATGATGATTTCTCTAGACTCATAATTACTTCAGTGTCTCTTGGAACATAGAAGTAATTAATTGTCCAATTAACATCATCTAAAACACAAAGATAACCATGATCTGAATTAGTAAAAAGAATTTGTTGTTGCACTTGAGTGTAATAATATGCTGGTATTCCTAACGTAGTTGCCCTTAAAACGATTTTTTCTTGAAGTGGCATAGAAACATCAGGATAGGGTAAAGGTTTCTTAGGAATCATTTTTGTTTGTGTGAAGTCATATTCTGTGACAGCACACGTCCAATCATAATTTTTTCTAGCAAATTGTGTACACACTTTAACCTCTAATGGAACTGGTTGAAGTCCAATTACAAGATTATGCACAGATATAATTGGTTCAAAAACTACTCCATCAAAATTTGTATTTAGTCCTTTAAGGTTTGTATACATATCTTGAGGTTTAATTACTGGGGTATTTAAGTTCTCAGAAACCTTTTGTATAATAAGTGACTCAAGTTCTTTACCTTTTCTGACACTCGCTTTTTCACCGATAGTCTTATCATAATAATCAGATACTTTATTCTCTAGTAGTTGTTCAATGCTCATCGCTTCTACATTATTACTGCTATAGGCAACACCTAATAATACTGCAGAATCACTAGCACCAAATCCTTTATTACGTGCTTTTGCAAAGTCTTCATCTAGTAATTGTGTAATATCTTTTATTGCAACAGGAAACTCTGTTACAAGTTCGTGTAGATTTTGAACGTGTATAAGATATTCAAAACCTAAAAATGGGTAATTCTTTTCTAATTGAAACTGTGTTTGTAGTGTCATTTTATAACCATCCTAAATCTTTTGATTTTTGTGTTATAGCAGTTAGTTCATTCATAGAAATATGTCTACTACTTTCTCCTGTAATTGTAATTGTTTGAGAATCTAAATGAAATACAATACGTTTTTCTCTTAGGGTCATAGTGTCAATACGAATAAATATTTCAGAATTTTTTCTCTTTAACTTACGATATCCCTCTAATACAAGTTGAGTGTCTCCAAAGTGTAGTTTATTATCAATTTTAAAGTTATGTATTCGTGAAGCTGTAGCATATATTGTCCCAACTGCAATTGGTGAAGCTGTAAA
Organism: Candidatus Falkowbacteria bacterium S5_I03; assembly: GCA_019248265.1. Lineage (GTDB taxonomy): Bacteria > Patescibacteriota > Patescibacteriia > Patescibacteriales > UBA12465 > UBA12465. The sequence continues at coordinate 13,359 of JAEHGX010000015.1, forward strand.
ATATCCTTCTTCTTGAAAAATTGGTGGAAGTGGTGGTAGAGCTGTGCTTGCCATTATTCTTCACCTTGATTCTCTATACTAGGTTTTTTCATGTGAACTCCTTTCAGTCTTTTTAAAGTCATTGGACTGATTTTTGAAATAGGTCGTCCTTCACTGCCTTTACGGAATCGTGTTGAACGTCCTCGTTTAATTAGATTAATCTTTACACACTTAATTTGTAGACGCTTTCTCATAAGTTCACGATAGTCTGGGTTAGTGGCTTTAGCACTTCTATCCCATCCTGCTTTCTTATGGGCTTCGTCTGAAGTCATATTGTGTGAGTAGTAAAAATGTAATCCTAATTTTCTAAATGCTTTACCACAAAAAGGACAGATACAATCACCATTAGAAGCATACGTGATTTCTCCTAAATTAGGTGTAGGATGAATTTCACGATGTTCCATGATGAAGTATCTGTAACAAACTTGACAGTAACCTTGCATGTTATTTGGTGCGGGTTTTTCACAAAATTTACAGTTCATAATTTGTCTCCTTTTTACTAGTAAAGTTAATATAAAACTCAGCATGTCTTATTGCGTCTAAGATATGGCCTGTAACAGGGATTCCTACCACGTAGTAAGTCTTTCGACTATCTATGGTAATTATACCCTTGTGTAACAAAATCTCGTTTGTATAGCGTTTTTTGATGGTTGCTGACTGTAATACTAAAGGTATTTGTTTTTGGTCACATTCGTATTTAAGAATACCTATTAATTGAGTCGTTTCAAAACTAGATCCAATTTGTGCAGATGCTGTATGTGCGTAGAGTTTAAACTCTTCTATAACAATAAGTTCTGGTTGAAGTAGGTCAATTAATTTTAGATGTTCTAACCAATAGTCAACTTGACTTTTGTATTCTACTGCTCGAATTTGACCTACACTTTTAGGTTTACCTTCTGAATAGAGTGCCCATCCTGTTGTTCCTTTACCTTCGAAAAAATTTCCTGAAGGGTCTAATGCTAGTATTTTCATTCTGGATGCACCTTCTTCACGTAGTTCATTACTCTTTCACTAATATCATCTTTAGCGGTATTGATGATTCTATTAACATAAAACTCTTCTTTGAGATAGAAGATATCTCTTTCTTGACGAGTTAGTTCTCGTTTAAGGATTTCTTTCGCATATAAATCTAATAAAGTATCAGTGTAATTTTTAAGATAGGTCATAATCATGTTTTTGACTCCAATCTATCTCAGCGATTTCTACATCAGCAATCATAGGAACTACAGAATCGAGTTGTTCCATAATTGCTTTGATGATAGGTACTAAATATCTTTCAGATTTATGAATGCGGAAAGAGAACTCATCGTGTAAATAGTTTTCTAAAATGGATTTTTTGCCTTTCAAAAGGTTATTTATCTCAGGAAGTAGTTTCTTAGTATAGTCAGCACAGCTTCCCTGAATTGCATAATTTTTACCTTTATGGGAATTGATACCATAGTATCTTCTTCCAAATAGATTCTCTAAGTAACTAACACTTAGAATACTATTACGAACATACATCTCATAGTTAATCATTCCAGGGAATGCACTATAGAACCCATCATAAAGTATCTTAGCAAGTTCATAAGTGATGTCAAGATTTTCAACTAATGTAGGTATTCCTGCACCATAGATAATGGCGAAGTTTGCAGATTTCCCAAGCCTTCTGAAGTGGTCCCATTGTGGGTCTTCTTCAGTAATATCGAATGCTTTTTTCGTAGTAACATCATGAGGTTTTGATGGTTTCCATTCAGTTTCTGGGTCTTCATCAAAATACCATTTACCATTTCTTTCATGACATTTAAAAGGAATAAATAGTCTACAAAGATTTGTGTCACCCTCAGTTAAAAGAGTTGAATAGATGGCTAACATTCTCATTTCCATAGAACTATAATCGAAATAGAATAAGTCATAATCTTCTGGAACAATCATCATTTTTCTAGGGTGAAATAATTCTACACCATCGTCATCAAGTAAGGGTTCTTTTGGAATTTGTTGATATGGTGACGACGCTCTACCAGTTACTGCACCTGTTGATGTGTATGTGGGGTAGATCCATTTTGTATTATATTTCTGTGCTTCATCAATCCAAGCAACAAGATAAGTAGAATACCACTTTCTTAAAGTCCTGAGTTTAATAACAATTTTAGCAATCTTTTTAACTTCAGGGTCTGTAATTTGTTTAAGAACTTTCTTACCTGTGCTTTCTAAGTCTAAATTGTATTGCTCGTTTAATAAGTCTTTTAATGCAACGTATTGATTAGCGGAAACGTCACAGTGTAATAACTCTTTGAGTTTTTCTGTTAGACTAAGGATATAATCTTTTAGTTTCTTTTTAGCAATTAATGCATAATCTAAATCAAAATATTTACCTGCTCTTTCCATTTGATAAAATATAGGAATAAGAGCATCCTCTTCTTTTAAAATTTCAAGTTGATTCCTCTCAATGATAATTGGAAGGTCTCTTTTATGCACCATTAAAGTTAATACAATATCATAGTGGGCATAGTAGATAACATTTTCTCGATTTAATAATCGATAGTTTTCTACAAGGTTGTCTTTATCAATGAAATCTTGTATTGGTTTTTGAACTTCTTTAGGAAGTTCTTCTACTTCTACTAGTTTATCTTTAAGGAATTCTTCTACCATTCCTTTAGTCCAACGCTTTTCTTTACCTGATATTTGATACTTAGGAATAATTGGTTTATCCCTAAGGTCTGCTAATAACTCTGCAGTATTTTGTAGACGTTTTTGTTTCATTTCTACTTTTAATTTACTCTGTAAAAGTTTAGCACCTTTCCATATATATCGATAGACATAATCTTTAAGTGCTAATGGCGGACCACCTTCTTCAGGTGTAATCGCATCTTCTGCAAGTCGAATATAAGACATCGTATCTGATAACTTATTGTAAAATAGTTCTGGATAGGCATGTTTGATATTAGCCACCATGTGTAAATCAAAAGTGATATTGTGTCCAAGAACAAGTTCTACTCTTGGAATAATGATGTCATAGAATATTTCAAAGAAATAATCTACAAGATGTGGGAAGTTTTCTAAGTCTAAAGCATAAGTTTTGATTAGTGAGAAGTCTTCGTTAGCATAACCAAAGACAAAGATAAATGGTTTATTAAACATAATGTTAAGACCATCGGACTCAGTGTCTTTGGCTATAACTTTAGGGTTGTCTTCTAAAAAGGTTTCTAACATTCGTTTTAAGTCAGCATGATTACGAATATCTACACGAGCTATGTTTATGTTCATATACGTATAAACCTCGTTGTTTCTGACTTGTTAATAACCTTAATAGTTTTTCTAAATCTTTCTGTAGGAATGATATCGAAACCCTCATAACGAATGAATAAGTTGGTAGTTAGACTACTCATAATTATATTAAAGGCAGTATCATCAATACCTGCAACTGCTTTTAATGTTTTAGCTTGAGTTTTAGAATAATTCTCTAGATGTAGTAATATTTTTTGACTTTGTTGCCACAGTCTTTGTAGTTCTTTAGTTCCTTCTTCATCGACATCACTAAACTTTCTTTCAGCTTTTACAAACTCTCTAAATCGGAATACATCGTTGTCATAAAGTTGAATCATGAGATTCATGGCATAGTCTATATGCTCTTTTTTAATGACTATATTCTCGTATGTATCGTCTGTAGAGACAGTGTAACCTGCAATGGCAATTGCAATTCTAAAGAGTTTTAGATAGGTTTCTGTGCTAAATAATTTGATATAGGAATTAAAGCTTTCATTTAAGGTGTTAGCAACTTGGATAGTGTAGGTGTAAATATCATGAGATATAATAATTTGTTCTGGTTTTCTACTCCAAATCCAATGAATTCTATCACGATAGGCTTCTGTTGGATAAGGTGTTTCTGGTTTGAAAAATGGATCGATTTCATGGGCACCTTTTCCTGGAAGAATACCAATTAGGTCATATCGTGCAACATCTTCTGGGGCACCAATGATATCTAATAAGATTTCAATGCCGTTTGGATAACTTGTAATTGGTCTTGGAATAGCTCCTTGTGACCTTGTGTTTGTTAAAGCAATCATTCTTACCATTGCTGGTAAATTGATAGTTCCACTAACACGAGTTATGGTAGCCCAACCTGATGAACGAATTTCAGTTATTTCTTTTAATAAATCAGTACTTGCTTTTACAAGTTCTTCAAAGATAATACCACCTTTATGGTTTCTTGGAATAACTCCTGCACGTGTTTGATAACCATTTTTGGTTTTCTGAGAACCACCTACAATACCTGCAATAGACGCATTGTGACCGTTTAATGGGACACGGGTACATAGACCATAAAGTTTCTGTAAAGCTTGTGCTGTGGTTGATTTACCTGTTCTAGACTCACCTACGATAGCAACATCTAAGTAGGCTCGTATATCGGTGAAAAAGCGAGTGTCAGAAAAGGTAAAGAACTTGAGTCACTTATTAT
>JAEHGX010000016.1 GCA_019248265.1 Candidatus Falkowbacteria bacterium S5_I03
ACGAATACGATCAAACACGACAATAGTATCGCTAACACTGTAACCTAAAACCGTTAAAATGGCCGCGATAAAGGGGGTGTTAACTTCAATATGATAAAAATGCCCCATAACAGCAAAGGCTCCCAGGGTAATAATAACATCATGAGCAAGAGCGATAATCGCGGCTACCCCATACTTCCAGGAAGAAATTGGACGAGAAACGCGCTTAAAGGCCAAGGAAATGTATAAAATAATCATTATTAAAACAATAATGGAGGCATTAAACGACTTGCTCTTTAATTCTTGACCGATAGATGGGCCGACAAAATCAAAACGCAACTCTTTAAAAGCGGCGCCGTCATGACCACTGGTTAAGGTTTCCAATTTAGTTAAAATATCTTGATGAGTATCTTCGCTTACTTCCTTGAAGCGCAAAATAAAAGTGTTGTCGTTAGTCGGCTGGACAGTTAAGCCTTTAATGTCTGCATCCTTCAAGGCATCCTGAATTTCGGTAATTGAAGGTTGATAATTAGAATATTCGGCTTCCAAAAAACTGCCGCCGGTAAAATCAACTCCGAAATTAAGTCCCCAAGTAATAAGCGCGGCAATAGAAGCGGCGATCAACAACCCGGAAATGGTTAAGAAAATATTTCTTTTTTGAATTATCCGATAAGTCATATTGTTATTTTTATCTTTAATGATATTTAAGTTCCGCTTATTCAGCTTTAATTTTCTTAACGCCTAAAAGGCATTTTCTCTTTTCTAACCATTCGCCCAGAACTAGAACTGATAGAACTCTAGTAACCACGATGGCGCTAAATAAAGAAACAGAGATACCGATAAATAAGGTGGTGCCGAATCCCTGAACAGAAGAAGTGCCGAAGAACATCAAAATCAAACAAGTAATCAAAGAGGAGATATTGCCGTCACGGATTGAAGGCCAAGCGCGTTTAAAGCCGTCGGCCACTGATTGCGGAACTGATTTCCCAGCCCTTAGCTCTTCTTTAGTACGAGCAAAGATGAGGATATTAGCATCAACAGCCATACCAACCGATAAGATCAAGCCGGCAATTCCGGATAAAGATAAAGTAACGGGCTTTAAAGCATAGAAGAATAATAAAATACCGATAACCGCGAAAAACAGCGCTAGAGTACTATCAAAAATTTTAATTTCGTTAAAGGTATAAAAAATAAGGGCAATCATGACGAAGATTAATGGTAGGGCAACCGCTACTGGAATTGCTTTAAAAATCGCCAACATCGTTAAGCCATAAACAAAAAGTGATAATACTGATAACAGTCCCGGTAGGCGATACATAACAATCATGAACACTGATACTAAAAGTAAACCTAAAAGACCGGCTTGCAAACTATTATTAATAGACTTGGCGCCCAAACTCGCCTCCACGGTTTTTTGAGAAACCAAAGATACTGGAACCGGCAAAGCGCCGGAATTCAAACGCTTAACTAATAACTTAGCCTCATCAACATTAAACTGTCCGGAAATAACGGCTTTGCCGCCAGTAATTTTTTCATTAACTGTCGGAGCGCTAATTACATAGCCGTCAAGAAAAATAGCCACCGGCTTGCCGACGTTGCGCGCGGTAATATCTTCAAACATTTGCGCTCCCTCAGTATTAAATTCTAAAGAAACTTCAGGCGTGCCGTCTTGAGCAAATTCTAAAATGGCTCTCTTTAAATATTTACCGGTCAGCTCCGTATTTTTCCAAAGACTGTCAGTATTAATATTAACTTCGGTGCTGCTAGCGTCTCCGGTTGGCGTAAGCGTAGCGGAAGACTCTGTATCCTGTTCTTTAAATTCCAAAATTGGTGTTTCACCAATCATCTTAATTGCTTCTTTTACATCCTTAATCCCGGCTAACTCCGCGATAATGCGATATTCGCCATTGCTGCCTTTATTAACTTGGACAACCGGCTCGCTAACACCAAAAGTATTGACGCGGCGCTCAATAACATCGCGTGCCGACTCCATGGCGTCTGCTCGATCAGCCTCAGGGATATTAGTCACATCCGCTTCATAAACAAGCTGAGTGCCTCCTTGAAGATCAAGGCCTAAACTGAAAGGCAATTCTTTGACCTGAGGCAACACAATTATATTGTTGGTTTTGGCGGCGGCAAAACGGGCAAACTGATTGTAATAATTACCCCCGGCAATCAGTCCGACAGAGATGGTAAACAAGATAATTAAACCTAAAATCCAGCGAGTCTTAGCCTTAAAAGACAGTTTGGAAATTTTTTGCATAAATGACATATAGGATTAAAGACTAGAGCCGGGCGTGAAACCGGCAAATATTAGTAAATTAATTCAAACTTTCCTTTATCTTAAGATAAGTAGAAATAAAAATCAAGCCTGGGTCTTTACAAAAAAGCCAATTTTATTTATAATAAGTCTATTATAATTCAATAAAAAGCTTAAAAATATGCCATTAATACCCACCGTTATTGAAAAAGAAGGACAAATTGAGCGCGCTTATGATATTTACTCCCGCCTCTTAAAAGACCGAATCATTTTCTTGGGCGAACAAATAGACGATCATACCGCCAACATTGTCATTGCTCAATTACTGTTTCTGGATGCTCAGAACAAAGATCAAGACATTAAATTCTATATCAATTCTCCCGGAGGTTCGGTCAGCGCCGGTCTAGCTATTTACGACACTATGCAACTCATCAAATCTGACGTTTCCACAATCTGCGTCGGCTTGGCCGCTTCCATGGCTTCAGTGCTGCTAGCCGCGGGAACTCCCGGAAAAAGATTCGCTCTTCCAAACAGCGAAATTATGATTCATCAAGTAATGGGCGGTGCCGAAGGACAGGCCTCGGATATTAAAATTAGAGCCGAACACATTTTAAAAATAAAATCTAAAATGAATAAAATTTTAGCCTTCCATACTAAACAAAAAGAAGCTAAAGTTGAAGCTGACAGCGATCGTGATAATTTCATGAGCGCAGAGGAAGCCCAAAAATACGGGATTATTGATAAAATAATCGGCCCCAAAAATAAAATTTAAAAACAATCATCAAATAAAAACTCCGCGCGTAGCGGAGTTTTTTTGTTAACTTCAAAAAATAAGCACTAATCAATAATCTTAAAAGAATTAATAATCATCTCAAAAATATTAGGATAGGCTAAGCGATCACTTAACGCTGGAATGTAAGAAATAATATAAATATTTTCTCGGTTGGCGTCGGTTAAATAAAAATTCAAAGAATCCTCGCCCATAATCCCTTCCCAACCATCACCTTTTTGTAAACGATTAGCACTGGACGCCTCCAAGCTAAAAGTCGCATCATACCAACTGCTAATATTTTGAATCTTGGGATTTCCCTGAACAGAAATCTGCATTAATGAATTATCGGGAGCGGAGATAATCGTTGCGTAATCATTATTTAAAGATTTAAGTGTCCAAGCGGCTGGATAGTAAATTTCATATTTACCGGTTTGATTTTGATATTTGGTCAAATAGGTGCTAGCGGTGAGTTTGCCGCTGCCGGTCGGATTATAACCATTGCCTAATTCCGATAAATCACCATAGGTATCACCGTCGCTGTCAGGAAGCGTAGTCTCGGTACCCAAAGCCAGTTCTTCATCATCGCTCAAACCATCAACATCAGCATCTAAAATAGGCGGGGTCTCAATAATCAGTGGTATTTCTTCAATAGTCGTGGAGGCCGTAGAGGTTGATTCTATAGTCTCGGGATTAATCATTTCAATAACACTGGGAGCTATCTCAACAACCGCCGTGCTGGAAGCTGTGGAAGTTGAAGCTAGGGGCGTTGTTTTTTCAGGCACAATAGGTGCCGAGGACACAATGGGCGCGGTGGGAATTGGCTCTTGAGCCGCCGGCTTGATTATAAAGCGATAACTTAAATAAACCAGGACACCGACAAAAACTACGCCTAGGCCGATAATCAGGATGCCGACTGTTTGATGTTTATTTTTATTATCAGACACCGCTAAAAATTGCGAACCGGAACTGGAACTGGCCGTTTTGATATTACCGCTGACAAATGAACGAGTAGGAACAGTGGGCATGTTATGAACAATCAATTCTTGGTTAACCCGAACTGCAGTCGCATCATCGATATTTGTTTTTTTATTATTTTTTCCTAACATATCTAATTAAGCACCAAAAAAATAATCACCGCGAATAACATTAAAATTACTCCGCCTAAAATAAACCAGAGCTTAAGATTACCTGCGCTCGTTTTGGGCATTGAGTGGACTCCTATCGCTAAACGCGAAGGGCGAATTTGAGGAGCCGCTTTACTTGGAGTAGCAGGCGCCTGAGTTTTTTCTGGTGTCTGGCTAGCGCCATTAGTCATAACAAAAAATTACTTAATTAAATTACCGGGCATCTTACCAGCGCCATTAGGGTTATAGCCGCCTCTGACTTCCTGACCATCAGGATAAGTGTCGCCATCGGTATCAGCTTTTAAAGGATTGGTCTTATAGATTTTTACTTCTTCATAATCACTCAAACCGTCATTATCGGTATCAATCAAATTAATATTAGTGCCAGCAACTAATTCTTCGGAATCAGTTAAACCATCACTATCGGAATCAACAGGCGCGGCGTTAACGGGAACAGTTGACGTTGCCTCAATATTAATTTCCGTGGTGGTGGTGGCGCTTGGAGAAATCGCTTCCGCCGTCGTGGTATCAACGCTAGGAATTTCTGTCACAAAAGTTGAGCTACTAGTTGTTTCGGTGTTAGTTGTTTCTACAACACCATTATCTTGATTATCGACAGTCGAGGTCGCCACCGGCTTTCTAACTACCGGAACCGAACTAGTATCAATCGGCTCGGCTTTAAAAAATTTATTATAAGCCAAAAATCCCAATAGGCCCAAGATCACTACCACCATTAAAATAACGGCGATTTTAAAACCGGAACCGCCTCTTTTAGGCTCTGCCCTTAAAGAATCGGCGGAAAGTCCGCTCGGCGCTGTTAAACCGACGCGTTGGGTCATGATTTCGGCTGGTGCTTGCGGACTTTGATTATTATTGGATACGTTGTCGGTTTCGGCGAAAATATCGTCAACCGGCTGATGTCCTGATTGGTTAGCGTTGTTGAGGTTGTCAAACATATTTTTGTATAAGTAACTTGATTATCTTTAAAGTATAGCCAATAAGAAAACTTTTGGCCAATAATTTATTTTATTGCTGCGCTGACTTAGTAGCAGGACGTGTCATATCAGGATCGGCAACCCGGCTAGGATCTAAAATAATATCAGCATCTTTTCGAATAACACGATAAACTTCGGTTTTTCCGGATTCATCCGTTTTTAAAATTTGAATTTTAGAATCGGCCGGTAAGCCAAGACTAGACTTTTCCTCAGTATTCATAAACTCCGGGGTTGGCAACGGATTAATGCTTCCGGATTGAGAAAGATTGTCTGTTTTTAATTTATTATTACGAATTAAAAGAAAAATTAAAGCTCCAATAATAATTATCGCTAAGAATCCTAAAATAAATATTTTCTTTTTCTTATCCATATATTTTTACCATTAAAAATCAAACGGGTTAAAGCCTAATAACAACTGCAATGGTTGCTAGAGCAGCTACCGCCGGTATAACCGAAGCTCATACAGTAGGAACCGCCATTACCAACGCAATCGCCATCACCATTACAGGGCATGCCGCCGCAATCCGGATAGCAATTATAGACTGACTCCATTCCATTTGAGGTATTGCAAATTCCATCGCCGCAGGTACCAACGCAATCAAAAGGACAATTGGAGACACTTTCACCGCTGCCGCAATTTCCATTACCACAATATTCTGTTGGAGCGGTTGTGCAACTTTCATTAGTAATGGTCACCCCGCCATCCATACAATTTGCTGTCGCCGTACAAGTATTAGGACCAGCGGTTTTAGTTACTGTTTGTGTGCTGTTCGGACCGCCGCTTTCTAAAGCGCCATAATTATAATCATCAACTGTTCCGGCGGTACAATTAGCTAAGCAGACATTATAATAACCAAAAGTTGATAGATACCAATTCCCACTGGTACAACGATAACCGGCATTAGCGATAGGGCCGGCTGTTCCAGTAATCATTACCTGCCCACTATTATTACAAAATATACTGGTGCTGTAGTATCCTCCTTCCGGATGAAAGGCAACATTAGTTTTAGCTTCGTAGGTAGAGCCGTATTTAATGGCTGGGTAAGAATATCCGCTAATAACTCCGGCTGGGCAAGTTGGAATCAAAGTGCATTGATTGTTAGTACAAGTATAATCAGTTGTATTGGCGCAAGCACAGGTGCCGCCACAACTATCGGCACCACAATAATTGGCCGGACAGTTCGGATTACAAGATGTATCGACGTCGTCTACGCAAATTCCTTGTTGGTCAAGGACCCAATCGCAGCCGCCAGGAACATTAGCTCCCGGACAATAATAGTCATCATATTGGGCACACTGAGCACCATAATTGCCTGTTTGACCGCTTGCCATAGATTCACAATGACCGTAAGCGCCTTCACAATGCTGACCAGTAGGGCAAGTACTATTCCAGGTACTGTCACAAGGGGCTCCCGGTGGCGGAGTCACTACCGGCTTCTTAACACAAAGTCCAACCTCATTCATTAGACCATCTAAAACGGTACTGCCCGTAGTCCGACATTCATCTTGATAACAACGATTAGCTGCAAAGTCTCCAGTACAAGTCCACTGGATTCGAGTTCTCCACCCACCCAAATCTGTCCAAACTTGTTTGCATTGGCCGGAATAACGAGCACTTGAAGGAGTTAACTTATTTTGAAAACCAATTGGACAATAGGTGAACTTGGCAGAAGCGTCACTAATGGCGCTAGAAGCATCAGAGGCCCACTTACTAATGCATCGGGTATTATCTAACTTAACGATACTACAATCGCTTAAAGGATTGGGAGTTTTGATTCCTTCGTTGGAATTATAACAAAGCTTGGTTCCTTCAGAATAATTATTGTTTATTTGGGCGCTAGTAAAATTAAACAATGGTTGTTTATGGGGGTCAACCCAAGTTTGATAATTTTTATTAGCTAAAACCGCATCGCCCTCAGCAACAGAGACTACCCGCGCATCTTTCTCTATAATCGGCCAGCATTTTTTCTGGCAAACGCCGGAGCTAGTACATTCATATCCCTTATCGCAATATAGACCGTTATTACAATCCAAGGGCACTTCTTTGCCTTCGCTTAAAGTTGGGTCGACGCCAAAATAATTAGGGTCACAATCAAAGGCGCAATTACTAATATTTTCATATTTAGTTTGGCAATAGGTATCGCCGCAGAAACCGCCGCCATCCAGTGGTGATTTAAAAATACAATAATTACTACCGGTAATTGGGTAAGGAGTGGAAGCAATTGAAGTCGTGTTGCAAGCGTATTGGACATCTTTACTACTACCGGCAGCGCTAGTCGCAATATTACTGCTGCCATCACAGGCTTCTTGGCCGTCATTCCTAACACCGCCACGGCCTTCAGTATTAGGTTTTTCGATTACTCCGTCGCCGCAATAAGTATTAACATTTAAAACAAAACTTTTTTCCGTAGCCGTGCCATATTCGTTAGTTGCTTTAATTTTTACTTCCTGGCCAACTCTAGCCACAACCGTATTCCCTTCCAGATAAACAGCATTTTGATTATTGGCGTTAGCGGAAAGACTGAGCCCAGCGGGCATCGGTGAAGTAACTGAATAAGTCAAAGTATGATTTCCCTGAACGGTGGATCCTAAACTGCATTTATAAGCATAGTTTAGACGCGATTCAGTCGCACAATTAAAATTTAAAACGGGTTTATCAACAATTATTTTAATAACAAAATCATCGGTCACGGGATTGCCCGCGCCGTTAGAAACCTGGACGCGATAATGGCTTTCAACATCATCGCTAAATTTCTGGGCGGTTGAAATAATGCCTTGATAATTTACTTTTTGACGATTAAGGCCATCAGCGCTGGCAGTTCTGGTTATCCCCGGCATTTGTAAAATGTTGGGGCCACTTACCAAAATAAGGGCAAAGGAGGGAGCACTGCCGCCTCCGGAAACATAAAAATTATAATTAAAAGGCACGGTCGGGTCTAAATGATAGGTATAATCTTCAGCTTGAGCAGCTGAAGACAGAGAACTAATTTCAATACGCGTGGTTGTCGAAACGGAAGCACCATTACTATCTGAAACTGTTATTCCGATTGGATACAGGCCGGAATTACCGGCACGAGTGGCAAAAATTTTCTTTTGGTTAGCATCGCTAGTATCTTTAATAATCGGCGGCGCCCCTTGCCAATTAGGCCAAGAACCGGCTAACGGCTGCAGACTCCAGGTAAGAGAGTCTCCATCAGGGTCAACTGCCTGGACAAAGCCGTTATATTCATTTCCCGAAACGCCTTTCAAGGCTAGACTAGTAATCACCGGGGCGGAGTTGGAAGTATTCCCTGAAGCTAAAATTCCGGTTTCGGTAACGCAAGCGCTGGCAGTAGGATCATTAGGAGAAAAGGTATAATTAGGACCAGCGTGAGTTTCCAATACCGCACATAAATTATAATCGGAGCCAGTATCATTAGTCCCATAAACTAAGGCATAGCTGTCTTTTGGCAATTTCAAATAAGCGCCCGCTGGATTATAAACAAATTTTTTATTAACATCATCCCAACAAGTTTTAGAATTAAAGCCAGGGCAAGCTCCTAAACGATTAATCGGATCGACTAAGGCCTGTTTGATGGCGAGCGTAGGAATTAAAATATCATTCCAGCTCGGCCACAAAGAAACGCTTTTCCCCGACAAATAGGTTCCGGCACTAAGCAACGGATAGCGACCATTAACTTTTTTATAACTAGCCAGGGCTTCTTTAATTTCTTCTAATTTACCAACTCTTTTTAAATCGCGAATTATTTTAGCCTTCAAGCTACCGCAAAAAAAACTGGCCGGACAATCTTCGTCAACCGTACAATTTTTAGGCTCCTTAAGCGCGCAGGTATCATTATTAGAACAAACTTGATTGGAGGCACAATCAGAATCTTGCTCGCACTTCAAAGCAGAAATAGAGCAAGTAGAAGTTTCTAGAGGCAAGTTATCGTTAAATTTCCAATGAGAGATTAGCTGCCCCAAAATATCAACAGTTTTAACATTATAATCTTGATTATAGGAAATTAGATAAATATTGGTATAAACGACCTTGGCATAAGTGTCGACATTAGCAGCGTTAACATAAACCGTGCGACCATCGCGCAAGGCTTCATAACCGTCGACAGTTAAAGACTGAGGGGAGCCAGAAAATCCCTGACTCTCGTACCAGCGATAGACGCTATAATGATTGGGGTTAGGAACTATCCTGACGCCAATCGCATCGCTATTTTGTTCTTGAGCAGAAACTTTAAATACTGCTCCAGCTAAAAGATAAACAAAAACAACCCCGAGCACAAACAATGAGCTAGTTCTTAAAATCTGGTTGTTTTTCATAATATTATCATTTAGTATTATCTCCTAAATCTATATTATTTAAAAAATATTATTTCCGCCGATTTAGCACTTTCGTTGCCATTACTATCCAATGCTGAAATCGCAAAATAATTATTACCGGTACTAAGTTTGGCTTTATCCCAAGATAATGAAGATGCATTATTAGCGGAATCATATGATTCACCATAAAGATTGCTCTTTACGCCTCGATAAACTCGATAGAACAAGGCATTATTAGTTTGCCAGGTAAATTTAATAGTATCTCCCTTATCTTCAACGTTTAATCCAATCGGGGCTTGCGGCGGTGCTTGGTCGGTTGGAGTCGCACTAATAGCTTCACTCATTGTGCTTTCCACTCTATTAGCCGAAACAGCTGTTAAACGGAAATCATATGCTTGTCCATTTTTTAGGGAAGAGATATGCGCCGTACAGTTGTAAGCTTCAGTCACGGATACACAATAATCGCTTACCTTAAATTCTTGAGATTTAGTCAGCGCTTTACCGCTTTCACCATAATAAACTTTATAAGAAACTGCTTGAGCATTAGCGGACCACCAATTAATGGTGACATCGCCGCCGGTACCACTATCGGTCACGCTGTTAATTGCCGCCTCGTTAATCCCGGCTTCGCGGAAAAAATATGATTCTTTCAAAACATTCCAAATACAAATACCGTCTAAACGGCCATCACCATTTTGATCGGCGCCACAAGCAGAATTTAAGCCAGCGCAAGTTGAACTATCAGAACTGCAAATCAAAGTCGCACTCTGACCCCTGATTACCGCTTTATCCATAATGGCTGGCAAATCGTCAGCTGTTCCCGGCCCACCAGCATCGCGGCAATAATAAAACTTATAGTTAAAGTTATTACAAGTTCCCCCAATAGAACCGGTACAGTTATCGCTCCAAGGGTACCAAGTGCCGTTAGTATTTACTGGCGGCCAAGGATTATTACAAATGAAGACATAGAGATTAGCATTCCCGCTTAAGTTATCACCGGCTGAAAAAGCATTGCGGCAATTACTGGAACAAACGTCGTCCGTACAAGCGCAACCCGGATTAACAGAAGAATTGTTATCTAAAAATCTCACCATATCAATTGTGGCAGACAATTTAGTTTCTCCGTCAGTAATTCCATCTTTGGCCGCTACTAGAACTTTATCGGGTCCAATGCTAGCTATTGAGGCCACACTTGCATCACTCAAATTAAATTTCCAGTCCCAGAAATAACCGGTAATTGGTTGGATTACTTGACCATCGGCACTATAAGCCAAGGCTTTGAAAACTTTATCTTTATCGCGCTTAGTGTCAAAAGTTTTATCTTGAAAATTAGCATCGTTTTCGTCTAGGCTGTTTTCGGTTGTTTTAAATAAATAAGATTCGGGGGAAATTTTAACCTGACTAATGGCGCAAACGCCGGAATTAGCACCCTTGTCAGACAAGGTCTTAAATTGAACAATATAAGAATTTTTATAATTTTTATTATTGAAGCTTAATGAAGCGCCTTCAACTCCATCTAAGCCTTCACCATTTAAACCAATACCGCTTAAACTGATAACTCCCGATTGGCTATTTAGGTCTTCATCGCCCTTAACAATCAAAAAATATTTAGCATCAGGCGTTAATAATTTATTAGGCGTAAAGCTTAAAACAGTCTCGTTGCCGGAATACTCACCGGAGACGCTGCCCTGAAAAGAGCAATATAATTTATTTTGATCAGGCAAATCAGCCAAGACTTGATTGCCAAAAAGCTGACTAATATAAGATTTAAGCTTGCCAAAAATATTAGTAATCCATGTTTGATTGACGGCCACAAAATTACCGTCGCCTTCATAAGCAAAAGTACCGCTCGGACAAACCGCGCCACCGTAGTTCATTTCTTCCATTAACACCGTATTGGCGTTAAAGGAAGTAATATCCATTTGTTTATTAAAGGTGACCTTAATAACCGAGTTGCGACAAACATT
>JAEHGX010000017.1 GCA_019248265.1 Candidatus Falkowbacteria bacterium S5_I03
ATATGATGTTTCAAGTTCCAAAAGGAACAATAGAAAAACTTATTGGTAAAGAACTTACATGGCAAGATGAGCCAGTAGAACTAAAGGAATAACTAATAACGCAAACATAACCTGCTCAGGCTTTGTCATTTTAGCCATTTCTTGAATTAAATTCATGCTCTCTCCATATCTTCCAGTTTTGCCATTACCAACTTTTAAGTATGGTAAATCTTTTACTTGATTATCAGTTTGTACAACTAGCTTTTCACCTTTCTTTAAGGCTATAGCAGATACACTTCCCCTATCAGAATCTTCTAAATATTCATACAAATCGTACTCCTTGTTTTAACTTGACCGTTATAAGTATACGATTTGTACCTTTAAAAGCTCCTTAAGTATACAATCTGTACCTTGAAAATACTATCTGGATACCATGGTTAACGCATTCATCTGTTTAAAGTAAATATATAGCGAATAAAACAAAAGCTACCTCCCTCTCAGAAATCTCGCCTGGAAGCGAACGACGGGAAATTGTGGAACGAAGCGCCAGCGTAGTGGAACAATTTGACTAGTCGGAGCGCAACAGGAAGAGATTTCTGACATCATCACATCAGTGATAAAAAAATAAAACATTAAAATGTTTCCAGTATCCTCTATCTGGCGCTATATAGATGACAGTAACCTTCTTTATCGTAATCTGGTAGTTCTAGATTAATATCAACTACATCTTTGTATTCTTCTTTCAAGCTAGCAAGTTCTTCATTAATATTTGAGTCTTTTTCAGATTCTGATATAATTCTTATTCCTATTAATGAATTAAATACTGAATGAACTTTTTTCTCATATTCTTCATATCTTTTTTGTTCCGCATAAGTCATTTCTCTGTGAGTCTTAGTTTTAACCCATGAAATACATTTAGATGATATACAATTAGATCCGCAAGTAATTAAAGTTTTATCGTTTTCAGTTATTAAAAAATCACTTATTTTTGTGTTTTTACCAATAAGAATATTTTTGTAATAATCTTCATTTTTTATTATTATTTTTTTTGAAAATAATGTTTTTGTACATATTAGCATTTCAGCTTCTGATTGCTTCATGGCTTCTCCTTACCTGGCGTTATTAAAAATATTAACCATAGTATTATTGCCAATATTAGAGAAAATAATATATCTTCCATCATATGTAGTAATTATCTAAACATGCCCTGAACTGAGCTTGGTGTTTTTTGATAATCTCTCCATCGCCTTGTGTTACCATTAATGACTCCAGGATAGTGATTAGAGACATTATCTTTGGTAGATTAGGGTTTGCCCTAGCAAACTCTTGTTTGATTGATTCAGATGTTCTTATGAATGTATCTGAGCTACCTTGATATGGCGCTGCTAAAAGTTTAAAGAAATTAAGTATCTTGGTTAGCATCTGATAACTCCATAATTTTGTTAGCTCTTAGCTGACCTTTGAATGATAAAGTGTTTTGAACCCATTCAAGCTTTTTGCCATTGCTAATATATTCAAGTTCTTGAAACATAATATGATTTGAAAGTTCAGTTGTTAGTTTGTTATTACATAATGCATATAGATCTTGTTTTGCTTCATGATATTTTTTAAGTTTGTTTTTAAAATCTTCTGCCGATTCTTCAGTTAGATAATCTGGCGCTTTGTGTTGACTAAGTTCAATATTTAGGTATTGCATAGATTGTTTAACAGCTTCTACTTCTGGCGCTTTGTCAAGTAAGCAAGATTTCAGAAATTCTTCAAAGTCTAAATGTGATTGCATAAATGCATTATAAACAATTGGATGTCTTGGTTCAAAACCATGTCCATCAACAAATTGACCATCAAGTAGGATTGTTTTCATTATTTCAGTTATATTAATTTGCATTGTTTTCCTTTATTTCTTTTAAATATTGTTCATATGTCATATAGTTATCCCAGGTTTCTCGTCTTCTTGGTTCCCAGTTGTTTTCATCTGTCCATGAAGTTTGACCGTTGAAATATGTCATGCATTTTCCGTTTTCGTCAAATTTGTAGAAGTATCTAAAAATATATAGTCCATCAGCGTGTGTATTGTGCCATACGACAACTTTGTCATCTGTTTTCATTGTTGTTCCTTATTTGATTCATATATAGTTCTAAGTCATAAGCTATCTCTTCTAGTATAGCCGTTGAGTCTTCGTCTACATACTTGCATTCTTCTATGGCTCTTTCAGATGCATAAGTGAAGTCTGCATAGAACAAAATAAGACCTTCATTTGATTTAGATTCTGACATATCTAGTAAGATCTTACCAGATGTTTCTATCCATAAATTACAGTCATAAACCTCTGTTTGAAGTGAAAGTATCTGTGCGCTTTGGTATTTTGGTGTTGATGCAAATAAAGCGCCAGATAGTAGTATTATTGATAATAAGTGTTTCATTTTAATCCTTTAGAATTCGAATCCGCCTGAAGTATCTTTCGACATAGATTCATAAGTTGTTTTAACATAGTGTTTCCTTAGTTCACAAGTGAAGAATATTGAGCAATTAATACATGAATTGTTTATTCTTTGACTACAAGCTTTTAGCTTATCTAGCGCCAGATTATGTGCTATTTCATATTTGTCTTGTTGATTATCCATTCTGGATTTCCTCCGTACAGAAGATAGTGTTCTAATAAGAATTCATACTTTGTAATAAATTTATATTCATATCTATATAATATAAAATCATTTACTTCGCATATTAGATCATATTTGCTTTTTGGACCATTAAAATAATAATTTCCATCGTCCATATAGTCACAACTTTCATGATCTGAAAAATCATATTTTAGATCTTCTGCTATTTTAACAATAGAAACAATATCACCTACTGCATTAATATATTTTTTCCCTACTTCAATTCTCATTTGTATTTCCTTAATAATTCTTTTTGTATTTTGAATACTTTTCTAATTATCCATTCTTTTTCTTTAGATTCTATACCTTTATACTTCTTTAGCGCCAGATAGGGTGTTTTGTATCTGTCTAGAAGATTATTGTATATGGCTTCACATGAACGGATTGAATATGGTGAAATATCTTGTTCTTTTAGAAAGTCTTCCCAGTAGTATAGAACTGTTCCACATGGTCCTACAGTAGCTCCGTTATCACGATGATCTACATAGTAATCAAACGATGATTCTGTGAATGCTAAGGCTAAAAATAGATACACATCCTCTGGTGCTTTACTCTGCAATCCGATGTATATCCTTTACAATAGAATCAACATGCTTGTATTCAGATAACTTATTTTTAAGCCTAAGATTTTCTTTGATGAGATAGTCTATTGAGAAGTTTGTAATCTCTTGAGATTTTTCAAGCTCTTTGCTTACTGATATAGCTACTTGCATTGCTTCTAGCTTCTGCTGTTCTTGTTTGGCTGTTTTATATGTTGAGTTAAAATACATTCCTGATGTTATTATTAGAGTGTATATTAAACCAACTGGTAATAAATCTTTCATATTAAATCCTTTTTAGTTGATGAATTCAAACTTGTTTGAATCAAGATTTTCAAATTCAAATCCATCAATTTTTAGTCCTAGTTTGTTTTTTACAACAACTGAGTAAACATTAGCTTGTATTCTTGAAATAAGAATCTCTCTTCCGTTTAACATAAATATTCTAACAGCTATATAATTAGAATAATCTTTTATTCTTGCATCAGTTAATATTTGTTTAGATTGAGCTCTTAAATCATTAAGGTTTGATTCTT
Organism: Candidatus Falkowbacteria bacterium S5_I03; assembly: GCA_019248265.1. Lineage (GTDB taxonomy): Bacteria > Patescibacteriota > Patescibacteriia > Patescibacteriales > UBA12465 > UBA12465. The sequence goes on from JAEHGX010000017.1 coordinate 3,716, forward strand.
TTTGATAAAGTGTTTTATACATTTATTTAAACCAAGATGGTTTTGAGTTTAGGAATGGTTCACAATATTTCCAACTTCCTGTATTATCTTTAAATGAGCATCCGTCTAGAGAATGAAATTCTGCTAATCTTGCGTTATTTGTTACCTTATTATTTGTAAACCAACAAAGTTCACCTGCTTGCGGTTCCCACTTAATCATTTCATTAAGTCTTAATACTATTCCTGAATTATCAAAATAATATCTTTCACAATTAATATTATTAATTCTCAAAGCTTTGTTATTATTTGAATTAATATATCTAACAAAATCGTCTACTTTAAACTTTGGTTTTTCTTCTTTTTTGTATTTTTTAATTAATTCTATATTCATAAGTTATCCTCTTGCGTTGATTAAATCATCTAATTCTTCAGCTGTTAAAAAATCTGCATTACCAGATTCAATATCACTGATTCGTTTTTGAATTTCATCCTCTCTGGCGCTTAGAAGAGTTAGTGTTTTTCTCATACCAAGTTTATTTCCATCTCTCCAGATTCTAGATTGTTTAGAATTTAAATAGTTAGATACTATATATTTTTTATCATTCATATAAATTCTTACTTTTAGTCTTTTGTTCATAAATTTATTCCTTGTATATTTTACTCATCATCAAATAGTTCTAATGGTTCTCTATTATAAATAGAATCAACATCTGCAATATCTAATAATAGTGTTACCTCTTCATTTTCATCAAAATAATCACATGGCTCATCTTCTCTATAAGAAAACAACATTTCATTATTATCTCTATCAATATTAAATTGACATTTTCTTCTATATTCAGCATAATGAATTTTAGAAACTGTTTTCTTAACATAATCAAAAATTAAATCACCTGCCCTAACATTATATGCTTTTACTGTAAACAGTTGCTTATTTTTAACATCTTTTCTTTCTAACTGAATAAGTGTTTTAATTTTTTCAAGAACTTCACTTTCAAATTCTTTTGGTAGTAATTTTAATCTATTATATATATCTAACATTAATAAATCTGTTGCTTTCATAAATTATTCCTTGTATATATTTAATAAACAGATATGTTGCAGTCAGGGACCGACTCCTTGTGCTTGTATCTGTTTATTAAAAATAATTGTTTCATGTGGTAGACTTGCACTACCTTTCTGATAAACCAGACATCCTATGGAATAGTACATATAAAATTGGAAGCGCCAGCAAGATTCGAACTTGCGACCTCTATAAAATTAAATGAAATTAATCATTTTTATCAGTGGCTCTACCCCTGAGCTATGGCGCCGTATATGAAAAACTAAACAAGCTATGTAATATTCAAAGCACTATTTGGCTTGTTTAGTTTATTTGTGTGCAAAGACAGAATCGAACTGTCACCTAGACGCATAAAAGCGCCTATAATCATACCATTAGAAATTTGATTTGCACACATTTAACAAAGCGCCAGACAAGTAGAAAATGGAAGATAAACTACCTCTTCTGGCGCTTTGAAAGTTACACTGCATGTCTATTTATATACCGCCGCCTTGATGTGTGGTTTGCGGTAGTGATAATTCACTAAAGAGCAGTACAGTGACGGTCGTACTTTCAGACTTCCACTTTACAGTTAATGTGTAGCTGACAGAGTTGCCCTCTGCTCAGGTATGTACTGCTCATTACTAAATTATTAAGCGCCAGATAAAGTGCTCTTCAATATCTGGCGCTAGGAATCGATTGCATCTATATTCGTTTAGTCATCCTCGTTTTAATCCTACCATTCAGGCTTGCGAGCTACACAGGGTCAATGGTTCTATGCTTTCACCCAGTTGTTATTATTAATCTTTTAGTGACTTTAAGAAATTAATTTTTTCTTCAAATTCTTTAATTTTTTCATCAATTTTTTTCTCTATATTAAAATCTTTTATTATAAATAGAATAAATGTTGCAATTCTATTAAAATCTGATGAGCATATTATATTATTTAAATATTTATCTCCAGATATAATATCTATTGTTGAATTTAGATCACGATTTGAAAAAGAGTTTTTAATTGTCATATGTAGATTTTTAAATACAAAATCTGTATTTCTAAGAAGATGAGTTTTCTTATTAATGTAATCAACTATTTCTTCTCTTGGAGTTGATAAAACTTTTTGTTTCTCTTCTTCAAATAAACAATGAAATGATGCAGACCAAGTGTTAAAATTACTTAAGCTACTAGAGTTAATGATTGTGTACATGATAAAGTCTTTGTGTCTGTATAAATACCTAGTATGTCTTCAACTCTTGCACATTCGGTATCAGTTGTTTCAATAATAAGTTTTGAAGGCAAATGATAAAATGTAATAGTTCCTTGAATTGCATAAGCTTCAAGTGGATTACCATAAGATATTAATATTTGAACCCATTCGTTAAAATTAGGCTCTATATATGACGAACCGTATTTTGCTTGAAGAAAGTATTCCAAAGCGTTTTCATTAAGTTCTACATGAGCTATGACATCATTATGTGGTAACATTATTCTATTCCTTTTTCAGAAAGTTTATCAAGAAGTTCATGAATTTTTGTTTCAGATAATCTAAGCTTTACTCTTGTTTGATTGCATCCGTTGAATATTTCAATACAGTTGTCAATATCTGTGTATCCAAATTCCTTACCAAATTCACCTGGAGTAAAGTATTCAAAGCCTACAAGTGCGTCTTCTAGGATTGCTCTTAATTCAAATAGAAGTTCATTTTCTTGAAGCTCTGAAGCTTTAGATTGTGAGAACTTATTATGAACATCATTAATAGTTGTTTTTCTGTTTGAAAATATTCTTGGAGCTGCACCGTTAGCTGAGGTTCTAGTATAAGGTCCTGAGTCTATATAGATTTCACTATTATAAGCGCCAGAATGTGGATGTTTGTAAGTGTTTTCATAAATGCATCCTTGTTTAAGACCTAACCCTTCTGCTAAATATCTGGCGCTTTGAGAATATTCAAATGTTTCATTGTTGATAGTAACAGAATATTTAGGAAACAATATGTGAAAGATCGATGAGTGTCCATCTGTTGATAAACTCTTACCTATACCTATAAATTGAGAAGAAATTGTTATTCCTTCAAATGTTGTTTGTGTCATTAGTTATTCCTTTAGTTCTACTGGCTCATCTTGCCATGTAAGTTCTTTACCAATAAGTTTTTCTATTGTTCCTTTTGGAACTTGAAACATCATATTATCTGAGTATCTTCCTTTGAAAATCCAAGTTCCGTTAAGTGTTTCACCTTCTAATTTTCTAGTTAATGGAGTATATGAAATATATTCTATACCTTTACTGTTTACTGCTAAAAATGTCATTGATTATTCCTTTATTGTTAACATATTTATAAAATTAATAAAATTCTCTTTTAAGTCAGGATGAACAAATATTCCTTTTGATTTTGAGAATTTTACATCTGGAACAAGAATATTTCTTTTTCTTTTGCCTAGTTTGTTACCATCTTTTTTTCCAGTTGGATATTTTAATTTTAAAACATTTTCATCTTCAAATACTTGAAATCCATATACTTGTCCAACATAGTTCATTTTATTATTCCTTTGTTAACATTAGAAGACACAATGTAAGCGCCAGGAGTTGTGTGTGTTGTATAACTCAAAGCAATGTGCTTTATAATGTTAACTTTCGTTTTTGATTTTTCTACCTAGCTGGTAGGATTATGCAAAAAATCTCCACCGACCGCTCTCGAAAATTTTCACTTCCGCTGCGCTACAGTGAAGAATTTTCTCGTTTGCCGTTGCGATTTTTTGAAGGGTCATGAGTTTTTGTTGTTTGGTTTTTCCACAATCTTAGATTGCTCTTCAGATTTTTTGTTTCCAACTTTTATATGTGTTGATTCTTTTAATCCAAGCATATATTTAACTGTTGATATATAGTCGTCTGGAATATAAGTATTCATATCTTCTGTGTATAATTTCCAAACTTGTTGACATAACCATTGAGATTCCCTTTCGTTTTTATCATACTTAGGTAAAACTATAAATGGATTAACCATATGTTTACCTTCAACTTTAGCTATAAAGTTTAAGTCTTTAAGTTGTTTAATTGTTTTTGAAATTCTTGATTGATCAGATGTAATATCTTTAGCTATATCTTTCCAAGAAGCTTTAACAATATTATATCCATCACAATTTTGCAATATTGCAAAAAACATTAACTGTTCAGTTTTATTAAGTTCAGTTATTCTTGTAAAATCATTCATATAAATCATTGTTCTATCCTTGCTATTAACTGGAAACATTGAAACTTGTGAAATATTATTCTCAACTTGTATTGATTGAATTTCTCCAGTTTCACTCTGTATAATGTTAGCTTTATTAGAAATATTGTATAATTTTCTCATAAAAACTCCTGTAGGTATTTATAAGTTTAAACTCTCACCTCTAAACTTGGTATGATTATACCAAGTTTTTAATAAATATCTACTGAAACTTGGTATATTTATACCAAGTTGAAATTTCCAATAAATCCCATAAAATAGAATCAAAATTAACATCTTAATGTAAAACGTATATATAGGTGTTTAAACATAAAATGTACACCATAATTCACATAAATATTAAAATGTGAACTGTGTAGTACATTTAAAATTGAACAAAACCTCTATAAAATGGTTATTAATTGAAGTTCTTCAAAGATAGGTCTATTAAATATATTTATATATAATACCTATTAAATTATTTTAAATGAATTTCTATCTAAATGTATATAGCAATGATTTTTATCATCATCTATTTCTATTTTGTATTCATATCTTTTTAAATAACCTGATACTCCACTTATTTTTCCAGTCATTTCAATGTTTTTAAATTTAAATTTTACATTCAATCCTAAATATTTATCTGCTACATAATCTATTCCAGTTTTTTTGTTCACTTGTTTTCCTTTAAATATAAATCCAATCATCACCTTCGTAGCTTTTGTGACGGCAAACGACAAATTTCTTTTCCGAAGGCGCTAGCCGTAGGAAAAAAATTTGGAGAGCGGTCGGCAAAAAAAGCTACGCTACTATACAGTCAGTATAAAAAAATCAAACAGTTAAGTGTTCTCAATATCTGGCGCTAATAAGAGTAATGATGCATCATATAGAGCTTTTTTATGGCTTCTGTGAGCTTTCATTGTTTTAGCGTGTGTTTCTTTGTTGTAGTATTGTTTTGAGCCTCCACGGGCTTCTCTGGCTTGTAGATTAGCCTTGTGTTTCTCTGGATCAATAATAAACTGAATAAGTCTTCTAGATACACCAAATTGAGTAGCTAGTTTTCTCTGTGAAGTATCTGTGGTTTCATATAGATGTCTTATAAGCTCTTTTTGCTCTTGATTGAGCTTTACTCTCTTATCGTGTTCTTTTGGAACTAGAAGCTTATCTGATTCAAATTTATATGGCATATTAGATTCCTCTATCTGGCGCTTTGAGAAGTAAATTAGTATTACCTCTAAAAGAAGCAGAGCTACAAAAAGAGCCAGAATCTGACTCTTTTAATTATTTAGAAGCTTTAGTTTTTGGAGCTTCAACTGATAGTTCGAATGGAACTGTAACTTTACCAGATAAGTCATATCTGATAACTGATTCAACTCTTGATGACCACATGAATGATTTTAATGCAGCTTCATCAGCAAATTCCATTAATGTACCTTCTACATTACATACAATTTTTGGTGTTTTTGGTTTTTTAACTTTTGGTTTTCCGTTCTCGTTTATTAATTCTAAAATTGCGTCTTGTAATTCATTATTCATTGTAAATTCCTTTGTTTTATTATAATTAGTTTTAACTACTTCAGTAGCGCCAGTTATTGGTTGTAAATATTCAAGTTTCCAGTTACTATTTGCAAGTGTATAAGATAAATCATCAAGTGCATCATCATTAAGTTTTGATTTGATTCCGTTTTGTGGAACGAATGAAATGTCTGGTTGTGATGCATAATCAACACCTAAATAACATGGTGATTGTTTTTCTGGAACATATTCATCAAATGGATTTTGTCCAAATAAATTATCAACATTTTGTTCATGTTGTTCTTCGCTTAATAGTTTTTCGAAATATACAATAACATCATATAAATCTTCATAGTATTGGAAATGTTTTTCTCCACCAATATCTGGCGCTTCAGTGACATGATATTTTTCTAACCATTCATCAATTAAGTCATGACATTGATCATAACCTGATTCCCTAAGTTGAGTTCCAGCGCCACGCTCAGATGGATTGAAACGGTTATCACTGTCTTCAAGAATAGATTTCAAGTTTGAAATTAATTCATCAATGTCATCTTGAGTTGGAATTATTTTTCCAATTGTTTCATCAAAATCAACTTTTTTCCAAGTTTCTTTATCAGTGTGTTCTACCCAGTGAGTAGAAAGAAATTTTTCAATACCTTCATTTTTTTCAAATTTTTTAATAAATTTACCTTTATTTAATTCAGTAAATTTTACAACTATTCCTTTGTCAAAACTATTTTTTATACATTCAAAATACATTGGATAAGTAAATTCTTCTATTTGTTCGATATATAACATATCATATTTAGTTTTGTTTAACTCCATTAGTTTAGATGGTAGTATTGTAAACTTATGCCTAATGTGATAATAATTATTTTTTGAATAATAAACTGGTAATCCAGCTTTAAATCTTGCATCCCAGTAGTCTAAATCATCAACCTCTGGCGCTTTTGAGAAGTCATAAGGTTTCCATGTATGAGAATCATTATGATTCATCCATGAATTATATTCATAACCTGGTTGATCTCTAGATTCTCCTTGTATTATTACTATTCCAGAAGTTAATGAATTAAACTTAACAACTCTTCCCTTATTTGTTGATTCCATAAATAATGGATAGGTAAATTCTTCAATAATCGTACTATTGCAGTCACATAGTTCAAAATCATCTTTATAGAAATATGAATGCCATAACGATCCATCCTTTGTTAATTCTGGAAGGTTTCTTTCAAAAATACCATTTCTATAGCATGAAAAATCTAATCTAGATTTTCTTCTTATGTAAAAATTTTTAACTTCCCATTCTTTAGTTGTAGCAAATTGATCTATTTCTAAATCTGTAAGTTTCATGATTCTCCTTTCTTAAAATTCTACGACTCCTTCATTAAGAAGTCTGCATAGTTTTTCTGCATTTTCTTTTGACATATATATTGTGTTTATTGATTTAATATATACAATATGTGATTTTTTATACATATTTTCTTTTTTGATATATGTTATATAATATTTTTTTTGATCTACATTATTCCAGTCAGATATAAAACCATCGTTGTTTTCTGATAGCCATTTCAGTTGTCTTGCATATGAACGAATTGCTTTAGATGCATTGATTGCTTCTTCTTCTGTTTCGTATTCAACTCCAGCTTCTGTGTATTTTTCGTTTTTAATATTAGTTTTATATGGATTATCAACTAATGAAACATTCCATTCACCTGATGATGGAGTCCATTTGTCT
>JAEHGX010000002.1:0-122647 GCA_019248265.1 Candidatus Falkowbacteria bacterium S5_I03
TTCAATCGGTCCATCAAGATTAAAGGCTAGACGTTCATCGCGATATATTTTTTTTCCAAATTTAATTTCTTCGGCTATTTTAGCATCCATCTCCGCCAAACTGTCTTCAACTTTAATATCATCTTCGTTGGCACTCATAATAAGCATAGCGGTTTCAGCCGTTCTATCCATCGGGCTGGCACCGGCGACGGCCACCTTAATATCCGGATTCATTTTTAAGCCTTTCTCGTGAGCCAATTCTCTCCCTTCAGGCGTTAATAATAATTCTGAATTAGGACGGTTGGGATCGTTTTCTTTTTTGCTATGGCGAAAAATTTCTAAACTAACTTTGGTTTCCAATGGTTTTTCTACTTCCACTTGTTGTTCCGAGTTTTTATCAGGTCCAAATTTTGGCGATCCAAACATAAATTTATATTTTATCTTGTGTTAATAATGATTTTGTTATAATAACTTTGCTGTGGGCCCGGCCAGGTGGCAAATCTAAACTTAACAATTAGATCTCCGGGGTTCAATTCCCCGCGGGTCCACAGTGGCTAGCTATATTGACCGCAAAACATAAATTTGCTATCATAACGGTATTGTTAAGTTTAGGTTCAAATAAAACTACCTGGAAGAGACGATAAATTCCCCCGAATAGGGGGTTTTTATTTTGCCCTTTTTATTATTCTCACGATTCCTTTATTGGCATCTACTTCAACCAGGTCGCCATCTTTAATAATTTTGGTGGCGATTTTAGTGCCAATGACGCAAGGCTTTTTCAACTCTCTGGCAATAATCGCCGCATGGCAAGTCAATCCGCCCTCATTAGTCACAAAGGCAGCCGCCTTTTTCATAGCCGCTAAAAAATCAGGCGAAGTCATATAAGTAACTAGAATATCTCCCGGTTTAACTTTTGAAACTTCTTTAATCCCAAGCACGACTTTAGCCGTTCCTTTCACGCAGCCCATCTGGGCAATCGTCCCTTTTACCTCAGAAATTTCCTGTTCGTTTTTATTTTTGGCAAAGATATCTCCATCCAACATACAAACTCCGCCCTCATAATCAATACAGGAAATGCGGTCGGAATATTTTTTTAGTTTTCCGGAAATTAAATCTTTGAATTGATAATATTTTAAGTCTTGAAAACCAATACCATATTTTTTAGCCGCCTCTTTCAATATCGGGCGTGACAAAAAAATCAATTCATAAAAAACATCCGTTCTTCTGGTTCTTAAATAGACTAATTCCCTGGCTTCCTTATATAGATTTGCAAGTGGCTTGGGTATTTCTGGATAAATATGAGCTTTATGCTTTTTAAGATTAGCTTTATGTTCCCGCAGTTCTTTCAGGCTATAGGGCGCGGCAAAACCATCGCGAACGCGCATCCAAGAATATTTCTTTCTGATTATATTCAAATCTATGCCAGCGCGCATCTCGTCTTCCATCAGCTCCAGCATATTTTTTTTATCCGGATAGGAAGCATCGCCGATATATTTGTCTAAATCAGATTTAACATATTTTGGAGTTTTCTTTTTCAATTCGCCCCAAATAACATGCTCAAGCATGTGAGCAGACCAAATATAAGAACCGGTGCGATGGAAGACATCCTCTAATATTGATAATTTTTTTACCAAAGGAATTTTTTTGTCGCTACATAGCGATAGGACACGGGCGCGGCTTTCAGCATAAAATATTTCCAAACTATCGGATATTTCGCTGATATGATGATGCTGGAGCCAGTTTTTTAAATTTGGAACAGCAGAATCAAAAATTTCATCCGACCAATACCAATGCCCCTCGGTAAAAATAAAAGATTTAAGTTCCCAGCCGGAAAGCCCGATTTTTACAAAAGCTTTTTTTGAACAAGTCTCTGTTAGAAGTGACATCATGAAAGCATAAAAATTTCTTTTCAACCATGGTTCCCATTCATATTTTAATGCTTTTTTTAAAACTTCTCTCTCTTTGGCGTTCATATTATTTTTTAATTATTCTTACTATCCCCTTATCGGCGTCCACTTCTACAAAATCTCCGTTTTTTAATAATCTGGTAGCATTCTTCGTTCCGATTACGCAAGGCTTTTTCATTTCTCTGGCCAGTATCGCGGCGTGGCAAGTTATTCCGCCCTCATCGGTCACAAAAGCGGAGGCTTTCTTCATGGCCATCACCATACTCGGAGTAGTCATGGAGGCAACCAAAACTTCTCCTTTTTTAAAATTATCTAAATCTTTCGGTTGAGAAATTATTCTCACTCTTCCCTTGCTAAATCCGGAAAAAGCAATGCTGCCGGCAAGGCTGTTACCGATATTCTTCTCAGAACATAACTTTTTAAATTTGTTAACCTGTTTACCGGAAACTATTCCAATTTGACCGTGGCTAAGAAAGGCTACAAAATCTTTTTTTCTATTTTCCAAAGTTTTAACGCTCGGTATCTTACGGCTAAGAATTTCGTTATATAAACAATACGTCAAATCATCATATGATAAGCCAAGATCAGCGGCAAAACCATCTAAAGCCTCAAACCAGGAAAAGAAAACTTGATTCATAACATCTGTTCGGTGAGTCCGGTAATAAATAAAAATTGCATCACGTCAATATAATAACTCTTATTTTTTAACAATTTCTTGGCCCTAATAATCGCTTTTTTAGTATCCAAGCGGCTACCGCCATCAAGAAAATCCTGGTCTTTCTTCAGGGATCTTAAAATTGCTTGCGCTTGTTGACGAGTTAAAAATTTGCGGACGCCAAAACGGGAAAAATTCCAAGAATGATTCTTAATAAAATAATCTATATCTTCGGTTTTTAACAAACGTCTTTTGGCTATTTGGTCTAAATTAAAATCAAGCGGCAAATTAATATGGGACATTAGGGCTTTAGCTTCGCTTTCAGTAGTTACTTTTAGTAGTTCCTGCCTAATCACATCTTCAATAAAATCATCACAAATATGATATAAAGATAATGTAGGCTGATATTCAAGATAGTTTTTAAAAAAATCGGCAAAATTAACTATCTTTTTTTTATTAATATCTTTTAAAATCAGATTCTCTCGTCTTAAGGTCTCTTTCTTTAAATATAGAAAATTTTTTTTATCTTTTAAAATATGCCTAGCGGCTTTTTTGGCGAAGTTATCTAGATGATATTGCGGATAATAATATACGCCATCAATCTCAATAACATCCTGCAATTTGTATTTAAAACCGATAAATTCCCGCTATCTTTGTTCATCGCTAAACCCCACAAAAAATAAAGAAGACATCAGCGGGCAATAAGGTCGATAAACGGTTTTAATAAATTTAACTCCTTTATAAGTAAACATCGGTTTATTTTAAAATTTTAACTATCCCCTTATTGGCGTCAACCTCCACCAAGTCGCCATCTCGCAAAACCTTGGTAGCAATTTTAGTGCCGACGACGCAAGGAATTTTTAGCTCCCGAGACACGATAGCGGCATGGGAAGTTATTCCTCCCATATCGGTAACAAAGGCCGCGGCTAATTTCATGGCCGGCAATAATTGCGGGCTGGTGGAAACGGCAACCAAAATATCGCCTTTCTTTACCTTAGAATTATGCTGATAACCAAAAACTAATCTGACAGTGCCGCGGACTTTTCCCGGTTGCGCCACTTGTCCGGATAATTCTTGAATATTTTCTTTTTGCTTAATGGTAATATCTAAATGAGTATTAAGAAAATTATTAATTTGTTCATCAATGGCTGTAATTTTATATTTATCTAAAGAAACCGGAACAATCAAACTTCTCAACCAGCGTTGTTCTAAATTAATCGGGAGTTTCTTAACGTTTTTGATGCCGGCAATTAACTCCTGGGTCGACAAAACTTCTAAATATTTTGGTAAAATCCGCCAGCGTCTAGCCAAAACATCAATAATATTATTAGCAACAACATAAAGCGCTTGGCGAACATCCGCTCTGAGTGATTTTAAATAAACCATTTCAGCCGCTGAATTTAAAATATTCTTTTCGGGAGCGCTTAATTTTAATTCGGACAACACCGCCCCTCTTTTTGATTGATGATGAGAAAAGTTATTTTTATGATGCCGTTTAATTTCTTGAAGCTGTTTCAAGGTTAAGCCGCGACCGATATACCCCTGCTCTAACCAAAAATACTTATTTAGCAATAAACGATTATCTTTAACGGTGGAAATGTCTTGATAAGCCGCAGTAGTCAAGCTGGGTTTAGCAGGATTAGCTAAAATATCCAAATAAAAATTCAAAGGCTGTTTTAAATTTTTTCTTTTAGCAAATATGCCGGTCGTTTGGTTGGCTATTTCTCCATAAACATCCGCAAACGCAATAACCATACCCCAAGCGGCCAAATCTTTCTGCATTTTACGAATATTATTTAGCAACGAAATTATTTCTGAATCGGAAAGTTTTGGAAGAGGATAATATTTTTTAGCCAGTTTTAAAATACCGGCACTCAATTTCTCGGTTCGCTTTTTAATATTAGCTAGTAATTTTTTATCATAAACTACGTGCTGAGCACAGGTTTTAGAAAATTGCCGTGCTTGGCGCTGATTTTGAAAATAGTTTAAAGTCTCTCCTTTTATTAATTCACAAAATGAATCAGGAACACTCATGCCCACTTGTTTCTTCAGCAAAGAGCTGCGCATGCCTGTCCAGGTTGTTTCGATATTAAAAAAAGAGGTATTAATATCTTGGTTTAAAAGTGAATATTTGGCCATATTTTAATCTTTTCTAAACAAGCTAGACTTATACTTCTCTGGGTGATAAGAAGTCAGTCTTTTTATCTCACAAAAAAAGCGCTCCGAAACTATAAGCTCGTCGAGCGCTTTTAAATCTACTTGCTGATCATAACCTAAACAAATAATGTCCGGCCTTAATTCCCTCAAGAGCTGCCAGCGGTCTACCTTATTTCCCAGAATTACCCGACCCTTGAGGCCTAATTCCTTAACGGCATCTTCTACTTTCTGGCGGCGGACTTCTTCGTTCTCCTGCGGCAGACGGCCTTTGCCTTTTAAGACATTGACATCGCGCGCCACGACCACTATCAACTCATCGCCAAAAACACCAGCCTGAGAAAGATAGGATAGATGGCCGGGATGAAGGTTGTCAAAGGTTCCAAAGGCAATCGCGCGCATATTTTTTATTTCAACCCTCTATCTTAGTCTACTTTATCGCTTTTTTCAAGGCTAAAGCTTTGTCGGTTTTCTCCCAAGGAAAACCAACGCGCCCAAAATGTCCGTAAGCAGCCGTCTTTAAAAAGATTGGCTTCTTAAGACCGAGTGTGTCAATAATTGCTTTCGGCCTAAAATCAAAAATGGCTTCCACGGCTTGTAAAATTTTAGTATCGGAATATTTATTAGTACCAAAAGTATCAATATAAATTCCCACCGGCTTAGCAACGCCAATGGCATAAGCAACTTGCAATTCGCATTTATCAGCTAAGCCCGCGGCCACAATATTCTTAGCGACATAACGCGCCATATAAGCGCCGGAGCGGTCTACTTTAGAGGCGTCCTTACCGGAAAAACAACCGCCGCCATGACGAGCATAACCGCCATAAGTATCAACGATAATTTTGCGACCGGTTAAGCCGGTATCGGCTCCGGGGCCACCAAAAGTAAAAGCGCCGGTCGAATTAATAAAAATTTTAGTTTTCTTGTCTAATAATTTTCCTAAAATCGGTTCAATCACTTGTTTTAAAATATCGGCGCGCACTTTAGCTAATTTTATTTTAGAACTATGACAGGCGGCAATCACCACAGTTTCCACGCGCACCGCCTTCCCGTCATGGTATTCAACCGTAACTTGTGATTTTCCATCCAGTTTTAAATAAGGCAGAATTTTCTTGTGGCGAACTTCAGCCAAGCGGGCAGCGAGCTTATGAGCTAAAACAATCGGCAAAGGCATCAACTCCTTAGTTTCATTGGTCGCATAACCGTACATTAAGCCTTGATCACCAGCTCCCTGTTCTTTATGTTCGCCGTTACCTTCATCCACGCCCTGAGCGATTTCCTGGCTTTGCTCATGCAGAGCGGAAACAATTCCCACACTATCACAATCAAAACCCGATTCGGCATCGCTATAGCCGATTTTCTTTAAGGTGCGGCGGACAATTTCATCAACTTTAACATATTCTTTAGTTCTGGCTTCGCCGCCGACTACAACCAAGCCGTTAGTCACGAAGCATTCCACGGCCGCATGACTCTCGGGGTCATGGGTTAACATCTCATCAAGAATGCTATCGCTAATCTGGTCGCAAACCTTATCCGGATGGCCTTCGGTCACTGACTCGGAAGTTATTAATTTAATATCCATATTTTTATATGTCCGCTCGGGTAACGGAATTAGTTTAAAAAATTAACTTATTTTGTTGGCCTGGTTCAAGCCTGACAATATATATATTGTAATATATTACTATGGCAAATACAATGAAAAAGGACATCCGTGAGAATGCCCTTTTACTTGACAGAGGAATGTCTTTATTGGTTAGCAAGCTATTGCTTGATAAGCTTTAAAGTTTGTTTTTTATTTGTTAAAAAATAGATTCCCTGCTTTAAACCAACCAGGGAAATGCGGTTATCTCCAGGTTCTATGCGAATCTGTTTGATAACTGTTCCAAGAACATCGCTGAGAGTGACAATCGCTTCCGAACTGGTTTTAATAGTCAATTCGGAATTGAAAGGATTAGGATAGGCTGAAAAATTATCAGCTTTTTCCCAACCAATAACGGCATCAGGAATGGCCTGAGCTAAATCGGTGCGAGTAGAATAAATCTTCCCGTTATTACCGATGGCCAGGATGGCGTCAGCATTATTACTATCAGAAATATCAATCATCATGTTCAAGCCGGAGCTTTGAATTCTTTGGACAATGATCCGGTTTTTAATAATAAATCCATTTTTACCATTAGGATCACCACCGACATGCCAAAACTGCGAATGTCCTGAAGTAATTAATGAAGATTTAATAGATTGATCCGGTGTTAAATCGGTAAATTGATAAAAATTAGTAAATTCATTGAACTTGGCAGATGGTTCAACTGTGGATTCATAATTATAACTACCCGCTCTTTGACTGTGAAATGAAACTAAGCATTTTTTCTGATAAGAAGCGACACTGGAAATAGAATCAAATGATGATACGGAAAACTTAACGTCAACATAAGAGTCTGGTCCTGTAAGTTGAGCAAAACCCAAACCAAATATTGGAAAATAACCATTAGTTCCATGACTAATTCCTCGAGCATAAGTAATAATACAATCACCATCTTTATGCCCGCCTAAAAAAGCCAGTTGCGCAAAACTCCAGTCAAATAATCCATAGCCCTGAACAGGAAGCCCGGAATTCATAAAACGAAAATCTTGCCAAATGGCAAATTGGTTAACTTGCATGAAGGCAACAATTGAATAATACCAGTTATCCATCGGGATTATGGCACAAATTGGAGTGTCATGAAGTTTCCCAGAGGCATCCAGGGCTTCAAAAGGAAAATCCTTAAAAGTCGCGCCGTTATCGGTGCTGTATTTCAATAAGTCATTTTCCTTTCCTCCGGAGAGGAAAATTAGAGAGTCGTTCACGCGCGTAGCCAAATTAATGGTGCGTTTTTTAATGGGGTCTATATCGAGCTGTTTCCAGCTCTGACATTTATCTTTGGAAACAAAACCGAGGCCTTGTTCGCCGAAGATATAGATAGTAGGAGAACTGGCCCCTCCTACTGCGGGCGTGTTTATGGCACATTTTAGATTAACGGCTGTCGGAGAGTTTACTTCCAACACCTGGGCGGTGGCAATCTGGGTTATAAACCCAAAAAACGCCAAAAATAACAGATTTTTCATTTTTCATCCCTTTTTGTTGGTTTTTATTTATTATTGTTAATTTACGAATTCTTTTAATAATATAATATTACTCAAAAAATGTCAATATTAGACCTTAGGCGCGAATTAGCAAGAAAATTAGGTTCCTGACTCCCAACCGGCGAGATATTCTGCCTGTTCTTTGGTTAATTTATCAATCTGGATGCCTAAGGATTTTAATTTCAAAGCAGCCACTTTATTTTCAATCTCTTCGGAGACGTTATGGACTTTAATATCTAATTTTTTCTTGGCGGTCGCGACCGCTTGCGCGGCTAAGGCTTGAGTGGAAAAACTCATGTCCATCACGCTCGCCGGATGACCTTCGGCGGCGGCTAAATTAACTAAGCGTCCTTCGGCAAGCAAATAAATTCGTTTGCTGCCGACTAAATATTCATCAACATTTGTCCGAACTTGTTTAGTTATCTTCTTGGACATTTTAGCCAGTGCCGGAATATCAATTTCTACGTCAAAATGGCCAGAATTACAAACCATCGAGCCGTCTTTCATGTTTTTAAAATGAGTAGCGGTAATAACATGCTTGTCGCCAGTAATTGTACAAAAAATATCACCAACCTTAGAAGCTTCATTCATAGTCATTACTTGGAAGCCGTCCATGGCCGCCTCAAGAGCTTTAATCGGGTCAACTTCGGTCACAATCACTTTAGCCCCCATACCACGGGTGCGCATAGCAAAACCCTTACCGCACCAGCCATAACCAGCAACAACCATATTCTTCCCTGCCAGTAGAACGTCAGTCGCTCTAATAATCCCGTCTAAAGTTGACTGCCCAGTACCATAGCGATTATCAAACATATTTTTGGTCTTGGCGTCATTAACTGCAATCACCGGCAATTTTAATTTCCCTTTCGCCTCCAGAGCGCGCAAACGAATAACCCCGGTAGTTGTTTCTTCCATGCTACCTAAGATATTTTTGGCGTCTGCTTGATATTTGTTATGAAGCAAGGAAATTAAATCAGCGCCATCATCCATCGTAATCTGGGGTTTATTTTTTAAAGCCAAATTTAGATGCTCATAGTAAGTTTTATTATCTTCCCCACGAACAGCCATTACTTTTATGCCATGGTTCTTAACTAAAGCGGCCGCAATATCATCTTGAGTTGATAAGGGATTAGAAGCAACTAAAGTAACATCAGCTCCACCAGCTTTCAAAGTTAGCATTAAATTAGCCGTTTCTGCGGTCACATGCATACAGGCGGAAATTCGCTTATTTTTAAAAGGCTTGGTTTTAGAAAATTCCGCTTTGATAATATTTAAAACCGGCATATCCTGCCCCGCCCATTTTAAACGCTTTTCTCCGGCCGCGGCCAGTCTAATATCTTTAAGGTGGCTCATAAAGTTATTTTATCTTTAAAATTTTTATTATATCTTTTTATAAAATCTTGAGGCGTAAAACGATGAGTTTGGGTGCCGTATTTTTCAACCGTATAAACCGCCGTCGTGGCCGCTAATTGCCCGCAGGTCTTTAAATTATAGCCTAATAAGAGGCCTTTTATCAAGCCAGCGCGATAAGCGTCGCCCGCTCCAGTCGGGTCGGAAGTGTTTACCGGTTTAGCAGCTTTAACTGTAATTTTCTGGCCGCCTTGGTAAATTTCCGAACCTTGGCTGCCTTTGGTAATGATGAGGATTTCGACTTTTGAACTAAGCTCTTCTATTTTTAATTTTAATAGCTTGGCAATCTGTACTATTTCATAATCATTACCGATTAAAATACGAGCACCCTTAATAGCTTGCTGCAATTCAATAGCGGAGAAGGTTGGAGTCATCTGGCCGGGGTCAAATATATAAGGGATATGCCGTTTTTGATAAACAACCGCATATTCCAGCATCCGCTGTTTATCATCAGGGGCAATAATGGCTAAGGAAATTTTATATTTTTCACAAATTGCTTTAACCGATTTAGCGACATAGTCGATGACTGGTTTACAGGGATAAAAAGCAGAAATTTGATTATCTTGCTTATCAGTAATAATGTGCGCCGTGGAAGTCGGCGAGTCTTTTAATTCTTTAAGAAAGCTGACATTAATTTTATTTTTTAAAAGCCAAGCGCGATAAGACGCAAAATCAAAACCAGTCACCCCGAGGATGATTGGTTTTTCTTTTAAAAGCGAGAGATTGTAAGTAATATTTCCGGCCGTGCCGCCAAAACTGGTTTGCAGATTATTGACGACGAGCGAGAGATTTAATCTATGGGTTAATTTAGGAAGTCCGGTGCTGATATTATCTGAAAAATTCCCTGGGAAATCCATAATCTTATCAAAAGCAATAGAACCGGAAACCGCGATTTGCGGTAATTTATCTTTTGGCATTTTTGCGAGCTTCAGTTTTTTTAAGACGCATGATTTCTTGGCTGATAGCTTTATATTCCAAACTGGCCGGAGAATAGCTATCTAAAATTTCTTCCAGCTCGGTCGTGCGAGGTATATTTTTTGGTTTTTCGGGGACGGCGGGAGTTTCAGGAGAAGATGGAGCTTCAACAGGTAAATCTTTGCTGACAGTAGAAATTGGTTTTACGTCTGATAGGACGTCATCGCTCTCAATACCAGTCGGAATAAATTTTTCTGTTGGTGAATAATTTTTTAAGGCTTCTTCAACCGCCTTGCTTTCATGAACTGGCTCTAAAACACCTTTTCTAAAAATATGTAACTTGCCGTTAATCATCATGGCGTATTCTTCTTCAAGACCACCAGGGGTATCTGAGGAAGAATTTAACTTATCAAAGAAATCAAATAAAATTTTTAAATGCTCATACTCTTCTGCGCTTATATTCTTGTTGCCTTTTAGCCCCATCATATACTGAGCGCGCGCTAACTTATCGCTGGCTTCTAGACCAATTTTGGAAGTATAATTTTTCAGCCAATCCTTAACTGTCTTAATTTCAAAATTTTTAGTTATTTCTTCAACATTTTCTAACAATGATTTTTTTAATTCTTCTTTTAAATTATTACGATCTTCTATCGGTAAAATTGATAAAAATTTTGTGTTAACTCGTCTTTCTAAACTATAATCATCTAAGTTAAATTGATAGCAAAAATTATTTTTAAATAAAGATAACATTTCTTTTTCGTCTAATGATGGCAAAGCAATAAACTCTAATTTCAAAATTAGATCTTGATAGAAGTTAGATAAAGCGCCATCATCTTTTAATTCCTGTGAATTAGCTTCTAGAGCTTTCTCCAGAATTCTTAAATATTGGAAAGCTTTAGGCTGATCATCAGTAGCAATAATGCCAGCAACAACATCGGCTGCTAAATCTTGATAACTTTTTTCTAATATTTTTTTGTATTTATTGTCAGACATAATTAACTTTGAAAAGACGAGGCTTTATTATATTTATCATCAAAATTTTTAATAGCGGTAATTTTCCCTAAACGTTCAGCAATCGTTTGATCTAAGCTTTTTGTGGCGCCCGCGGGAACAATACTAAACTCAGCAAGCAACCTGGCATTTTCCGGTTTATGAATAGCATCATAAACATATTTGGCGGCACTTTCATTCATGGTTTCAATATTTTTCATACCTGGTCCATTATTAATCGATTGTAGCTTTAAAATACCGCCTAAGTCTAAATGAAAATCGCCTTTTTCATCATGATAACCATATGCTAAACGATTATTATTTCTAATAAAGGCTTGTAACTGCTGCTTTCCGGTTTCAATATCCCTAATTTCATGATGTTCTTTGTCTGTAGTTTCACGCCACTTGCCATTATCCATCGAATAAGCGCTAGTTGCTCCCCAATGATTTGTCCCTTTGTTTATTTCAGCAATTTGACTACCTAAACTAAAAGCCTCTTGCTGGTTAAATCCAGCGTAATTTTTAGATTTCTTATCAGACAAGTCCCTCATCATCTGCTTTAAGCCGATGTGATCAGTCCTGCCAGCGAGTGGCTGCAAAAATTCATTATCGTTACCATCTTTAGACATTTTAAGCATCACAGCTTTTACCATATTGCGATCATGGGAAGCTATGGCCCCTTTTAACATGCGCAACAACTCGGTAGGATCATCAATATCGCGTAGATCACCCATTTTCTTTTGAACAGCTGTCTGTTCAGCCAATCGGGATTGTCGATTATATTTAGGAATATTAGCCGCAACTTTTTTATCCAACTCATCAATATTACTTTGTCTACTTTTAATTTCTTCCCGAGCCGCAAACTTTTCTTGATCACTGAAATTCTTGCGCAAATTATTACCAGCAAACCTGGTTTGTTCGGAATACTTGCTTTCCTTTTCTTCAATTGCCAAATATTCATTATCAGCCTCATCTTTTTTGGCCTTAAGCTCAGCAATTTTATCAACATCCTTAAATTGTCCCCTGGCTTCTTCAGCTGATATCTGAGTCTCTAGCGATTGGCGCCGATTATTAACAGCGGCCTTATCTTCCCGAGCAATTTCATTCTCCAAGATGCTTTCATCAAGCATCTTCTGTCTATCTTCAGCATTGGCATTTATAAATTTATTTTCAAACACACTTTGATCCAATCTTTTTTTTTCATCGCTTTTTTTAGAAAGGGCTGCTTCTTTGGCCACATTCATTCTTTTTTCTCCCTTCAACTGTTTGATAATTCCAACTGGTTTTATGCCTTTCCAGTCAGAAAGCCTATCCCAAGCATCGGCCGGTCCGGCGGTCATTGCCATTGCTCCAGCAAATCCACCCTTGTTCATTCTGTCTCCAGCAGCTGTTAAACCGCGAACATACTGATCGTTTTTCTTTTCTTTACGACGCGCTTGCATGCCAGCCCAGGCGCGCTTTAAATTTAAATCAACAATTCCTTTTTCTTGTAAAAATTTGTCATTAGCCCAACTAGCCGGGGTTTTGACCCCCTTCCAAGCCAATAAACCAGCTCCCGCGGCTGCGCCAATCGCTAATTTATTGCCCGCACTGGATATCTTCCCAGCCACACCAGCGGCCGCGCCGCCGATTTCTTGAGCAATCTTCATACCGCCCAAGAGCATGGCGATAGAAATCACAAACTTAATCATGATATCAGTAGTTCCCTTTTTACAAACACCACTCTCATCTTGCTGACAAGTAATCTGATTAGGGTCTTGCAGGCTACCGTCGATATCTAAACTTTGATTATTAAAACTAACGAGAGAGGTAAATGACAACCAAATAAAGAAGGCTAGAACTGGACCGACAATTAAGTTCTTGGTAAAATCGCTCCACCACATTGAGGAATATTTGGAACCGCCCGGAAAAGCTGCCAGTAAATATGCGAAGGGAGACAAAACAACATAAACCCAAATCATAATAATGCGCATCACGAGCATTCCTAACATGGCTGTTACCGTAATAAGCGCAATGGCCGAATAAATAACTGATAGAACAAAGGCCCCGGCTACTTCCCAACTGCTAACATCTTCAAACCCGTCCAGTTTCTGCCAACCGGTAATGCCCAACATATCAACCAAGCCGCCGGCCATCACATCCTTAAAAGCATTAACAAAAGTTAACATTACTACTTGAGCAACATCAATTAATAGTCCACAAATAGTCTTGGAAAAATTTATTAAGATTGCCATCAAAATCAACTTCGGCAACCACTTCTTATAACTATAATTTTCCAAACGTAAAATTGTGCCAAAAGCGATAACCAAAAGAATTATCACAAAAAACATATTGGAAATATCGCGGGCAATCACCCAGCCATTAGCGACCGCGGCTGCATGGATGAAGTTGTTATACTGAGCAATATAAACCAAAACAGCCATTACTTTCGCTAGAATCCAACCCAGGACTGATGCTATACCGGAAGCTAAACCTCCGACCACCGTGGTCACCCAATCGGCGTGCGCCGCCTGCGGCAAGAGTAAAACTAAAGCCGCCAAAAACAAAATTACCGACAGGGCTTTCTGGTGATTATTAAATTTTAGTTTCCGTTTGAAATTCATATTTATATTAATTGGCAATAGCGCTAGTAGCTACGCCCCAGATAAGACTAAACTCAGAGGCATAAAATCCTATTGGGTCTTCAATTAGTTTTACTAAAAGAACAATAACAGCGACGATGGCAATAATTACAATTAATAAAAGCAAATCTAAACCAACTAATACCATCGACTCGCCAATATTGGCGCAACTACTTCCATTTTTAATAGTTATATAACCAGACTGTCCGCCAACAATAGCATTAACTGATTTAGCTCCACCCGATATACCTCCGGTCGTCCACTCATCTCCCAATTTACAGAAAACATCTTTACCTACTACTAGACTCAAGAAAACATGAATATTTATCCAGATTAGCGTTAGCCCCCAACTGGGGATTAAGTTAATCCAAGCATCTTGCAATAACTTACTGGTTCCCTGGCGCATCGGCACGGCTGCTTTTTGTTTTAAGCCGCCACCAGATTTAGATTCCTCAGCCGCTTGTTTTCTTTTTTCAGCAATAACGGCTTCTCTTAAAGTTTGTGGCTCCGTAGCCGATCCATCTTCAACGCCGGCGCTATTCCTTTTGGCCTCATTCAAAGCCCCGGCTTTAGCCGCACTGTTAGCATCGCCATCCTTTCCCATTAGGCGACTATCAAAATTGGAATCAAAGCCGGTTCCGGAATTGGAGCGGTCGTCGCTGGTCGCCATATTTAATTAATTACTCTTATTATCCCAATTGTCCCAGATGTTAACGATAATATTTTTATCAGGGTTTGAATTTCCACTCTTAGGGCTAATGGCATCCGGACCATAATAATGATAGAAGACATGCGGATTATTAGAATCACTTCTTTGGTCTTGGCCGGTAATGGCCTGCTTACTGCCATCACCCCAATTAATATAAATCATCTTGAGCGGCTGCTGTTCAGGGTTGACTACAGTGTTAAATTCTAAGCTGTAGACACCGGAAGTGCTGACTGTCATGTTTTGGTCTGCGCCATTAAATTTTAGTTTTACATTACTAACAGTTGGCAACGTCCCATTCTGCCCAGCTGGCGGCAACCAACCACCGTTATCATCCGGCAAATAGCTGCCGGCTTGATACTTAAAGGCACCGTAAGATTGTAGAAAAAGCTCGCTTAAGATTTTCTTGGTAGTCGTAGAATCGGGTGCTGATGTCCATAATGGTCGGCAGACACCGAAGCCACCATCAGAACAAGTCTTTCTATTTATATAATCACTATCAGCTTCGGTAGTCTGAATAGTCGTTGTACAGCTCGTAGTTTCTGTTTTACAAGTACCATTCTGATCAACAACCCAGGTGCACGCACCATCAATATCACAGTTATAAAAGTCATAACCCCGGCACAAATAATTACTAGTATTGTTCAAGTCTTCGCAATGAGCATTTTCGCCTGTACAAACCATATTGCTGGTTGAACAATTATCATAATAACTATTGCAGCTAACTCCGGAATCCGTATAAGTTGTTGAACAATTCTGGCTAGAAGTAACTCCTACAGGATTAAACACACACATAACGCTCGGATTTTCACTGCAGTAACCGATGTTATTGCAGGAGGTGCCCGTGCAGCCATAAGGGCGACCACCAAATGCTTTAGCGTTATCTTTTTGATAATACTGATTTTGCAGATAAACCGGGCCGCTATTTAATAAGTCATAGCTGCTTGGTAAAACCGAGGAGCCAAACGGCACGCCATTACGCAGGCGCCCATACAAATTCAAACCATTGGCGGCGGCAACATTATTAAAGAAAGCCGGGGTATTCGTAGCATAAGCGGGGTCAGCTAAGATTCCGGTTCTGCCGGTCCAAGCTTTATTATCGCCATTACCGGCAACTACTTGCGCAAAACTACTACAAGTAAAATTAAAGACATCACTGCGGTCACCATTAACAGACGCTAAATATTTCAAACCAGATTCATCAAAAGCGGGATAATTATTATCATAGATTCTAATTGGAGGATCGGCATTTTTAGCTTCATCAATTGGTTCGCACTGGCCGGAAGCAGAATCACTACATTCCCGAACAGTTTGAGTAATAAACTTACCGTCATATTTTACCCAAGCGGATTCAAAAAACTTAATGTTAGCGCAGGTGGTGCCGGCAATACCGCCAGCAAATTTTAATGATTGCGCGTTAGTTTCCGGTCCGACGCCAAAAAGGAAATTGGTGCCGCCCTTGGCAGTTTCTCTGGGGACACAATAAAGATAATAATTATTCCAATTATCACTGCCCTCAACGTCATCTAATAAAATCCCCCGATAATTTACCGAGTCACCACAATAGGCGGCCACAGTACTAGTCGCCAATTCTTTACACTGTTCGCTTTGGACGCCATCAATCAATGTCCAGCCGTCTTTAAGCTGACGATTATAAATAAGCTTGGTCGTAATTTTCTTAGCAAAGGAAATATTAGAATCAACATTTGTACAATAGCTTAAACTTGTCGGACCGGAATAGCCTAAACTTTGGCGGCCCAAAACCGAGGAACTAACCCTATCAGCCGGATACCAACTAGTACAAACTGAAGGATTATCTTTATCATGTTCTAAACAATACCCTTCTAAACCATCTTTGATAACATTAGTGCTTTGATTTTTACAGCTCAAACTGTCGTTGGTTGGATACAGACGACATTCACGCGCCGCATACTGATTATTTCCCATATCCAAAACCGGTTCAATATTAATATCGTCAAAATAAATTTCCCCAGCCTGAGTATTGTCAGAGGAAAGCCTAATTCTTACTTGAACATTATTAGAACCGGCATTACCGGAGTTAAACTTACTTATCTTTCTAGCCCAACCATTAGGGCTTTCAACTGTAAATTGGGTAGTTGTGACCGAGCCCTTAACTTCAATAGTAATTTTAGCGCCAGCACTGGAATTTTTGGTGTTCACTAAATAATTCAAATAATAATCCTGATTAGGAGACAAGTTAATCCAAGAGTTAGCGGACATCGGATAAACATTATAGGTTGAAGGCACTTTCAAATAGCTCTTGCCGGAAACAGGGTAATCAACCGTCGCTTTTTCCGGCTCACGAATTATTAAATTCTTAACAATACTATCAAACAAACAAGGACCACCAGTAACAGCACGAACACAAGATAAGGGCGGAATAATTTCTTCGAAATCATAGTGAGCTTCACTATTCAAACCAACTTCCTTCATGTTGCCAATATTATTTGGCGTCAAGGAGCCAGCACTCAGAGAGGAATAGCCGGTAGCATTTTCTAAAGGCGGAGGGGTGGCATTAGGAATAAAGTTGTTACATTCGCCTTTATCGTTAAGACTGTTGCATTGCTGCAAGGAATAACAAATCTTGGCTCCAGTTTCGGGGTCGGTGGCGTAAGTGGTGCATCCTAACCAGCTAGCACAAACTCTATCCGGTCTAACTTTTATCAGCTGGTTGGCGGCGCAAGAACCACTAATGGCCGAGTCACATTTTTCCGGAGAACGTTTTTCCAGCGTTGCATACGGGTCAAAAGCGCCGGTTAATTTGGAGTAGCTAATGGCCGCCGGGGTGCTACTGGAGCTGGAAATTGTTCTTTCGTTAAACAAAATACAACCGTTACTAAAATCTTCGATACCATTACAACTTCCTTTATCTAAAGCATTTTCCAATTGATAGCCAATAGCTGCCTCTCTCAAATCAGCCGAGTTAGGGGATACTGTAACTGTAGTATTTTCAAAAGAATTAAAGACAATCGCCTTAGTAGTGGCGCTGATTGATAAGCGGGTAACTTCACCGCTATAATTATTATCAGCGAGAAGATACCTGACGGGAGACGTAAATGTTATAGCCGGAATACTTGAATTATTCTTACGCTCTATAACATAAAGGGTGTTCTTTTTTAATTTTGTCGGCTCGTTAGTAACCGAGATATTCAAATTAGGATTAAGCTTGCTTACCGGATCAATATATTCACTGCAGGTTGAGGCTTGGATTTCACACAGCGCCGCTTCCTTGCTTGGAACCGGAACCCGATTGCCCTCGCCGCCTAAACCGATAGTTTTCAAATAAGAAATCTCGCAAGGATAATCGTTATTATCAATAATACAAGGTTTGCCGGCACAATCATTAGTGCTTAAACAGCTTGGATAATTCTTTTCAGTGCCAGTAATTTGACCGTTGGAATCAGCATCGCAACGTTTAACTGGCGCTAAATACCAACTCTTCTGGGAAGCGGTGGTAGCCGCAGTTCCTGCCGAAGCATTACGATAAACGCAAACTTTATTTCCCGGGTCGCGGAAATAGCTCAAACCGCCATCTTCAACGTCCTTCCATTCCTCGCAGCCAACGCCTTCTTGGCCGCACAAAATAGTATCATATTTATTAGGATTGTTTTTCTTGAAGACATCAGAATAAACTTTGCCGGAACCGGAAACTTGAGATTGACCCAATAAGCTACAGCCTAAGTCAGCCTGATTACACTGCTTGCTCTTATCATAGATAACATACATCGCACTATCCGCCTTAACTTTAGTACAATTCAGCTCGCTAGCATCGCATTGGCCATTGCGATTATCATCACCCCAAAGACCGGCGCCGTAGGGGGTATAATTTTGGGTGCCAATTACCTGTTCGCAGCCGACCGAAGCTGAATCGCAGATACCGGAGAAAGAGCGGAGATTATGATTGACGCTGGCACGGTCAGAATAAGCCGCGCACCCTAGATTATAATCCGCACCCTGATAAGTATCATAAATATCGTAGAAACAAACATTAGGGATTTGGCTGGAATTCTTAATCAAATAATAACGATCGGTAATTTCCGTTAAAATAAAGTTATCCAAATAGAAATTACCATTAGCGGTTACCGCTAAAATTTCGGTGGCCGTCACTTCATGATCTAAATTATCTAAATTAGCGGAGTAAACTTGCCAAGCACCGCCGGCAGCCACTCGAAGCGTATTTCCATTATTAAAGGAGGCTTTGGCGCCAGTATCTTTATTATAGAAATAAAGCTTAAGATCCGCACCGCCAGCCGAACTCGCTAAGAACTTAACACTGTATGATTTTCCTTGAGAAACGCCATTACCGACTTTTAGTTGAGCGGCCATATTATCACCGGCAAAAATCTGCTTAATAAGCGGACTGCTCTTAGCTAAAACGTGGGTATCGTTACCAATCGCCGAACAAGCGCTAGCGCTATTATTATATAATAATGAATGACCATTTTTGCTGTTGGAAATAGCGGCTAAGCTAATGCCATTAGTACAATTGGATGTCCAAGCGCTAGTATTATTTTCAAAATCATAAGAAGAAACTAAGCGGACATTATTACCGGTGTTACCATTATATTCACGGCAACCATTATCAGCCGCGCTACAAGTTTTCCCTTCTCCGGGGATACCTTGATAAACACAGGCTTGATGAGTATTGTCCCAAACTCCGCCATTCACGCAGACAGCGCAAGCGCCCGCGGCGCTATCCCAATGTTTTTCAACACCGGTACATTGAGCCTGCGGAAATTGAGGATCATAATTTTTATCGGTCATGCGATAAGCGCGGCAATCGTCAGAACAAGTAATTACTCGGGAATTTAAGTGATAGAAGACTTGGCCGGCAGCATTATAAAATTCACGGCAATCAGCATTGTAAAGAGCGCTGGTGACCGGGGCATTGTAAATAGCGGCGTTACACAAAGCGCTATCGTTAGAAGTTACGGCCGGTCCGTTATTGTTAGTATCTTGTTTTAAGTTGGATAATTTTAATTGATAGCCATTATCTGTGCCCTCCCAAGAATAGAAACTAGCGCAAGTTGTTTGGTTTGGTTTAACACATTGTTTTAAAGCCGAGTAGTATTCTTTCTGTTCGCCTCCGGCTGCAACATCGTCCAAATTAGTAAACTCGTTGCAACCAACCGCTTCTGCATTACAAGTCTTGGCGGTTTTAGGAATTAAATTCTCGGCTGTCGGGGGGTTAAAATAAGTTTGTCGAGAAACATAAACATCATAACCGACACATTCTGAAGGACAATAATCAACATTGGAAACTTTGGCCGGAACCGAGAAGACGTTATTTTTAACTGACTTAAAGAGTTCGCAGCCAACTTCTTCCGAAGAACATTTACGGGCATAATTTGCGCATTTGGCTGGGGCATTCGCTTTCAAATGATAACTTAAACCGTCAGCGCTGGTTTCATAACAAGCACTTTCCAAATAAGGAGGCAATAATTTTTGATAAATCTTGGAAGCGCCGTAAGAGCTATAACCGGTATCCCAATCGCTCATTTCGAACTTAATATTCTTAACATATACGACTACTTGTCCGGAGGCTGAGGCAGTTATGGAAAACATTAGCTGACTGAGGCTGCTGGCCTTTCCGACAACGCTCGCGTGCTGCCAAGAACCTCTGGTGCTTGTTTGATAAACCGCTTGGTTAACGCCGGCCGGACCGATAGTGAGCTTAACATTATTACCAGTCGCTAAATAAACATCAGCGCTTAAAGTATAAGATTGGCCGACAACCAAATCCAAATTAGCCGGCAACAAGGAATTGCTGGAATCGGAAAATACCGAGACGACGCCGGTGTTACTGGATAATTTTAAGGCCTTACCACTAGCAGCGCCTGGTTCAACCGCGCTGTCAACAATTACAGCCTGGAAGGAACCGCCAGCAGCTAAAG
Organism: Candidatus Falkowbacteria bacterium S5_I03; assembly: GCA_019248265.1. Taxonomy (GTDB): domain Bacteria; phylum Patescibacteriota; class Patescibacteriia; order Patescibacteriales; family UBA12465; genus UBA12465. The sequence continues at coordinate 20,373 of JAEHGX010000002.1, forward strand.
GCCAAGAATTCAAAAAAGAATTGGTTGAAGAGGCTCCGAGCGCTTCGCCGCTAAAATCGGAGTCCATCACTAAATTGGCGCCCCAAGTAGGCTTAATTCTAATAAATTCGGAACAGCCCTCATCTTTAGAAGAACAATTTTCAGCATTTTTATTCAAATAAACATTTTGGGCCGGATTCCAAGTAATGATGCCGCTAGCTGAACTATAAGAACCATTATTAGAATATTCCTTACAACCGGCATTTTCTAAACTACAATTACCATAATCAAGGGTATTTTCCAAATACGCAATTTTTTGGTTGGAGGAGGTGTTGGTAAAAGCCTGGCAAGTATTGTTAACCGGGGCGCAGGAATCGCCATCAAAACTCCAAGTTCTCTTCTCTTCATTACAATAACCGAAAGCATCGCAACCGCCACTGCTGTTTTCTTTGATACAGCTTTGGTTATCGGCACAATAATCTTCCGCGCGCACTACTGAAACTTGGCTAGCAACATATTCGCTATATTGAGTAGCCGCCTGTGAAGGAGTGACATTTTTATTTAAAATTTGAGCGCTAACACCATCTTTTTTACAAAAATTAAGCGGCGCTTTCAAAACCCAATTAGGGTCGACCAGGCCGGTGCACCAAGCCTGATTAGTCGCATCAAAGTCAGAACTAAAGGTGCTATATTCATCATCAGGCGCAAAACAAGAAACTAAATCTCCCAAAGTTGCCTTGGTTTTATTATCCGGGTTAGCAATATTATAATTTTTAATTTTTTGCAAAGCGGTTTCCCAACTGAGTGGCAAAATACGGAATTCTCTTAAAATAGCAATATTACGCCAAGAATAACTGCTTTCATAACTGCCCGGTAAACTATCAACTGTTAATTGCCAGTCACCATGAAGGTAGCCGCTAGCAATCGCTTCAGCGACAGTCTTTTTCTCGGTTATTCCCTGCATTAATTTATTGTCGATCACGCAGTTAGTTGGGCCCGGATTATTTTTATCGGGACAAGTAGCTAATTCTGATAAAACATCGTATTGGGAACCGTTGCCGAAGTTAGGCGTAATAAGTTTAGTAGTCACGGCCTTAAGCGCCACTTCGCCGCCGCCGGAACCAGGGTCGCTTTCATTAGTGGTCCCGGTAATAGCAGCCGTGCCGGCAGTTTTCTTGCCGATATTCTGCATTAAATTATTGAAAGCAGAAATTGCGAGTTGATTTAGAAAGACATTGGCAGCATCAACAAAAGCATCGCCGGTATATTTACCAAAATTAGCGGCGTATTCAGCCGATTTAGATTCAACCTGAAGTTGGGCGGCATTAGGCAGAGTTTTGGAAGTGCCGCCAATAGATAGAGAGTCAAGCCAACCACCTTTACCTACTAAGGTAGTATTGGCCACTGATTTAGCCTCAATTTTTTCACCCATCATGTCAGTGCTCGCGGTCCAATAAATTCCTAAATCGCTGGAAGTTGGGTCAAACAAGCTAGGCAAAGTTTTTTCCAAGAAATCAGGACTGGTAACATCTTTATATTTAGCGGCGGCATCGCTCCAATTCTTAACCATTTGCGAAGCGGTACAGCTTGGTCCTTGAGGACGATTTTGGTTAGCTAAGCCCAGACCGATTTTAACCTTAGACTCTAAAGATGAAGGCTGGCAAAAATTAACGGTGAGACCGCTTGATTTAACGCCGGCGGCGCAACTGTTAGCCGTTTTTTGACAAGCGGCATTACAATTTAAAGCTTCTGTAGAATTTGATTGTCCTAAATAACGACTAGCGCATTTACTGAGACAGCTTTGATAATCCTCGGTACAACCGGCCGTGCTGTTACTGCCCTCGGAATAATTGTTAGCAAAATTTTCTAAAAAGGTTCCCGCTGCTTCATCGCCGATTTGCGCCATATAGGCTCCCCAATCCTGAGTAACAAATAATGGCTTTTGCCCTTGCCCACCGGAACCAACCCAATTGGCGGTATCGTAGGCCATTTTGTTCAAAGCGGTTCTAAGTGTTTGCTGGAAAGCGAGTGAAGCGCTTTTTTTCAAAAGATCTCCCGATATCTTGGTGATCTTGTCCCAAATTAATTTGGGGATATCAGTGACGACCATCTGCGCTCTGGCGACTTTTATTGGAACCAGCGCGACAGTAAAGATTAAAACACAAAACAGCACAAAAACTTTAATTTTTTGGCTTAAAGCTTGATGCTGCTTCTTTGGAAATAAAGAAGGCTTCATTTTATTCTTCATTATTGATTATTTAAAACTTCTTGATAACTTTTTAAAAGGTCGGCGTCAGTAATCGCATCCAGCATGGTTTTATCGGCGCCGTTGTCTAATAAAATCTGTCTAAGCGTTGCGGCATCAACTTGACCGGCAAGCGCATTTCTTAAATCAGTTTCACTGGTGCTGGAAGAAACATTAATTGTTCCCAGACCGCCAGAAGAATAATCGGTACTGCTAGCATTGCTGATTGTTGAATCAGTACCAGTGGCCACTTCAATTGCAAAATTATTACCACCAATACAATCTTGGCCGAGCGGACAATTAGGATCAGTTCCATTTTTAGTTTCCACGCTATCCGATAAGCCATCACTATCTGAGTCTTCTAAATAAGGCGAGGTTTGATAAACATTAAATTCATCATAATCCGACAAGCCATCGCTATCAGTGTCTTTATTGGCGGTATCGACGGCGCTATCGGCCGTTGCCAATCCACTAATATCAACCTGGAAAGGGCTGACAACTCTATTTCTAAATTGCAAAGCGCCAAAAAATAAGATTACTACTCCTAAGCCTAGCAAAAGAACCACAGCCGTTTTTTGCGGGCGCGGCATGTTCTTAAAACTGAAATCGGAAGAGTTATTGTCTGAAAAATTAGACCCGGGCATAAATGAAATCTCAGCACTCTTAAAGAGCGGCTGATTGATTTTATTATACCATAAACGCGCTAAGCTCCGCAAATAATTTATGCCAATCAGCGAGACTTAAATCTTCCGCGCGCACTTTAATATCCAGACCAATTTTATTTAAAGTATTAATAATTATTTCCGGCTTGATTTTTAGGCCGCCAACCAGATTATTTTTCAACATTTTGCGCTTAGCGCTAAAACCAGCCTTAGCCATTCTAAAAAATAATTTATCAGTCTCGGCATCATGTAATTCGGGGCGCACCACAATTTTAATGATAGCGCTTTCTACTTTCGGTTCCGGCCAAAAATTACCGGCCGGGACGTTTTTAATAATAACGGCGTCGGCATAATACTGAATCGAGAGTGCCAATAAGCTCATATCCGGAGCGGTCGCGACAATTCTTTCGGCGACTTCCCTCTGAAGCATCAGTACTAATAACTCCGGACGACAAGCACTGGACAAAACCATCCTTAAAAAAATTGAAGTGATGTTATAGGGTAAATTGGCGACAATTTTATAATTCCCTGAGAACTCCGCCGGCAAATTGAACTTTAAAATATCTAAATTTACAACTTTCACTTTCTCTTCGTCGCTAGCGCCAAAACCGATTTTTAAATAATCAGCCAATTCGTCATCAAGCTCCACGGCCACGACGCGAGCCGCTTCTTTTTTTAATTTAACCGTTAAAAATCCTAAACCGGGCCCGACTTCCAAAACTTCATCCGTCTTTTTTAAGTCGGCCGCGTTAATAATATCATTATAAATTTTTTCATTAATCAGAAAATTCTGTCCCTTGGAACGCTTGGGGTTAATGCCGATTAGGCGGCAAATTTCTCGAGTTTTAGATAATAAATCTTCCATCTAACTTTTTATTTAACCACAATATTAAGCAATTTTCCGGACACAAATATTTTTTTGATAACTTCTTTATCCACTAACCATTTCTGGACGTTTTCTTGAGTATTGGCCAAAGCAAAGGCCTCTTCCTCAGAAATTCCCGAAGCCACTTCCAAAGAAGCTCTTAATTTGCCATTAACCTGAATAATTAAATTAAAAGTTTCGTCCTTTATTTTTGACTCTTCATATTGAGGCCAAAGACTGATAAAGATGCTGTTCTTTTGAGTCAACTTTTCCCAAATTTCTTCGCTTAAATGTGGCGCAAACGGAGACAAAACTTGAATAAGCTTCAGGAAATCCTCCCGGGAAAACGGCAAAGCCTTATTTTTAGTTTTATAATCGCTAATTTCATTAACTAAAATCATCATCGCCGAGACCGCGGTGTTCAGTCGGAAAGATTCAATATCTTCAGTTACTTTCTTAATCGTTTTATGAAGCAAGGAAATTATTTTAGCATCTTCTTGATAACTATTAATTTCAGTCAGGCCTAAAACTTTTTCCAAAAATTTCCGAGCTCCGACAACTCCGCTAGTATTCCAATTACAGGCCTGTTCAAAGGGGCCCATAAACATTTCATAAACCCGCAAAGCATCGGCACCGGATTTTTTGACCATATCATCAGGATTAACTACATTCCCCCAGCGCTTACTCATCTTACGGCCGTCTTCCCCCATGATTAAACCGACGTGTTTTAATTTAGTGAATGGTTCTTCGTAAGCAACCGCTCCGATATCAAACAAAAATTTATGCCAAAATCGCGCATAGATAAGATGGCGCGTCGCATGTTCGGCGCCGCCGACATAAAAGTCAACCGGCGACCAGTATTTCTCCAATTTTTTATCAACTAAAGCTTCGGAATTTTGAGGATCAATATACCGCAAATAATACCAGCAAGAACCGGCCCATTGAGGCATGGTGTTAGTTTCGCGCTTGGCGGCTCCGCCGCATTTCGGACAAGCAACATTAACCCAGTCGGAAATTGCCGCTAGCGGTGATTCTCCTGTCCCCGTGGGCTCATAACTTTCAACCTCCGGCAGACGTAACGGCAATTCGTCTTCCGGAACCCCCACTACTCCGCACTGAGCACAATGAATAAGCGGAATCGGCTCTCCCCAATATCTTTGACGCGAAAAAACCCAATCTTTAATTCGATAATTTATTTTACCGATTCCCAGTTTATTACTTTCCAGCCAAGAAATCATTTTTTTTCTAGCTTCAGCCGATTTCAAACCACTAAACTCGGCGGAATGAAATAAGGTCCCATCGTCAGTAAAGGCCGCCTTGCCTTCAAACGGAATTTCGCCATCCATCGAAATTACTGATTTAATTCTTAAGCCATATTTCTTGGCAAATTCGTAATCCCGCTCATCGTGTGCCGGCACGGCCATTACCGCTCCGGTGCCATAAGAATTTAAAACATAATCAGCGATAAAAACTTCCACCTCTTCCCCGGTAAACGGGTTAATGGCTTTGACTCCTTTTAATTTCACACCGGTTTTTTCTTTGCTGGCGCTAGTTCTTTCTATCTCTGAAATTTTATCCAAAGATTCAATATATTCAACCGCTTCCGACCAATTAGCTATTTTTGTTTTTAATTTTTGTACCAATTGATTTTCTGGAGCTAATACTAAGTAAGTACAGCCGTAAATTGTATCGATTCTGGTGGTAAAAACGGTAACCGTTTCCTCGGTGCCGGCAATTTTAAAAATTGCCTCCGCGCCTTCGCTCTTTCCAATCCAGTTTCTTTGCATTTCTTTAATTGACTCTTCCCAGTCCGGCAATTTTTCCAAATCATTAAGCAGCCGCTCAGCATAATCGGTAATTTTTAAAACCCATTGTCGAATCGGTTTTTGCTCGACTTCAGAACCACAGCGTTCGCACTTCCCGTCTTCCAAATCTTCATTGGCTAAACCAGTTTTACAAGACGGACACCAATTTATCGGTTCATTAGATTCAAAAGCCAAGCCCTTTTCCCACATCTTTAAAAAAGTCCACTGCGTCCATTTATAATAATTTGGATCGGTAGTATTTACTTCCCGTTCCCAATCGTAAGAAAACCCTAAAATCTCTAACTGACTCTTAAAACGAGCTACACTTTCTGCAACCGAAACCTTGGGATTAACTTTATTTTTAAGGGCGTAGTTTTCCGCCGGCAAACCAAAAGCATCAAAACCCATCGGATGTAAAACATTATAACCCTGCATGCGCCGCATTCTGGCAAAAATATCGGTGGCAATATAACCCTTAGGATGGCCAACATGAAGCCCGGCACCGGAAGGATACGGAAACATGTCTAAAATATAATATTTGGGTTTGCTAGCATCATTACCGGTTAAATAAAGGTTATCTGCTTGCCAGCGCGACTGCCACTTTTTTTCAATTTCTGCATGATTATACATATAAGTATTAGTTAATTTCCAGTCCGACCGGAGCATGGTCAGAACCGGTCTGTTCATCTAAAATATAGGCTTTTTTTAGGTGTTTTTTAAGTTTATCCGATACACAGAAATAGTCAATCCGCCAACCGACATTGCGCGCCCGGGCACCGGCGCGAAAACTCCACCAAGAATATTGAATTTTATCACCGTTTAAAGCGCGATAGGTGTCAACGAAACCGGCCGCTAAGAACTTATCCATAGAAGAGCGTTCTTCGGGAGTAAAACCGGGGCTGCCGACATTCTCTTTGGGCCGCGCCAAATCAATTTCTTGATGAGCAACATTAAAATCGCCGGTAATTATTACTGGTTTCTTTCTTTCTAATTTCTTGGCATATTTAAGCAAAGCCTCATTAAACTCAATTTTATAACCCAAGCGGCTAAGTTCATGATTAGAATTCGGGAAATAAACGTTCAACAAATAAAAATCTTTAGTTTCCAGAGTTTGCACTCGACCTTCAATATCAAATTTTTCAATTCCGAAACCATTTTTAATGTCTAAAAAAATCGATTGGCCGCTCTTAATTAAAATGGCCGTACCGCTATACCCCGGCCGCCGAGCGCTATTCCAATACTCTTCGTAACCGGCAAAATCGAACTCTGTTTGCTCTCTGGCACTATCGGAAATTTTTATCTCCTGGACACACAAAATATCCGGTTTTTGCTTAGACAAAAAATCCAAGAAACCCTTCTTCGCTACCGCTCTAATTCCATTAACATTCCAGGAGATTATTTTCATAAATTATGTTATAATAACAGCATACTGGAAACTAGATATTTTTTCAATTTGCCAAAAAAATATGAGCTTAGAAGAAAGAGTCCAATACGCGGCCATGAAGGCGCGCCATGTAAAAAAATTACGCCCCTGGTATCTCAAATGGTGGGGCATAATTTTATTAGCCATCGCCTCCCTGATTTTAATCTTTGTAATTGCTTCCGGAATTTATGTGGTCAAGCAAGTTCAAATAATAAACAGTGGCGTGAGCGGACCCAGCGCCGAAGAACAGATGCAAACTTATTTAACAGCCATCAGTGGTGAAAGTGATAATTCTTGGGGACCGAGCAATGCCAAGGTAACCATTGTGGAGTTTGCCGATTTTGCCTGCCCTTACTGTGAAGAGTCATATCCGGCTATTAAAAATATCCAACAAAACTACGGCGGACAGGTTCGCATCATTTATCGCGATTATCCTTTACACGACAATTCAATTTTTCTAGCCTTATCAGCGCGTTGTGCCGGCGAACAAGGAAAATTTTGGCAGATGCACGATGTCTTTTTCGAAAATCAAGATAAATTCAACCTAACTCAAGAAGAATTGGCTGTTAATATTCCGGCACTAGCCGAAACTTTGGGGCTAAACTCCGACCAATTTAAAACCTGTCTTGATAGCCAGAAATATTTCCCGAGAATAAAACAAGATTATGATGACGGAACTTATCTGCAAATTCAAGGAACCCCCACTTGGTTTATTAATAATAAAATGTTCACCGGAGCCATGGATAAAGAAGGTTTACAGACAATCGTTGACGGCTTGCTTAATATAATAAAGTAAATATGGAACAGATAAGAATACACGGCCGCGGCGGACAAGGAGTGGTTACCGCTGCTGAATTAATTGCCATCGCCGCTTTTAAATCCGGAAAATACGCCCAAGCATTTCCTAATTTTGGCGTGGAAAGAAGCGGTGCTCCGATTCAATCTTATGCGCGAATTGCCGACGAACAAATTATTACCCGCGAACAAGTTCATAATCCCAATATTCTAATTATTCAAGATGCTAGCTTATTGGAAAATAGTGATATTCTCAAAGGCACAGATAAAAATACTTTATTCATAATTAATGCTCCTGATAATTACCAGGCGCCGATTAAATTACCGTCTAAAAAAGTGTTTTGTTCGCCGGCGACGGAAATCGCCTTAAAGATATTTGGCAAAAATATCGTCAACACGGTTATTTTAGGCTCCTTCGCCAAACATTCCGGATTGATAACTTTGGAGTCGCTCAAATACGCGGTGGCGGAAAAATTTGCCGATAAAGGCAAAACTATAATCAAAAAAAATATCCAAGCAATTGAAGTTGCTTTTAACGACTAGTATGAAAAAACTGACTACCAAGGCCAACACTTCCCTCGCCAATAAAACTGGGGCTTGGCGTACCCACAAACCAATAACCGATAACGTAAAATGTATTGGCTGTTCTTTGTGCGCCAAATTATGTCCGGAAGATTGCATTGAAATGAGACCGCTAGAAAATAAGCTGAAACCGCAAACCGATTATGATTACTGCAAGGGCTGCGGCTTATGCGCGCACGAGTGCCCGGTTAAAGCAATTTCCATGAAAGAAGATTATTAAAAATAACATGAAAGCCAAAAACAAAAATCAACATCAAGGCCAAGAAATTTTGGAAGGTTCCCGCGCCATTGCCTTAACGGTTAATAATATCGGGCCGGAAGTCGTTTCCGCTTATCCGATAACGCCGCAAACTCATATTGTCGAAGACTTGGCTAAGTTTAAAGCCAACGGCCAGGCGAATTTTGAATATGTGCGCGCCGAAAGCGAATTTGCCGCCGCTTCAATTGTTCTTGGAGCGAGCGCCGCCGGAGCGCGTGTTTACAGCGCTACCAGTTCCCAGGGATTATTGCTCATGGCTGAAGTTTTATACAACATTTCCGGCATGCGCTTGCCGATAGTAATGACTTGCGCTAATCGAGCCATATCTTCACCTATTAATATTTGGAATGATCATAGCGATGCGATGGCTGTCGCTGGCAGCGGCTGGTTGCAATTCTTCGCCGAAAATCATCAAGAAGCCGTTTATCAACATTTACTCGCTTATAAGGTCGCAGAAAAAATGAATTTGCCGGCACTCGTTAATGTTGACGGTTTTATTTTAACGCATTCTTATGAACCGGTAGCTATTCCCAACAAAAGTTTAATTAAAAAATATCTGCCGGCCAGAAAATTGGAAGCAGGAACTTTTTTAGATACCAATAATCCGGTGACTATGGGTGGCTTTTTTTCGCCTAATGATTATTTAGACACCCGAAAGGATATCTGCCAAGACTTTGACACTAGTTTGGCAATTATTAAAAAGGAGTATCTTAATTTAAAAAAAATATTTAAGTTCAAAAATAACGGCAATGGGCTAGTTGAATATTCAGGTGCCAAAAAACCAAAAATAATTTTAATCTGCATGGGCTCGCTTGCGGGGACTATTAAAGAAACCTTAAAAAAATATGCCGACGTCGGCTTATTAAAAATAACTACCTTCCGCCCCTTCCCGGCCGAAGAAATAAAAAAGGCGATTGACCATTGCGTGAATATCGCTGTCATTGAAAAAGCAATTAATCCCGGAAGCGGCGGTCCTTTATATTTAGAAACGAAAGCGGCTATTTTTGGACACGAAAAAATAAATATCCAAAATTATATTGCCGGTCTGGGCGGGCATGATATCAGTGAAAAAATGATAGCTAAAATTATTAAAGAAATGCGCGGCCGCACAACAAACAAAATAAAATTTGTTAATTAATATGAAAACTAAACTGCCAAAATTAGTAATTAATTTAAGTTTTGGACTATTGGTCGGTTTTTCCTTATTGTTTCTGCCGGCCAGCTTAGCTCTTGCAGCCGATGCGATAAAATTCACGCCGCAAGTGGCTATTCCCGGATTTGCTACTGGGGCGGTTGATGTCGGTACAACCGTGGACGGCAAAATGACCAGTGATTTATTGGCTAGATATATCAAGGCAATGTACGACTACGGCTTAAAGGCCGCGGGGATTTTAGCAGCCGTGATTTTAATGGGCGGCGGTTTAATCTGGCTTACTTCCGCCGGCAATGAATCAAAAATCGGCCAAGCCAAGGAAATGATAGTTGGCGCGATTAGCGGCTTAATAATCTTATTTAGTGCTTGGTTAATTTTAAATACGGTTAATCCGGCGCTGTTAAGTTTGACGCCGATGAGCTTAACAAAGTTAACAGTTAACGCTGATTACTTAATAACTAATCTAGAAAATGCGCCAGCAGACATGAAATATGGCTGGATATGTATGAACAGTGCTGACCAGCGATGCGAAGATAATATTCCCCCGTCTATAAACTTGGATACAAGTATTTGCCGATCTGGTAACCCCGCAAATCAGGAACCGACTGATTGTCTGTATAATCAAAAAAAATGCTGTGGCCAAAGCGCCATAGTAACCCAAACTGCGGATAATTTCTGTAAAGGCAAAGGTGATTATACCCCCTGCACATTAAATTCAACGGCTGTTAAAAAGGGATATTGCTACCAAGAAAAATGCATCAATACTAAAGTTTGCTGCCAGTGTGGACAAGGAGAGGTGGCAGGCGTTTATGTTTACGTGACTTGTAAAAATGACATTCTGCCAGACGAATGCGCGAGTTGGTGTGTAAACGGCTGGGTTGGTTCAAGTTATAAAATGTATGTGCCAAATTCGTCCTATTCTTGTGATGGCGGAGCGATGAGCTATTGTCAACAACAATAAAATTATGCAAAATAAAAAAACTCAAGAATATAAAAAACTCGCTCCTGGCCATAATGCTTGTTCTGGTTGCGGACAATTATCGGCGGTTCACGCGGTCATGCGTGGCCTGACTAAAGATACCATTATCGCCAATGCCACCGGCTGTCTAGAAGTGACCACGACCGCTTACCCGCAAACTTCTTGGGGGCTGCCTTGGATTCATTCCCTGTTTGAAAATGCTTCTTCGGTCGCCTCGGGAATTCAAGCGGCTTTAAAAAATCGCGGCGATAACAATACTAAAGTTTTAGTCCAAGCGGGAGACGGCGGTACTTTTGATATCGGTCTAGGTCTCGTCAGCGGCATGTGGGAACGGGGTGAAAATATTCTTTATATTTGTTATGACACGGAATCATATTCTAATACCGGCATCCAAGCTTCCGGCTCCACACCTTATGGCGCCTCCACTACAACCACTCCTAGTGGCGCTCAGTCTATAGGCTCCAACCAAGTAAAAAAAGATATGCTGGCAATTGCGCTCGCCCACGGCTTAAAATATGTCGCGCAATCAGCTGCCGGTTTTCCGGATGACATTACCAATAAAGTTAAAAAAGCTTTAGCCACTCCCGGGCCTTCTTATATTCAGATTTTGAGTCCCTGTGTCCCTGGTTGGGGTATTGGTTATGATGAAGCAGCGATGATGGGTAAATTAGCGGTTAAAACTGGCTTGTATCCCTTATTAGAATATACTGACGGCAAATTAAGTGCCTCCAGCATCAACGCTAATTTTAAAGCCGAACCGGTTAATAGTTATCTTAAAGCTCAAAGCCGCTTCAAGCATCTAGGCGAAGCGGAAATTAATCATATTCAGATGTTGGCCGCGGATAATATAAAAAAATATCAAATTTAATATGAGAATCAAAAAAATATTTTTAAGTTTATCTCTGCTGGCAACGCTTTTCGTCCCCATGGCCTTTGCGCAAGCAGCTTGTACTATTAGAGAACAGCGAACCGCTACAATGGCTGGCGTAGCTTCTATGCCCGCTTGTAATGCCAAATTAGGAGAGACGCAATCTGATAACAGCAATTGTCCAGGCATTAAAACTACCATTAGATATGCCATTGGAGAAAATATTCAGGATGTCTGTTGCTGCGAACAAGAAAGCAGTGAAACCACAATCAGCACAGTGCCTAAATTTGAAATTCCCGAACTGCAAATAGATCTTCCCGGATTAAATCTTACGCAACCGCAATGTACTCAAGGTGGCAATGGAGAATATACTTGTAAAGTAAACTGGCTGGGGGAATATTTAAATTGGATCTATAATTATGCACTTAAAATCGCTGGAATTCTGGCGGCCGTCATGCTGATGGCCGGCGGTTTACTCTGGCTTATTTCTGGAGGCGATGCCGGTAAAGTCGGACAAGCGAAAGAAATAATTATTGGCAGTATTACCGGATTAATAATTCTTATGAGCTCTTATGTTCTTTTAGTTCAAGTAAACCCTAATCTAGTAAAATTTCCGGCGATTACTTTAGGTGCCCTAAGCAACCAAGAAGTCGCCGAGTTAGTTAAATCGAAAGATTCCGGCGGCGCCAGTAATTATATGGGAGCTGCCTGCGCTACGGATGAAGAGCTTAAAAACGGAACCGCCTTCTTTGCCACCGGTTATTGCCGGCCAACCTGGGCCAACACCGACAAATTTTTCTGCTCCATAGCTATGAATTGCAGCTGTCCGGATGGAGTCGGTTTAGACACTTCCAAAAATTGTGATGATATTTATAAAACTTTAGCCAGTCAAGGAAAGCACTATTCTCCATGTAAATATTTTCCCAAAGATACCGAATACTGCAATCACACCAAAAGCGGTTCGGCTCCTTATGACGGTTCTATTGCCGGTCCGGTAAATGATTGTTCAAATTTAAAACTCGGTGATCAAGTTTGTTTTAATAACAAGACCTACACTATCACCGATAGCGGCGGTTTAATAAAGGGTAAACGTATTGATATTTGGACTGAAGACTGCGGCGGTGTGGCGACGGTGACTGGTACCGGGATTCTAACAAAGGGCGAATGCGGCTCCAATCCTTCGGCAATTTTTCAATCAACCTTGGTTACTACCGGCTGGTCTTTTGATCCGGGAATAATTAATCAGGTTGGTGATGCTAGCGCCGAATTAGGTCAATTACTAAACTGTATGCGCGCCCAATTACCAAATGGCATTGGGAAAATATCCTCAATTAGCGATAGCAACTTCATCGGTAATCTATATCAGTGCAACGTAAGCAACTGCCTAAGGCCGCCCTGCGTTCATTCATGTGGCTCCTGCCACTATGGCGGCGGACTAGCAACTAATAAATCTTACGCGGTTGATTTTGGCGATGAAACAAATGCCGCTGCTTTAACCGCCGCGGCTAAAGCCTGTGATTCCGGAGCCTATGTTTTAGATGAGGGCAACCATCTGCATGTTAGTATTTCCGCTTGTCCGCGCCAATAAAATTTTGCCTAACAAAAAGAGACTTGATTATTCAAGTCTCTTTTTTATTATCTAATAAATTTTAGAGGGTTCCCTTGTCCATTGCCTCATTAGCCAACCTATCGGCCTCCTTATTCTGCTCACGCGGGATATGGGTATAGGTTATCTGTTTGAACTTAAAACTTAAATTATGAATCTCCAGAAACAAAGGCGCCAAGTCCTTATTTTTTACTTTATATTCCCGCTTTAACTGCTTGACCACCAATTCACTATCTAAATAGCATTCCAATTCACTCGCCCCTAGGCTGGCCGCTTTTTTCAAAGCCGCAATTAAAGCTTTATACTCGGCCTGGTTATTCGTGGCTACGCCCAGATATTCCGAAATCTCGGCTAATACTTGTTTTTGGCTGTCGTATAATATCGCTCCAATTCCCGCCGGTCCTGGATTGCCCCGCGCTCCACCATCCGTGAAAATTATTATTTTTTCTAAGCTCATATATGTTTAACTAATTTATTTTGTTGATAAACGTAAATCAATAATCTTAAGCTGCGCATCGCGACGGCCATTAAATTCGTTAACCTCCAAATAATAAACAATATCTACGCTGTCACCGATTTTGAATTGTTTATATTGTTCTGCCGCTCCAAAAGCTAAAGCCCAAAAGCCTGATAATCTCAATTTAATATGTTGATTATCAAAACCCATTACGGAAATATCTTCAACCAGCATATTATAACTTACTAAGCGCGGCTGCTGATTGTTTTGGCCGAAAGGCTCGAGTTTACTGATTTCATCCGCCAAATTTAAACTAATTTCTTCCGGTTTCAAAACGGCTTCAATTTCCAATTTAGGCACCAAGCTTTTACCGGCCAATTCTTTAGAGACTAGCGCTCCTAATTTTTCTTTAAAAATTCTAAGTTTATCCTCTGATTTTACTGAAAAGCCGCACGCCATGGGATGTCCGCCATATTTATCAAGCTCTTCCGAACAAGCTTCAATCGCTTTAATCAAATTTAGTTCCGGAATAGAACGTCCCGAACCCTTGAAAGAAACTTTCTTAGGAACCAGTTTCTTTTTTTCGATATCAAATTCTGCTTCTTCAATCAAACGAGTAACAATTAAAGTCGGCCGATAATATTTTTCGGCAATACGGCCGGCGACCAAGCCGATCACGCCTTCGTTCCAAATTTCATCTTCACCGGCAATACCAATAATAATATCGGGGATATTATTAATATCAATTTGTTTTTCAACTTGTTCGCTTATTTCTTTAGTTATCTGCTGGCGACTTAAATTACGCTGGTTGAGCTCTTCGGCTAAGGTCTCCGCTTCACCGACTTCCTCGCAAGTTAACAAGGCAAAAGCGGTATTGGCATGACTTAAACGGCTGGCGGCATTAAGGCGCGGGCCAATTTGCCAACCGACATTCCAAGCCTCTAATTTTTTACCGACATTAATTTTAGCGGATTTAACTAAAGCGTTTAAACCTAAACGTTTATTTTGATTAAGAATCTCCAAACCCTTTTTTACTAATAAACGGTTTTCGCTTAAAAGCCCGACCATATCGGCGATTGTGCCGACGGCGACTAAATCTAAGCTTTTTTCTAAAATTAATTTTTTTTGCGCTTCCGGCAAATTGGATTTTATAAGCAGAGCACTAATCAATTTAAAAGCCACGCCGACGCCCGCTAAAAACGGGCAAGGATAGGCGTTACGGCTATCGGCCGGATTAATTAACAGACAATCCGGTAAATCATTAAGCTCCGGTAAAACATGATGATCAGTAATTATAATATCTAGGCCTTTACTCTTGGCATAAGCGACTTCTTCCTTATTGCGGACGCCATTATCAACCGTAACTACCAATTTAAAACCATTAGCCAATATCTGATTAATTGCCATTTTATTAAGACCATAGCCCTCGCTTACTCTATCAGGCAAATAAACTTCCACTTTAGCATGGAGAATTTTTAAAGTTTCTAAAAGAACCACCGAGGAAGTTACGCCATCAGCATCGTAATCGCCATAAACAACGATGCCATTCCCCTGCTTGATATGGCTGATTATCAAATCAACCGCCGCGGCCATATCTTTAAAAATAAAAGGATCATAGAAGCTTAAATCATTGCCAAAACTGACAGTATTTTGGCTAGCAAGCTCTCCACTTAAAAAAGTTTTAATCGCCGACTCTTCCTTTAAACCGCGATTAAAAAGCAGCTGTAAAAAAATACGGCTGATATTGGGATATTTAGCAGCTGTTTCCTGATCAATGCCCGGCAAGACGCTCCATTCTTTCATAATTTTAGCTTATTATTAAAATCCGCCCACACCACCCATCATGAGCGGAAAAACAATCATGGAAATTGTCACCAAAATAGAAATTGCCAACCAAATGGCGCGAATAATTTTTTTTCTTTTCATATTATCTTTTTAAAATTTTAACAAAAGTGTCCGGCGGAATCTCGACGCTTCCCTTGCCGGCAGCCATCATCTTCTTTTTACCCTTCTTCTGCTTTTCCAATAATTTACGCTTGCGGGAAACGTCACCGCCATATAATTTAGCGGTTACATCTTTACGCATTGCCGACAATTTTTCGGCGGCGATGACTTTAGCCCCAATTGCCGCTTGAATTTTAACGGCAAACATCTGGCGCGGCAAGCTATTTTTTAAAATATCCACGACCTCTCGGCCTTCACGGTAAGCGTCATCACGATAAACAATTGTGGCTAGAGCTTCAATAATATCTTCAGCTACTAAAATATCCATTTTGACAACATCAGCCGGACGGTAATCTAAATAATCATAATTAATAGAAGCATAACCGGCGGAAACGCTTTTTACCTTATCATAAAAATCGGTTAAAATCGCCGACAAAGGAATTTCATAATGTAAAATAACGCGACTGTCTTCGCCTTCGGCTGAAATATATTCAGTATTTTTATAAATTCCCCGCTTCTCTTGCGCCAACTTAATAATATTTCCCATGTAACCCTTAGGGCTAACGATGTCTAGCGCCACCCAAGGCTCCTCAATTATTTCTAATTGATTTTGATCGGGTAATTTTTGCGGCGTTCTGATTGTTATCTCCTCGCCGTTAGTTTTAACAACTTTATAAGCTACGCTCGGAATAGTGACAATTAAATCCAAATTATATTCTCGGCGTAAACGTTCTTGAAAAACTTCCAAATGCAACAGCCCTAAGAAACCGCAACGAAAACCGAAGCCCAAAGCGTCCGAGCGCTCCGGCTCATAAGATAAAGCGGCGTCATTCAACTTTAATTTATCCATCGCTTCGCGCAATTCTTTAAAATCATTGCCTTCGCGCGGAAAGATACCGGCAAAAACCATGGGCTTTACTTCTTTATAGCCCGGCAACCTATCCAGACTGTCAAAATCGGCATTAGTGCCGGCAATTAAAGTATCACCGACGCGACAATCGGCCACTTGCTTGAAACCAGTAACAACATAACCGATTTGCCCGGCTTGCAATTCGCCAGTCGAAACATAACCTGGTTTAAAAATTCCGCAATCCAAAACTTCACTCTCGGCGCGGACGGAAGCTAATTTTATTTTATCGCCTTTTTTAATCTTGCCATTAAAAACACGGATATAGGCAACCACGCCGCGATAAGTATCATATTTGGAATCAAAGATAAGCGCGCGCGCATAATTGCCGCCTCCGGCAATTACCGGCTCTTTAGGTGCTTCACTGCGCTTGATAATTTCATCTAAAACTTCGGCTACCCCCACACCAGTCTTACCAGAGGTGCAAAAAATTTCATCTTCATGACAACCGATAAGTTTAATAATTTCTCTTTTAGCTTTCGGGACATCGGCGGCCGGTAAATCAATTTTATTGACTATCGGGATAATCGTTAAATTCTGCTCCAAAGCTAAATATAAATTAGCGAGCGTCTGCGCTTGAATTCCTTGAGTAGAATCAACTAATAACAAAGCTGTTTCCACCGCCGCCAAAGAACGAGAAACTTCATACGAAAAATCAACATGACCCGGGGTATCAATCAAATTAAGATTATAACCCTTATACTCCATATTCACCGGGGTTAACTTAATAGTTATTCCCCGTTCGCGCTCAATATCCATGCCGTCAAGCAGTTGCGCTTTCATGTTGCGTTTTTCAACCGTGCCGGTAATTTCCAACATTCTGTCGGCCAGAGTGGATTTACCATGGTCAATATGAGCAATAATGGAAAAATTTCTAATTTTATTAATATCTAACATAATTTTTATTAAACACCGCGCGCCTCGCCCTGATCTTCAACTTTAACTTTTTTAAACGGCAAATGCCTCTTCATAGTTGATAGCAGTGAAAAAAATTCTTCACTATTAAGCAGATAACAAAAGAAAGCGTACATTAACAGGCCGGAGCTAAAAGAAGCAGTCAACTGAATAAAGACGCCACTAAATTTATCCATGCTTATAAAGGGCCAAACGACCACTTTCATTATCTGAGCCGTCAATCCGGCGGCAATAGCCGCGACTACAAATTTGGCGCTCGCGCTTAAAATATTAACTAAATCCAAGGCTCCCACTTTAACATAAAGCCAGCCCCAAAGCAAGATTAAATTAAGAATGCTGGCTACGGAAAAAGCGAGGGCTAAACCGGCGACTCCCATAATTTTACCTAGATAAAATGAGAGAATAATATTGATAATAATTGATATTAAACCAAAATACAGCGGGGTGCGCGAATTATGGCGCGCATAAAAAACTCGGACTACCAGAGGAATTGTCGCTTGGGCAAATAAGCTCAAAGAAAAGAAGGCGAGCGCGTCCATAGTCATAAAAGTAGAACGCCAATCAAAGTTCCCTGTTCCTAAAACGACGCGGATAATCTGAGCGCGGAGCGTCACAATTAAAACGGTAGCCGGAATAATAAAAAAGAGAATCTGACGCATAGTGCTAGAGAAATGCGCCGTTAATTTATGTTTACTGTGGGCGTGTTCGGATAAAGCCGGAAAAGCGGCGATGGCAAAAGAAATCCCAAAAATTCCCACCGGAAAAGATTGTAAATTATTAGCAAAATTAAAAGCGGTTAAAGAGCCGCTAGGAAGAGTAGAAGCAATAATAGTAATCACTACTAAGTTTATCTGGGAAATTGCCAAACTCATTGTTCGCGGCACCATCATCCGGCCAATCTTAACCGTATTAATGTCATGCCAGGTTAACTTAAATAAATAGCGATAACCCAAATGATAAACAGCTGGCAGTTGCACGACAAAATGCATAAATGCCCCCAAAACAACGCCCCAAGCCAAGCCATTAATTCCTAGATGCTCGGTGAAATACAAGGCACCGATGATAATTCCTAAATTATAAAAAATGGGGGCAAAAGAATAAACCAGGAAACGTTTAAAAGATTGTAGGATACCACCCAAGACACCGGACAAGCCTAAGAAAACCGGAGACAAAAACATAATTCTGGTAAGCATGGTGGTTTTTAATTGTTCTTCCGGGCCAAATCCGGGCGTGATTAAACGGGTCAGTAACGGAGCAAAAATTATTCCTAAGATTGATAAAAAAGCGAGTCCCAAAATTAAAAAATTTAAAACATTGCTAGCCAGCGCCCAAGCTTCTTTATTAGACTGGCGGCGTTCGCCATGATCGCTTTGCGAGTCCTTAATCAAAGAAGTAAAAATCGGGATAAAGCCTGCCGATAAAGCACCTAAAACAATCAAATTAAAAATTAAATCCGGAATCCTAAAAGCCGCATAATAAATATCCAAAGTGGAACCCGCCCCAAAACGGCCGGCTAAAATACGATCACGCACTACCCCTAATATCCGTGAAATAAGGGACGAAAAAGCCACCAAAGCAGCCGCAACGGTAATATTATTTATTTGGCGATTAAATATCCTTTTAAACATATTATTATCTTAACTGGTTTTTCAGAATAAGCAAATCCTGAAGATTGGCAATTGCTCTATCATATCCGGGGTTAATTTCCAGCTCTTTTCTGAACTCCGTTTCCGCTTCTGCCAGCTTACCCTGATTTAAATAAATAACCCCAATATTGTTATGGGCCATCGGTTCCTTAGGGTTTAATTCCAGGGCGCGGCGATAAGCAGCGATGGCCTCGGCAGAACGATTATCAAAATAAAGCATAACACCTAAATTACGAGCCGGCATTGGCGCCGATGGAGAGCGATTGACGGCGCTCTGCCAAAATACCAAGCGATTTCTGAAGTTTGGCAAATGAAAAGCCGAAAGCGTAGAGAATAATATTAGCAACGCCAGTCCGATTCCATAAACTATCGGACGGCGATAGTAAATTTTTTGAAAAAATTTAATTTGCGCTATTATTATCAATAAGCCAACAAATGGTAAATAAAGACGATGTTCTAAAAAATAATAAGAGGTTTTGGGGTCAGGATTTATTAAGGACGGCAATAAAAATAACAAATACCAGAGTAAACCAAAAGCTAAATATTTTTTAGAGACCCCGTTTTTAAAAATAGCAATTGCTACTAAGATCGCTACCGCCAGTAAACCAAAAACTAAATTAGCATCCTTTAAAACGGACATAATAGCTAAATCAAAAGGCAGAAAAAATCTTCCCAAGCCAACAATCAGGGCCGGCGAATTAGCTAGAATTGAAGAAATCATTATCGACAAACCGCTACCGCCATTAATCGCCAAACTGCGGAAAAAGGTCCATATTAAAATTCCCGCAGTCGCCCCAATTATCCATGACCACTTATCGGCAATATTAATTTTTTTCTCAGAAATAAACAGGTAATAAAATAAAGCCAATACCGGAAAAACCAAGGCAGTTTCTTTGGTAAACAAGGCGGCTGAAAAAAATAAAAGGCTAGCAATATAATCGGCTAAACGCGGTTTTTCTAAAAATTTTAAAAAATAAATAAAAGCCGCCATGATAAAAATAGCCAAGAGCGAATCATTACGTCCCGGTATCCAGGCAACCGCCTGAACCAGCGCCGGATGAACTAAAAATATCAACGCTAACCAAAAAGCTAAAGGTTCCGGTGACTTTAATTTTTTAAGCAACCCAAAAAGCAAACAAGCCGCCAAAATATGCAATAAGACATTGGTCACATGAAAAAACCAAGGCAGTTGTCCGGAAATAAGCGTATCAAAAAATAAGGATATACTTAACAGCGGACGATAATAAAAATCATTACTAGAGAAAAAAACATCATTAGTAAAAAAATTGCCAATCTGGGAAGCCTGGCTGATTATTGAATAGTTATCTAAAATGAGTGTATTGTCGTCCAAATAAGAAAAATCAAAAAAAGAGCTTGCCAAATAAAGAATCAGCCCCAGCAAAACAATCACTAAATATGGTCGATACCTATTACTGAACATAAATTTACATTTCCGCACTCAATAAGCGACTAAAATCTAAAGCCAAAAAAATATTTTAAACCCGTCCACAAAGTAGCCAACCCGTATTTCAAACTTCGCCAAAAATTTATGGAAGAAGCTTCTTTAAAATACCTAACCGGAACGGGAATCTCACCAATTCGATAATTAGCCCCGGCAATCTTAAATAACATTTGGCTATCAAACACAAAATCATCAGAATTTTTCAGCCAATTAATCTTTACTAAAACTTCGCGCTTATAAGCGCGCATGCCGGTGTGCCATTCGGAAAGATTCAAGCCGCTAACGAAATTTTCAAAAACCGTTAAGGCGCGGTTGGAGACATATTTA
Organism: Candidatus Falkowbacteria bacterium S5_I03; assembly: GCA_019248265.1. GTDB lineage: Bacteria > Patescibacteriota > Patescibacteriia > Patescibacteriales > UBA12465 > UBA12465. The sequence continues at coordinate 41,252 of JAEHGX010000002.1, forward strand.
TATAAAGGCATGCCGCCAGCTAGAGTTTCCCGGCGGCTACGGATGCGCGTTCCCAGCATTACATCAAAGTAATCATCAGCAATAAATTCCGCAAAATATTTAATCAATTTTGGATCATACTGATAATCAGGATGAATCATTACAACAATATCCGCTCCTTTATCCAGCGCTAATTGATAACAAGTCTTTTGATTGCCGCCATAGCCTTTATTTTTAGCATGTTCAAAAACCGTTAAGCCCAAACGTCGGCCAAGAGCGGCGGTCTCGTCAGAGCTCTTATCATCAACCAAAATAATTTCGTCCACAATTGCCGGAATATCGGCCACAGTTTGTTTTAAAGTGTGTTCCGCGTTGTAAGCCGGCATCACCACGATAATTTTTTGGTTATTATACATATAAGATTAAATGATGGCGCGAACATCTCCAGCCAGCGCTCCTTCAGTTCTTAAAAATAAGGGATTGATATCAAATTCTTTTATTTCCGGATGTTCATTGGCTAGCTTGGATAAAGCCACTAAGATGCTGGCTAATTGTTTAATATTATATTTTTTACCGCCGCGGGCGCCGGTTAAAATCGGATAAAATGGCAAACTCTTAATGAATTCCAAAGCTCGCGCCGTATTTAAATCGGCAATTACCGTGCGGAATTCTTTAAAAATTTCCGCATAAATGCCGCCAATGCCCACCAAAATCAAGGGGCCGAAAGAAACATCGCGCTTGAAGCCTAAAATGATTTCTAGGCCGCTTTTAATTTGTGGCTGAACTATTAAATAATTGCCGGGGTTATTTAAAATCTTTTTATTATTTTTAGAAAAGTTAGCAGCCGCCTTATCTAAAGCTTGGCGATTTTCCAAATTCAACATAATTGCGCCTTTATCCGTCTTATGAAGAAAATCGGGCCCGACAGCTTTTAGAACCGCCGGATAAGAAGCTTGAACCGAGTTGGAATATTTTAGAGTTTTAACAGTCGGAAATTTATATTTATTCAACAAATTAAATAAATAAAGATAATCGGTTTTAGCCTTACCGTCCGGAAACTCGCTCTTCCGAAAAGGAGTTAATGATTTAATAGTCGTCTGCCTATCGGTTAATTTTTTAATCGCCCGGATAGCTCTTTCCGGATAGTTAAAGGCCGGAACATTGTTCTCCAACAAAAAATCTTTAGCCTTAGAGACTGCCACTTCCCCCAAAAAACTGGCGACCACCAAACGCTTAGCGTATTTCTGATCAACTTTGATAATTGATTTAGCGGTCAACATCGGCTCGGTCGCCGTTTGCGGCGTCAGTAATACTAAAACATTATCGCCGCTGGAACTGCGCAATATTTTGTCCAAAGCTTGTTCATATTTAAGCGCGCTGGCATCGCCCAAAATATCCAAGCTATCTTTTAAATTCAATTTCTGCCGCGAAATCTCATCGGCGGACAAAACGGCGATACCGCCAGCGTTCGTCAAAATATGCAAATCACCATTAATCTTGCCAAAAGCGCCTCGGGCCTGAAAAACCAATAATAAATCAAAAAGCTCCTCTAAGCTTTCAATCATAATAGCGCCCGCGCGCTCAAGCCCCGCCTTAATGGCTGCTGCGCCCCCAGCCATCGCGCCGGTATGCGATTTAGCCATCTGACCACCGCGTTCACTCATCCCTGATTTTAAAACGACAATTGGTTTTTTAGGAGAAATTTTAGAAACCAAAGACATAAATTTTTGGCCATCTTTAATATCCTCCAAATAAAAGAAAATTGCGCTCGTTTTTTTATCAGCCGCTAAATATTCCAAAAAGTCATTTTCATCCAACGCCGCCTTGTTCCCTAAGCTGATAAAATACCCCAAGTTAAAACTCTTATTACGGAGCCAATCCAAAACCGCGCTGCCAATCGCTCCTGATTGCGATAAAAAAGCAATCTGCCCGCCGCCGGTGCCGCTATCGGCAAAGCTGGCGTTAAGGCGATTATTATTATTGATAAATCCTAAACAATTAGGACCTAGAATATTTAATTTATGCTGACGGGCCAATTTTGCCAGCGCCACTTCCCGCTCAATTCCCTCCGATCCCGACTCTTTAAAGCCGGCGCTGATAACAATAATATTTTTTATACCCAAACTCGCGCATTTCTCAATTTCTGCCAAGACAAAAGGCGCCGGAATGACAATGACCGCTAAAATTGCCGACTTGTTCTTAACCGGAATCATTTCTAAACCGGCAAAAGCTGGACGCCCGGCCACGATTTTATTTTCACGATTAATCGGATAAATCTGACCGGCATAACCGTTTTTAATAATACTATCCAGAACTTGGCGGCCGACTTTATGCTTATCTGAAGAAGCGCCGACAACCGCTACTCCCGACGGATTGAAGAAATTTTTTAAATCCATATTTTTATTTTTTGATTAATAAATAGATTCCGGAAATAAGTATCCCCAATAACAAATAATTAAGATTAAAATAAGCTAAAACAATATTGGGTGAAATAATCTCTAAAAAAATTAAAATTAAGTACAACAAAAATAAAAAGTAAAAAATCTCCCGTACTATTATTTTATCGCTTAATTTTTCCATATTGAATCTATTGGCCGCGTCCTAATAATTTTTGCCAGATAGTGCGGCCGGAAAATTCCATTTTTATTTCGCTAATTTCTAAATAGTCGCTGGCCGCATCATCGTTTTTAAGGCCGGGAATGGAAATCATAAAATTATATTTTCCCTTTTCTCGATAAACACCGATTAAATTAAATTCCGCTGAAGCACTCGTTTCCTCATCATGAACGCTCGGCGCCTGATAATCGCTTAATACATATTTAACCCCGGCACCTAGTTTAAAAAATTGATTAACCTTGGACAGCGAAGGGTTAAAGACCATATTTTTATTGAACGAAAAAACTCCGCCATTTTCCAAGATAACATCGTCTTTGCTTAATCTTATTTCCTTAACCGGAGGACTACCGTCAACTTGAAAATTAAATTGCTTATAGGGTTCGCTAACCGAAAAAACTCGGCCTCCGAAATTAATATCTTGAACGCTGGCGGGAACGAATGCCTTGGCTTGAAGATAGTTAGAGTCGGTATAAATATTTAATGGCCTAGCAACGGAAACCGGCCAAACTCTACCCGCAAAAACGAAGCGGTCTAATGAGCTTTGAATGCTTTTAATAACCGTATCATCACTAACCTTAATCTCTACTTTATACAAACCGGGGCTCAAGGTTCTTTCTTCCAAAATTAATGATTTATTTTCCTCTTGGCCGCTGACGGGATTAAGATTTTCATCGGCTAAATTCGCCTGTTGAATAACCTTCCCGTCTTTAGACAGGATAATCGCCAGTGGATCGGCCGCCCTATCCTGATTTAAATCAACAAACTTTAATTCCAGGCGCAGGGGTTCATTATTTACATAGAAAAATAAAGTATGAGCGCCTCGCAAAGGAATATCGACAAGCGTCGGTAGCGAATCCTTCAAACCCTTAAACTGGAAATTAAAATCTGGATTATAATTATAAACCGCCAAGCAAGAAGCCGTGCTGCCGGGGCAAGCTTCTAAATTATTGGTTTTTAAATCAGTAAAAAAGTCTTCTAAGTTATTATAATCATTCCCTTCTTGCCACAGCGTTAAACCTTTTTCTTCCAGGCGTCGGCCGGAAAGCTGTAAGTTGTCTAAAATCTTATTATCCAAGGGCTGTAAGTCATAACGCCAAACAATTCCATCAGCCAAAACCCCGGCTTCTATCAAGGGCGTGCTTGAACTCAGCTGTGATTTATATTTAACAGTTAGCTTAACTTTAGAAAAAGTTCGGGGCGTAAATACGGAGAAATAAACCGGGTCGCCGATAAGGCGCGGCAGACGACCGCTTTTAATATCAACTCTTTCCGCCGGGCTAAAGTTGTAGATAAACCCCTTACCGGAACGCAGCCACTGGGAATAATTCTTAGTGTAGCTAATCTGTCCGCCAGGGACCACTTTAAAAAACAAAACAACCAAAACAATCAGAAAAATAACAGCAATTCCCGACAAGCGCAACCTAAATAAGGCGGATTTTTTAGTAATAAACGGTAAAAACATATACCTCTATTTTACGTTATTTGCCCTAAAAAAACAATTAAGACACCGGGCTTATTTTTTGCTATAATATTTATATGAAAAATAAAAAATTGGCAAAAAATCAAATCAAATCTCCGGCTCAAAGTTTTATTTATGACTTACAAGGAGAAAAACCGGCTCCGGCAATCTCCGGATATTCCCTGTTTATTTTTGGATCAGGCTACAATACCGCTAAATATTTTCAGGATGTATTTAAGACGGAAGCCAATTATAGCCTCATCAATTTCCGTCATAACGGGCAAACAAAACTATTTTTAGCCGAAGGTGCTTGGAAGCGATATAATCGCGAAGTTTTTGCTAATTATCTGAAAAACAAAAAATATGTAAAGATGGTGGAAAAAAAATTCTATCATCATTTTCCAAAAATAAATCAATTATTCAAAAAATACAATTATCAATTCATAGAAAAAACCGACAACCGACAACTACTCAAAGCCGTTGAAGAGACCTTTGATTTATTCTGGGAAAGCAATGCCTGGTCGCATTTTTCCATCTATTTTGATATTGAAACTTGTTTTTCCCTAGTGAAAGAGGCACGCCCGAAAACAAAATATCAAGAAATAGAAAAAATCTGGCACCGAGCAACATCTCTCAGCGCCGAATCCTTTGATAAAGAGCAAAAACGGGATATTTTAAAAAAAATTGCCGCTAATCAAACTAGTAAACTTGCTGAAAACTGCCAATATTTCTGGACTTCTTATAAAAACGTACTCCCGCTTAACGAAATCGAGAAAAAAATAAAAGACACTTACGGAAAATTTTTGAATAATCCTAAAATGGCCCGGGCTGAATTAAAGCGAATGGATAAGGAGCTATCCGAAAAAAAGAAAAAGTTTTCTCTTTGGCGACGAAAATTGACGCCGACACAGAAAAAAATAGTTGATTTCTGCCAGACTATCATGGAAATCCGCGATAAGCGCAAAAACCATTTTGCTAAGGGAATTACCGTTGCTTGGCGGGTGGCGGAAAAAATATTTTCTGAAGCCGGAGTCGAAAAAGATTTGATAGAGAACGTCCTCGTATTTGAGGAATTGTTAAAGGGGTCTAAATTCATTAAAACTATCAAGGCTGATTTGAAAAAGAGAGAAAAAAGCTATATTGTTTATGTCCCTTACCGTGGCGCCAAAAAAATATCATACAATGAAGTGAAGAAGAATTATGATCTAATCAATAATTACTTCTTGGCGGGTGGAGACAAAAATGACAAGGAAATAAAAGGCCAAACCGGCAATAAAGGAATAATCTCCGGACGAGCCAGAGTTATCTATTCAAGTAAAGATTTTCACCTTTTTAAAAAAGACGAAATTCTGGTTACCGGCATGACTAGACCGGAATTTGTACCGCTAATGAGACTGGCCAAAGCCATCATCACTGATGAGGGCGGAATAACCTGCCATGCGGCTATCGTCTCCAGAGAGCTTAAGAAGCCCTGTATTATCGGCACTAAATTTGCCACCAAAAAAATAAAAGATGGGGATAAATTAGAAGTTAATGCTAATAAGGGCGTGGTAAAAATTTTAAGTTAAGTTAAATTATTGCTAATATTACAAAAAACACCACGGAATTACCCGTGGTGTTTTTAATTTTTTATCTATCTATTTTTCGTATTCAAAACGTTTTTTCTTGCCCTTATAGCCGGTTCCGGCTGGGATTAAACAACCAATGATAACGTTTTCTTTCAAACCTTCTAAATAATCAATCTTGCCGTTAACCGCCGCATCGATTAAAACGCGGGAGGTTTCTTGGAAGGAGGCGGCTGACAAGAAACTGTCGGTAGTTAGAGATGCCTTGGTAATACCCAGTAATAGCATTTCTCCGGTCGCTAATTTTTTAGCATTCTTATTCGCTTGATAGAAGACTTCGTCTTCAACCGTTTCTCCAGGCAATAAATTAGTATCACCGGCATCGGTCACGAAGAAACGCGAGAACATTTGACGCGCGATAATTTCCACGTGCTTATCATTCAAAGGCTGACCCTGAGAAGAATAAACATATTGAATCTCACGGATAATATATTTTTGGGTCTCAAGCTGTCCTTTCAATTTATAAAGTTCACGCAAATCTAAACTGCCTTCAGTTAGCTGAGTGCCTCTTTCAATCAAATCGCCATCTTTAACTAGCATCATTGTCCCCTTAAGGATTGAAAATTCCTTCACCTTTTCAACTTCCTTAGAAACACTGACAAATTTTTCGGTCACTTTAGCTAACCCAGCAGCCTTAGCCTTAACCATTTCGCCGCCGACACTGAATAAATCGGTATTCTTGGAAACTTGTTCATTGTCTTTAACAAGTACCTTGACTTCTAATTTTTTCTTATCTTTAGTAGTTAGGCCGCCAGCTAATTTAAGTTCATTAACTTTTTCTGAAAAATAATATTTATCGCTATCTTCGCCTTTATAGAAAATGCTCAAAATCTTAGCCTGAGGATTATCAACTAAAATCTCTTTGCCATCCTGATCTTTAATTGTCTTCTGAGCAAATTCAACTTTAACGCGACCGGCAACATCGGAAATCAAGGCTTTTTTCTTAGGGCTGCGCGCTTCAAAAATTTCTTCAACGCGAGGCAAACCTTGAGTGATATCGTCCTGACCGGCAACACCTCCAGTATGGAAGGTTCTCATCGTTAACTGCGTACCTGGTTCACCGATAGATTGAGCGGCAATAACACCGACAGTCGAACCCAATTTAACCGGCTTATTATATGCCAAGTCCCAACCATAACATTTAGCGCAAATACCCTTATGCATTTTACAGCTAAGAACGGAACGGATTCTAACTTCCGACGCTTCACTGGCTTTCAAAAGTTTAATATTTTCTTCATCCAACATCTCGCCAGCTTTCAAAACCGCCTTACCCTTAGGATTCAAAACATCAGTGGCCAAATAACGACCGGTAATTTTCTTGAAGAAATCTTCACCGGTTGCTTCGGCGTCCGTCTTCTTCATAATAATACCATCTTCGTCGCCGCAATCTTCTTCAGCTACAATAATATCTTGGGAAACATCAACTAAACGACGGGTTAAATAACCGGCATTAGCCGTTCTTAAGGCGGTATCGGACAAACCTTTACGCACACCGTGGGTAGAAATAAAATATTCCAAAACGCCGAAACCTTTCTTAAAGTTACCTTTAACCGGCAATTCGATAATGGCGCCGGATGGTGAAGTTACCAAGCCTTTCATACCTAAAATCTGTACCGGCTGAGCCCAGGAACCACGGGCACCGGAGTCAATCATGGAATAAACCGGCAAAACGTTAGTTAAGCCTTTCTTACAAATTTCCCCAATTTTATCTTTAGTATTGGTCCATTCTTCAATAACTTTAGCATAACGTTCACTCTCAGTGAGCAAACCTTCTTCATATTGCTCTTGAATGACTTCAATCTTCTCATTCGCCTCGTCAATCAAGCGATCCTTCTCCGGTAAATTAGGCAAATCACCAAAGCCCCAAGAAAGTCCAGATTTAGTGATAAAGGCAAAGGCTCGGTTTTTCAGGCCATCAATAAACTTAACGGTTTCGTCCTCGCTATATAAGCGCAGACATTCACGAATTAAATCCTTCAATTTACTCTTACCGACAACGTCATTAATAAAACGTAATTTTTCTGGAAGCAAAGAATTAAAAATCAAACGACCAACCGTAGTCTTTAACATCTCGCCGTTATACTTAACAGAGATTGGGGCGTGCAAATCAATAAAATTATTGTCATAAGCCAAATAGGCCTCGTCTTCATTATAGAAATAAGGCATCTCTTCCCTTTTCTTGTCTGTGAAATCTTTACTGATAGAAGTTAAATAATAAGTTCCCCAAACAATATCTTGCGCGGGAGCAATAATTGGGTCGCCGGTCGCTGGTTTTAACAAGTTATGGCTCGCAAGCATTAAATGCTCGGCTTCCCATTTAGCCTCCTTAGTTAAAGGAACGTGAACGGCCATTTGGTCACCATCAAAGTCCGCGTTAAACGCCGTACAAACGAGCGGGTGAATCTGAATCGCCTTACCTTCAATCAAAATCGGACGGAAAGCTTGGATACCTAAACGATGCAAAGTTGGAGCGCGATTCAATAGTACGAAGGCGCCGCGGACAATCTCTTCCAAAATATCCCAAACTTCATCATGTCCAGCCTCGATATAACGAGAAGCGCTACGCACATTATGAACTATTTCTCTCTTAATCAATTGGGAAATAATAAACGGCTTGAATAATTCCAAAGCCATAATCTTCGGCAAACCGCACTGATCAAGATTTAACTTTGGATTAACGACAATAACGGAACGGCCAGAATAATCAACGCGCTTACCCAATAAATTCTGACGGAAACGACCCTGCTTACCCTTTAAGGTATCGGCTAAAGATTTCAATTGTCTCTTTTGTCCGGTGGAGGCAGTAACAGTTTTAGTATGGCGGGCAGAATTATCAATTAAAGCATCAACCGCTTCCTGCAACATTCTTTTTTCATTGCGGCAGATAACTTCCGGAGCATTCAAATCTAATAACTGCTTTAAGCGATTATTACGATTAATAACGCGGCGGTATAAATCATTTAAATCGGAAGCGGCAAAGCGGCCACCATCAAGCGCGACCATTGGGCGCAAATCAGGCGGGACAACCGGCAGAACAGTCATAATCATCCATTCCGGGCGCAAATCGTTATTTCTAAAACTCTTTAAAAGCTTTAAACGTTTAACTAATTTCTCTTTCTTGGATTCAATCGCGTCTTGTAATTTTTCTTCCAAATTAACGATACTCTTTTCTAAATCAATCTTGCTGAGCAATTCTCTAATCGCTTCAGCGCCGATAGAGGCTTCAAAAATATGACCGAACTTTAAACTCAAACTTTGATATTGATGCTCTGATAAAATTAACAACGGCTTCAATTCCTTAAGTTCTTTCTGGGTGCTCGCAAAATCTTCATCTAAGCGTGCCAACTTTTCCGTTTTGTCTTTTAAAGCATCCTTAACATCACTTTCGCTGCCGCCGGCATCTTTGATTTTTTTAAGTTCATTATTATATTCATTTTCAAAACCCTTAACCTTGCTTTTGTATTCGGCTTTAATTTGGTTAATGGTTACTTCTTTTAAACTTTCATCAACGTCCGTCACGATAAAACTGGCATAATAAATAACTTTTTCCAAAGACTGAATGCCTAAATTCAAAAGCAAACCAATCTTAGAAGATAAGCCTCTTAAAAACCAAATATGGGATGCTGGTACTTGTAAAGTAATATGTCCCAATCTTTCGCGTCTAACAATGCTTCTGGTTACTTCCACGCCGCACTTATCGCAAACAATCCCTTTGTAGCGAATTTTTTTATATTTGCCGCAAGCACATTCCCAGTCCTTGGTCGGACCAAAAATCTTTTCGCAGAATAAGCCGTCCTTTTCCGGTTTCTGGGTGCGGTAGTTGATTGTTTCCGGACGCGTTACTTCTCCGTGAGACCAAGATAAGATTCCATCCGGGCTGGCCAGTTTAAGGCGGATAGCGTCAAAGTCGCTGGTTTTAATTGGATTTAACATAAATATGTAAATGTTTATTTAATTATTTATTCCGCTTTACTATCTTTATCTTCGTCTAAGGAAACAATTATTTCCGGCTTCTCATAATCAAGCGCTTCTTCCTTTTCCATTTCTTCGTCCAAATCAGTCATTACTTCGGAGGCGGTTAAACCGCTAGCGCCATTTAAGAGCTCAACATTCAAACCCAAACCTTTCAATTCTCTGATTAAAACGTTGAATGATTCCGGAACATTTAATTTTTCAATCTCTTCGCCCTTGATAATGGATTCGTAAGCCTTGCTACGTCCAGGAATATCATCGGATTTAATGGTTAAGATTTCTTGTAAAGTATGGGAAGCGCCATAACCCTCCAAAGCCCAAACTTCCATTTCTCCGAATCTCTGGCCGCCGAATTGAGCTTTACCGCCTAAAGGCTGTTGAGTAATTAAAGAGTAAGGACCAATTGAACGTTGATGAATCTTATCTTCAACCATATGGTTGAGCTTCAACATATACTTATAACCAACAGTAATTTGATTATCATAAGCGCTACCGGTCTTGCCGTCATATAAAGTAACTTTTCCGTTCTCCGGCAAACCTGCTTTTTTCAACTCCCCTTTAATCTGTTCTTCGCTCACACCGTTTAAAGCCGGAGTCATAATACGATAACCTAATTTCTTAGCCGCAAAGCCAAGATGAGTTTCTAACAACTGACCCAAGTTCATACGAGAAATAATACCGAGCGGAGATAGAATAACATCAATCGGAGTCCCGTCAGCCATATAAGGCATATCTTCAATCGGGACAATTTTGGAAATAACACCTTTATTGCCGTGGCGTCCGGACATCTTATCGCCAACCTGAATCTTTCTTAAGTTAGCCACTGAAACCTGAATGGATTGCAAAACGCCGGCTGATAATTTATCACCTTCTTCACGAGAGAAGATTTTGATATCTACGACTTTACCGTGTTCGCCATGCTCTAGATATAAAGAGGAGTCGCGGACATCTTTAGCTTTCTCGCCGAAAATCGCACGTAATAATTTTTCTTCAGCCGATAAGGTTGTTTCTCCTTTAGGGGTAATCTTACCAACCAAAATATCGCCGGAAGAAACTTCAGCGCCAATTCTGATAATACCTTCGTCATCCAAGTTCTTTAATTTTTCTTCACTGATATTTGGAATATCGTTAGTCACCACCTCCGGACCAAGCTTGGTATCGCGCACATCAATAGTATAATTTTCAATATGAATGGAGGAATAAATATCTTCCTTAACTAAACGTTCAGAAATAATAACCGCGTCTTCATAGTTAAAACCTTCCCAGGTCATAAAGGCTACCAGCGCATTTCGGCCTAAAGACAATTCGCCATTATCAATCGCCGGTCCATCGGATAAAACCTGGCCCTTCTTAACTTTCTCGCCGACATCAACTGTCGGATGTTGATTGATACAGGTGGAGGAATTGGAACGTAAAAATTTATTTAAATTATAAGTTACAATTTGGTTCTTCTTAGTAGTCAATTCGATTAAGCCCGCTTCTGACTTGGTAATTACGCCGTCATCAGCCGCTAAAACTACATGGCCGCTATCGCGAGCGGCACGCTCTTCAACGCCCGTGCCCACAACTGGCGCCTCACTCTTAACTAAAGGCACAGCCTGACGTTGCATGTTTGTTCCCATCAAAGAACGCTGTCCATCATTATGTTCCATGAACGGAATTAAACTGGTAGCGATGGAAATAATTTGATTGGCAGCCACCCCGACAAAATCAATCTTATCGACTTCTTCCATGCCAGGCTGGCCATATTTTCGGCCTTCAAATTTAGATACCAAAAAGTACCCGTTTTCATCAGTCGGGATGGTAGAGTCAACGGTAATATATTTTTCTTCTTCAAAGGCGTCCAAGTAAACAATTTCGTCAGTCACGCGCGGACCCTTTTTATCTTTAACAACTTTACGATATGGAGTTTCCAAGAAGCCATAGCTATTCAATCTAGCATAGCTGGCTAAGTGGCCAACCAAACCGATATTCGGACCTTCAGGGGTAGCAATCGGACAAATGCGGCCGTAGTGAGTGGTGTGCACATCACGAACATCAAAGCCCGCTCTTTCTCTGGTTAAACCGCCAGGACCCATCGCCGATAAACGACGCTTGTGCTCCAATTCGGCGAGCGGATTAGTTTGGTCCATGAATTGGGAAAGCTGAGAAGACATGAAGAATTCTCTAACAACACCAATCACCGGACGCGCGTTAACTAATTTGGAAGGAGTAAGTGAAGTAATTTCCGAAGTGGACATTCTATCCTTGATAATTCTCTCCATTCTGGCTAGACCGACACGGAAACGGTTTTGAATCAAACCGCCAATCGCGCGAATACGACGATTACCAAGATGATCAATATCGTCTTCCGGCTCTTTGGTAATATTTAATCTGATAACTTCTTTAATAATCAAAACCAAATCTTCTTTTCTTAAAATGCGGTATTCTTTTTTAGTTGCCGGTAAATCTAAAGAAAAACGACGATTAAGTTTATAACGACCAACGCGTCCAAAGTCATAGCGGTCAAAACGGAAGAACATGGAATAAATTAATTGGCGGGCATTTTCTACCGACGCCAAGTCTCCCGGACGAATACGGCGATAAACTTCCTGCAAACCTTCCGCCTCATCTTTGGCGGCGTCTTTTTCGATAGTTGCTTCAATAAAAGTTTTTTCATCCTTGCTCTTTACCAGGTCAACGTCAGCAAATAATTTTAAAATTTCTTCATCGCTGGAATAACCAAAAGCCCGTAAAAGCGAAGTTACCGCTACTTTACGTTTGCGATCGATTCTCACCCAGAGAACTTTATTAGAATCCGATTCTATTTCCAACCAAGCGCCGCGATTCGGGATAATCTTGGCACCGTAGCATTTTTTACCCTTAATAAATTCAGCAGTGAACATAACACCGGCGCTGCGAATTAACTGGGAAACGACTACTCTCTCAATGCCATTGATGATGAAGGTGCCCTTATCGGTCATCAAAGGAAAATCACCCAAGAAAACTTCTTGGTTATTTGCTTGACCGGTCTTTTTATTTAATAAGCGCGTCTTAACGCGTAAAGACGCTTCGTAAGTAATATTTTTTTCTCGACTTTCAACTTCGGAAAATTTTGGTTCGTCTAAATTATAATCTTCGAAATAAAGTTCTAAATCACGACCGATAAAATCAGTGACGGGATTAATTTCGTCGAATAGCTCCGCTAAGCCTTCTTTTAAAAACCAAGTATAGGAATCCTTTTGAATCTCTATTAAATCCGGCATCGGCAGGACTTCTCTAACCTCGGAGAATGATTTGCGTTTAGACATAGATATATAGTGTAATTATTTAACTATTTTTATCGAATTAAAATGACGAAAGAGCAAAAAAAGATAGCCAGATTAAGTGGTTTTTAACAAAAAAATCCCAATCCCAAATTGGCTTGAGTTTCGGTACGTATTAAATTAATTATTTTCTTTATATATCACTTTTTTTAAGTAAAAAAGTGTTAATGTATCCTAATAATATGATAATAATTATTTTTTGTCAATACACATTTTGTCCACAATCGCTTGACGCAGTTGCTCCCGGTCATCCCAGGGAGTTTTAGAGCCATCCGGGCCACAAATATATTGTTCGGCGCCTTTGCCGGTAATCAGTACTAAATCGCCTTCTTTGGCTAATTCTAGTGATTTTTTAATAGCCTCACCACGATCTAGGATTAAAAATAAGTCTTGGTTTTCTTTCTTTCCGACCATTTTAGCCCCAGCGGCCACATCCCTGATAATCATCCCGGGGTCCTCATCATAGGGATCTTCATTGGTGACAATCACCACATCGGCTTTTTCAGCCGCCATTTTACCTAAAATCGGCCGACGCGATTTATCACGCCCGCCGCCGGTTGAACCTAATATATGGATTAGGCGGTTATAGGGTAAAATTGTAATAGTCTCATATAATTTTTCTAAGGCCCGGGGTTCAAAAGAATAATCAACCATAGCCGCAAAGTCCTGGCCAACATTAATAATTTCCATTTTTCCGGCCAGCCCGGAAACACTTTCCAAACCAACTTTAATTTTTTCAAGCGCAATTCCCTGACTTAAACCGACGGCGTAAGCGGCCAGCGCGTTAAGCGCGTTAAATTCTCCCAAAAGATTAAGATGAATATCTTGGTTATTAATATTTAAATCCAAACCGGAAATACCGGTCGACTTAAGCTCTCCGGCAACGCTAATAAAATCTAAGCCCGCAGACTCGCTCCCGAGCTTAGTTTTAAATTTTTCCAGTTCGGCCAAGCCGCGCATTGAATAAACTATTTTTGATTCGCTCCAAAATTCTCCAAAATAATCAGCGTGCTCATCATCACCATTAATGATGGTTGTTTTTTTAACGCGCGATAAATCTAATTTTTTTAAACCGCTTCTAGCCTGGCAAACGATTTTATTGTCGCTGACATATTTATTTTTAAAGCGGCGAAGATGAGAAAATAATAAACCTTTAGCTTGTTTATACTTTTCAAAACTGCCATGAGACTCAATATGTTCAGGATACAGGCCGGTAAAAACCAAAACATCATAATTAATAAAGCGATGCCGAAATTGTTTAATGCCCTCGGAAGTAGTTTCTATAACTGCATAGCGACAACCATTTTTAAGCATCTTTTTAATTAACTTCTGGATAAATACTCGACCGGGCATGGTCATCTTTTTATCATTAAGCCATTCTTGGTTGCCATCAGAAAAAATCGTCGTCGAAGTATAGCCGGTCTTATATCCGGCTTTCTCCAGCATCTTGGCAATTAAATAAACGGTGGAAGTTTTGCCGGCCGTACCGGTAACGCCGATGATAATTAATTTCTTACTGGGAAAACCGCTGATAAGCGCCGCTAAAAAACTCATTAAAAAATGATAAACGGGCTGAAGCGCTCTAAACAAACGCTTAGGAATTATTTTTTTAAGCTTGTCGGCCATAATTAATTATTGAAAGTTTTCGAATCAATCTTATTGCTTGTTGGTTGATTTTCTCTATTCAAAGAATCATTAGCGAGGCTAGACTTTTTAAGTAAGCTGGCTAAATCAGCTTGCGCTGCTTTAAGCTCTAAATTTTTTTCTTCAAGACTCTGTCCTGGATATTTAGCGTCGTCCTCAGCCATAAACATAATTTCTTTTTCCAGCTCGGCGACTTTGGCTTCTGCCAATTTAATTAATTCGTCATTATATCTTAATTTTTCTGCTTTATCCTTTTCACCATTCATATCCTCAGGCAATTCCTTTGCCAAAAAATTAAGATCCTCTTTCTTTCCCAATCTATCAAATTGTTCGTTAGGGGAGTTTACCCCTTCAAAATATTCAAATTTCATATATTTATAGATTTAATTAATTATTATTTAGAAAAAAACATTTCGTCGTCGTCATCCGGCGGAAAAGCTGGCTTTTTAGATTCTGAGATTGCGGGTGATTTTTTTTCAGCCTCCGCGTTCTCTCTTATCTCTTCTAAAATTTCATCTTCATCATTTATAACTTCGTCTTCCTCCTCGGGAGTAAGTGTTAACTCTTCTGCAACTTCATCTTCTGTTTCCGCAGCTTCTTCCGCCTCCTCCTCTTCGCGACC
Organism: Candidatus Falkowbacteria bacterium S5_I03; assembly: GCA_019248265.1. Classification (GTDB taxonomy): domain Bacteria; phylum Patescibacteriota; class Patescibacteriia; order Patescibacteriales; family UBA12465; genus UBA12465. The sequence continues at coordinate 56,474 of JAEHGX010000002.1, forward strand.
AAAATCTAAGACTCCGTCATCGCCTTCTTCCTCTTCAGTGCTATCATCGCTACCGCCAAAATAATTTTCTGGAGCTTGTGCGGTGGCGCGATTATGAATTGGGATGCCACTTAAACCGCCCTGCTCATCATACTCTTCTTGAGAAAGCATTACTTCGCGCGGTTTAGAACCATTTGAGGGGCCAATAATCCGCGCTTCTTCCAGCATATCTAAAATCTTAGCGGCCCGGCCATATCCGATAGACAGCCTTCTTTGCAACATTGAAGTTGAGGCTTTACCGGCGCGCACAATTATTTCCTTGGCTTCTTCAAATAATTCATCTTCGTCGCCATGATTGCCGTCTAAACCAACACCGGCGACACCGCCAACTTTTTGGCGGTCAGTAATGCCTTCCAGATATTCAGCGGCTCCACTTTTATCTTTAATATAATTAACAACATCGTTAATTTCATTATCACTAAGATAAGCACCTTGAATACGTTTCGGTTTCGCCAACTCGGCGGTAGAAAATAACATATCCCCCTGCCCTAACAATTTTTCTGCACCCGAAGCATCCAAAATAGTTTTAGAATCAACCAGCGAAGCAACGGAAAAAGCAATTCTAGTCGGAATGTTGGCTTTAATCAAACCGGTAATAACATCAACACTCGGACGTTGAGTAGCTAAAATTAAATGAATACCAATCGCGCGCGACATCTGCGCCAACCGGATAATAGCGGCTTCCATTTCTTTACCGGCAGTCATCATAAAATCGGCGAGTTCATCAATAATATAAACGATGTACGGCAACTTTTCTTTGGCGACTAAATTATAAGCTTGAATATTTTTTTTGCCGGATTTATTTAATAAATCATAACGTCTATCCATCTCGTTCAAGCACCACTTAAGGGAATTAATGGTTTTTGAAACCTCAGTAATGACCGGGGTTAAGAGATGAGGGATGCCATTGTAAGTCGGGAGTTCCACGCGCTTAGGATCAACCATAATAAAACGTAAATCGTCAGGATTATTTTGATAAAGCAGAGAGACAATAATCGCGTTTAAACAAACAGACTTCCCTGAATTAGTCGCGCCGGCAACCAATAAGTGCGGCATCTTGGTCAAATCATATAACCAAGCGGTACCGGCCACATCTTTACCTAAAGCAATATATAAATTATTTTTGCGCTGCTTGAAAGCCTCGTCTTCTAAAATTTCGCGCAAACCAACAATCGCTTTAGCGCGATTAGGCACCTCCACGCCAACTAAAGATTTTCCGGGAATCGGAGCTTCAATTCTAATCGGATGCGCGGCCAGCGCCAAGGATAAATCATTACTAAGCGTTGTAATGCGCGAAAGCTTAACGCCTTCGGCCGGTCTAAAGGTATATTGGGTAACAGTCGGACCGACCTTAGTTTCTCCCATCTCCACTTCAATCCCAAATTTATTTAAAGTGTTATGAATTTTTTGCTGGTTCAAATCGGTATCGCCGCCGATGGCTTTAGAAAATTTATTATTCAAAAGTTCCAGAGGCATATCAATCTTAATGGAATTTTTCGGCCAGGTAATTTTTTCTTGAACCGGCTTTTGATTTTTAGGTTTAACAATCGGAGCCGGATTTTCTTCCTCTTCATCTTCTATTTCAGCCACCGCACTCACATCACGCTTCTGCCAAGCGCTTAACACCTCTTCGCGAGCCGAAGTAATCAATTCCTCCCGCTCTTCAGTAATATCATCTGTCTCGGATTCCGATTTAGAAAACAAGGCCTTAAAAAACAAGGCAAAAGGTTTAAAAATTTTAGCCAAAATACTTTCGCGGCCGACAATTCTTTCTAGTGAAGTGTTAAAGACCAGCACTAGAGAAATAAGGAAGAAAGCAAAGAGTACGATTACTCCTCCCCAAAATCCAACGACATATAAAAATAAACGGCTTAAATAATAACCGACATAACCGCCGCCCTCTCCCAGTTTAACCATCGCTAACCAATTCTTTTGGTCAATAAAAAAATGAAATAAAGTTTGATAAGAAACAAACAAGAGGCCGAGGCCGAGATAATCACTAAACTTTAAGGTTTTTTTAGATCCTCTTATTAGGACAAAGGCCCAATATAAAAGCAGGATTGGCACTAGCCAGCGGCCATAACCAAATCCTAAAGTAAGCATTTTAGAAACGAATTGGCCAAAATGACCGGAGAGATTTAGCAACCCCAAGAAACTAATGATTCCCAAGGCTAAAATTACAACAATAATAATACTGCGCTTGGCGCGGTCATTAATTTCAAAATCCGGCAAAGTAACATAATCCATTGGATTGCGACTCTTCTTTTTTCTGCCCATATTAGTAAAACCTATTAATTGAGCTTAAAACAGCTCGGATATGTTTAAATTATAGCACAAAATGAAAATTAGCTTTAAACCGGCTAATTTCGATTAATTAATCTCCATATCAATAAAGACCGCTTCCGGTACTTTAACGCGAATCTTCTTTTCCAAATCATCAATTTTTTGTCCGACTAAGCGCGGCACTCGATCCATATAGTCAACCGAAAACTTCAAAAAGTTCTCATAGCTTTCCTTAACTTCCTCATACTCATTTTCCAAAAAGTGATGTTTATTAAACTCTTTCATTAAAGCGGAGGCGTTAAATTCGATATCGCATTTGATTAGATATTTATCAACGTCTAAGACTGCTGATTTAAAATCCAAAACTTTTTCAATTGCTGGGTCGCTATTTAAAACCTCCAAAACCAATTCTTCCGCCTCCGCCGGAATACACCTGGTAATCAGATAATTACGATTTTTGGCGATTAAAATAATGGCCGCGATTCCCAAAGAAGTGCCGATGGCGATGGAGCCGACGGCATCCCAAAAAATCTGGCCGGTAATCTGAGATAAAATAATACTGAAACCAGCTAAAGCAACGCCGATAACGGCTAGTCCGTCTTCATAAATAACCGCCAAAGTTGTCGGATCGGCTTTTCTAAAAATGGCTTTCCAGGTATCATTAGGAAAATGTCGGCGCACATCTTTAAACGCCAACCATAAAGTAAAAGATTCAATAATAAAAGCCGCCAGCAGAATATAAAGGTTCCAGGCGTTGAAATGAATCTCCGGTTTATTGATTAGGGCTTCAACTCCATGATAAATAGTGACGCCGGCACCGATAAAAAAGATGCCACAGGCGGAAATAAGCGCCCAAATAAAACGCTCGCGGCCATAACCGTAGGGAAAAAGATGATTGGGCTGCTTTTTGGTTTTTTTAACACCGATGATAAGCAGGGATTGATTGGCGGTATCGGCAAAACTATGGACTGCCTCAGAAAACATCGCGCCCGAACCAGTCAGGGCAAACCCGGCGAACTTAGCAACGCAGACCGTGGCGTTTCCGAAAAAAGCGGCAATCACCGGCAAGAGCCCGGAAATTTTAGTATCATCAGTCGTGGCGGCAGAAATCATAATTTATAGATTATTTTTTATAAACTTTAAATAGTCGGCAAAGCTGTCAGTAATTTTTTGACGGCGAAGCCTAAACTTGGATTGATATTTTTTTCGATTTTTAAAAACTACTTGGGAGCGCTTAAGCAACTCGCCGCTCTTAAGCTTATCCAAATCAACTACTAACTCCGGATGACCGATAAATTCTGCAAATCCGTAGTTACGAATATCGTAAGCAACACTAATTTCTGGAGTCAAAGCCCCAAAAGACATCACGCCGACATGGAGCATCATGCCAATCACTAAATCCAGTTTCCCATAAATATACTTTTGTTCACTGGACTTTAAATCTACAATTTTTAAATTTTTTATTCCCAGTTCCGGATAAATATTATTTTCGCCGGGATGATGTTTTAAATAATAAATCTCGGCGCCAAACTCTTGCTGAAAATATTCCGCCGTTTCCCGATAAGCGCGCAGAATATCTTCCCGCCATTTTCCAAAACCCAACCACCCTGAATAATTAAGGTTGAGGCCGATTTTAACGCCACGCGACGGAAACTTTAATTTATTCATCGCCCTAATTGCCGGTTTCTTTTCTGACAATAAAGCTGCCGGATCGCCAATAATTTTGATAGTGGCCGGTTTTATCCCGCCGGCAATCAAAAAGCGCTTAGTATTTAAATCACGCACGCCAACGCCGCGCGCCCGTTTAACTAAAGCGATAACGCTAGCGCTTTTATCTTTAGCCCATAGCGGGGCGTCAACTTCTTTGATATAACCGAGGCCGAACAAAAAAATCGGCTTCTTAAGCGCCGCTATCATTTCTTGGCTAAAAGGCAAAAAATAAGAATAAAAAATTCCACCGCCGCCAATAACAATCAAATCGGCGCGATTTAATTTAGCGGCCTGCGCCCTATCATAACTCTTTAAAACCTCCACCGGAAAATTATTAATCACTGCTCCGGGGAATTTTTTAAGCAATAATTCTTGCACCGCCAACACAATGGCATAATCGCCTTTGTTATTTTTATCCCAAACATGAATATGGGCAATTTGATAATGCTTGGTTTTAACCGCTGCTTTTTTCATCTAGGCAATGTTTAAATTAACTTTCACCTGGTTAAACAAGAGTTCCGCTTTATAAGGATCGCTTTCGTGTTTTAAAAATAAAAAAGCGGAGGTTCTAATGGCGGTCCAGTTATAATATAATTCGATTCTTTTTTCCAGGTCAGCATTCATTTTCAAACCAGCCGCTTCGAGATAAGAGGACAAGAATATATCTTTTAATTCCGTCGCGATTTGCTTATCGCCAATTTTAACGATTACTTTATATTCCAACTGCTGTAAAAAGGTTCCTAAATCACGAGCAAAATCTCCCAAACAAAAATCAGTAAAATCGATTAGACCGATTCGATCTTCCCCGGTTTTAATTAAATTTTCTGTATGGGCGTCGCCGTGAATTAAACTGAGATTAAGTTCGCGCGCAAAAAACTTTTCTTCTTGGGAAATAAAATAGTCGTACATTCTCTTTAAAGATTCATCGAACTTCCCTTCATAGCGCAGCGACATTTCTTTTAAAATATTATCAACTCCGGGAATAACCGTTTTAATTCGAGAATTCATCGGATTGAAATTAGCGGCGGTCCCGGCCGGTAATTGATGCAATTTAGCAAATAGGCGGGCGGCCAATCGCAACAGCTTCTTAACCTCTTCGTAGTCTTTATTTTTTATATAATGGAGTAAATTTTCACCATGCAAACCGCGATAAAAAGCGCCGCGAAAATATTCGGAATAAAAAAGTGGATGCGGGATATCAATATCTCCCTGATTTAAATTATGGTCCCAGAGATAGCGCATGGCATCAAAAACATTTTCGCGCGGTTCATCGCTGTGTGCCGAACAAACTACTAAAATTTTAGTATCTTCTTGATTGGATCCGGAAAGATAAACATCATATCCAACAACAACATGATATGTTGTCGCCCAAATTAACTTTTTATAAGGGATGATTTTAATTTTTTCTATTTTAGAAAAAGTGGGGTATAAAGGTAATAGCTTACGGCGGAACATCGCCAAAACGTATTCTTCATCAAATAACTGTAAAATTTTGTTCATATAATTTAACGGCTGAATTAATCGATATTTTTCCAATGATTTTTCCAATGTTCTTCCCAAATGAGCTTCTTGGTTTTTAGATAATATTTTTCGGCTTCCAATTTAACCTTTTTAGTTCTTTTATCGTTAAGCGATCTGACGGCTCTGATTAAATCTTCCAAACCGCGTTCAATGCCGTCCGGATTCCAAGCGTAGGGTCCAAAAATTTTGGAAAAGTCGCGCGCGCTTGCCCACCAAAAAGTACAGCTGGCGATTCCACGCACTAAGTGCCAATAGTACCAGGCGTGATTTTTGTCATTTTTGTATTTGTCATGCAGAGAAATGGCAATCGCTGTTAATTTCCAAAGATTGAGATGAATTTTATTTTTCTTATCTTGCCAAAGCTTAAAGGGTTCATTTTTTTCCAATTCCTTTTTATTTGATTCCCAAGAACAAGCTACAATTTTTATTTTTTGCGGCTTAATTTTGGAAACCGCTTTTAAAAATAAAGAAATCGTCTCGGTTTCCAATTTTTTATGACCGGCCAGCTTTTCCATTTCCGCGGTCGGGTCTTCATGTCTTAAACCATAAAGCTCAGCATCAGTCGCGGTAATTATTGTTTCATTAATAGCGGTCTTCACTGTTAATTTAGCCATTAATTTATCCGGCGGATAAGCGCTGGAAGCGCTGCGACTGCGGAAAATAATTTTTAACCCGGAATTAACATCAATATAATTACCAAAATCATCCGGATGATGACGGCCGCCATCATAAGCAATTTCATCTAGAATTAACCATTTATAGCCAAGCTTTTTAACAATCATGGCGACTGACGGAGTGTAAGCCATTTCCGGCAAGAAAAATCCTTGAGGCTTAAAAGCTTTGCCAAAATATTTTTTTAAAATCTTTTCGTTAGTTTTTATTTGGCGGATAACCTCCTCTTCCGGCAGTAGCGGCAAAAATCCATGATAAGCTGCCGAACCGACCAATTCAACTCGTCCGGATTTTACCAGGCTAGCCAAACGCTTAATAAAGTCTAGTTTATTTTCATCTTCTAGACGAACTAAAAGACAGCCGGAAACATTCCAAGTCATCCGTAAATTAGGATGCTCTTCCATTAAACGCAATAAGCGATAATAGCTTTTGTCGAGCGCCTTGCTAATGCTATATGATTCGATATTGGCCGGTTGATAAAAATGTAGAAAATTTATCCATTTCATAAAATTATTTCTTTAATACTTTATGATAAAGTTCCACATATTTCTTGGCCGGAATTTCCCAACTGTTTGATTGCTTCATGGCTCTTTTGACCAAGCTCTTCCAAACAGTTTTATGCTTATAATTTTCCAGAGCCCTAATAATCGCCGCATAGAATAAATTGGCATCCTCGGTTTTAAAAGTAAAACCGGTTCCCTGTTTGAGCGTCGGATTAAAATTATCAACCGTATCATATAGGCCGCCGATTTCTCTAACCACCGGGATGCAGCCATAGCGCATAGCGATTAACTGGTTAATGCCGCAAGGTTCATGATTAGAAGGCAACAAGAATAAATCGCTGGCCGCATATAATAAAGTTTCCAATTTTTGATCAAAGGGCAACCAAATAATGCGGTCGGGGAATTTCCGCTGCAGTTTTTTAATCGGTTTAATATATTCCTTGCTGCCATCGCCCATAAAAACTAATTGGACGTCAGTCTTAAGCAGCAACTCAATAATTTTTAAAATTAAATTAAAACCTTTTTGAAAAGTTACCCGTGAAGTTGTGCAGAGTATCGGCACCTGCGCTTTTACCGGCAGACCAATTTTCTTTTGCAAATAAGTTTTGTTGGTCGCCTTACGCGCAACAGTCGCAGCCGAATAAACCTCATGAAGAGTTTTATCTTTTTCCGGATTATAAGTGTTGTAATCAATCCCGTTAATGATGCCGAATAATTTTCCGGAGCGATTTTTTAGAATACGATTTAAATCTTGACCGAATTTCTTGGTCATGATTTCTTGCCGATATTGTTCGCTGACCGTGTTAATAATATCGGCTGACATAATTGCCCGTTTGGCAAAATTAATATATTCCAATTTCGGGTCTTCCAAATGCGGCAGGCGTCCGCGGCCATAGTCTTTATTTTCCGGAGCCACTTCCCACCAATTATGGCCGAACTGAAAAATCAAATTATGAATCGTGAAAACCGTTTTAGCTTTCTTCAAAGTTTTAGAATAACGAAAATCAGTTTTTAAATAATAAGGAATGAGTCCGGTTTGCCAGTCATGGCAATGAATAACATCAGCCGGGAATTTTAAAAGCGATAATAATTTTAAGGAAGCGACATTAAAAACTAAAAACCGAGCATTTTCGCGGGTAGAACCATAGAGCTTCTTATGCTTAGAAAAAAACTTTTTGCATTCCACGAAGTAAACCGGCAAGTCTTCCATCAAATAGCTCTGCCAATAATTAACTTTAATGCTTTCCTGGCTATTAAGGCGCAGGCTGACATCGCTAAATATTAATTTTAAGCCCTTTTCTTTCTTGCCAATTAAGCGCCCATAAAGAGGGGTAATAATTATTACCTCGTGTCCTAAACGTCTTAAGGCTTTAGGTAAACTGCGCGCCACATCACCCAAACCGCCCGTTTTAGAAAAGGGGGCGACTTCAGAAGCGATATGGACAACTTTTAATTTTTTTTCTCTCATAACCTTGAATTTAAAGCGCATATCGCCGCCGCCAGCGCATCCGCCGCATCGTCGGGATAAGGAAGCTCCTCTAAATTTAAAATTAGCTTAACCATTTTTTGGACTTGTTTCTTATCGGCTTTACCATAAGCGGAAACTGCTTGTTTAATCTGGGAAGGCGTAAATTCTTTAATCGGCAGTTTATTTTGTTTTAAGGTCAAAAGCGCCACTCCGCGAGCTTGACCGACAATCAGGGCGGTGCGAACATTCTTATTAAAAAACAGCTGTTCGACTGAGGCTAGCTGGGGGTGATATTTTTTAATGATTTTATGAAGTTCTTGATGCAGAATTGCTAGGCGTGTAATCAAATCATCTTGAGGCGAGGTTTTAATACTACCATAAACCAAGCAGAAAAGTTTTCCCTTTTCCTCTTTGACCACCCCGTATCCGGTATCGGCGATGCCCGGATCAATCCCGAGAATGATTTTACTCATTTAGGCGTTAGATAAGATTAGTATAATAATCGCTGACGTCTTCATTGTCTTCCAATTCTTCAAAAAACTTTTCCAACTTTTCTTGATTATCAGTCGGCATGGCAATTTTTTCCTTGGCGACGTATTCAATTTCCGAGCTTTCAGTTTTTAGACCCTTGGCTTCCAGGAAGTCTTTAATTTTTTGCAAATCTTTAATTTCGGTATATACAGTTATTCCTTCCGTTTCCTTCTGAAAATCTTGGACATCCTGATCAATTAATTCCAACTCTAAATCTTCATAACTTAAATGTTTAGCTTTAATCTCTTCGCCGGCCACCCTAATTACCCCCAGCTGGGAGAAATTCCAGGCAACGGCTCCGAAAGCGCCGCCATTCTTAGTAAATAAGTGACGAACAGTAGCGCCGCTGCGATTTTTATTGTCAGTTAAACATTTAACAATCACTTGAACTCCGGTCGGCACCATGCCTTCATAAAACAATTCTTCTACCTGTTCGCCACCGAGTTCTCCCGTACCCTTCTTAATTGCTCGTTCAATATTATCCTTGGGCATATTAGAACCGCGCGCCTTATCAATCGCCGCCCTTAAGGAGGGGTTGGCGTTTGGATCACCGCCGCTTCGGGCCGCAATGGTAATAATATTGGCTAACTTGGTAAAAATAGCGCCCCGTTTGGCATCCACCAATTCTTTTTGGCGATGAGTTGTCGCCCACTTGGAATGTCCGGACATATGGTAATAATTTATAATTTAAAACACTGAAAAATATTCTCTTCCAGCCTACCGCCAGCTTAACGCAAATTGAAATAAAAATCAAGATGAATTATAATAAAAATATAATAAAATAAAGCAAAAATATGAAAATAACACAATTGCCGAACCTTGATGAAAGCGTCATGCAGGCACTAGATTTCTTTAAGAGCAATGCTCCCGCTAAGCTTAACCTGAAAACAGGCGTCTGGCGCTTTGTGGTCGGCAGCGGCAATGCCTATAACACCGGCAAAATTATCTTTAAAGGACAGCCGGCAATTTTTGCGAGCGAAAGCGATTTTCTAGAGAAGCTAAGCGCTTATAAAAGCTTAATAAAATCGGGTGTTATCAAAGAAGCCTTGATTATTTCGGCTTCCGGAGAAAAAGATGCTACCTGGGAAATTGCCGCCGCTAAAAAATCTGGTCTCAAAACAACCTTAATGACTTGCAGCCCTCAATCTAGCGGTGCCAAAATCGCTGATTTAGTTATCCCTTACCGTAAAATTGCCGAACCTCAAACTTATAATATTTCTACTTACTTGGGCATGATTATGTCAATAAGCGGTGAAAAGGCTCAAAATATTCAGGCGACTATTAAAAAATTACGTTTGCCAAAAAATTACACCACCTATAATGCCTATACTTTTGTCTTGCCGGATGAATTTGCGGAAATTACGCCAATGTTAGAGATAAAAAGACACGAGCTCTTTGGCCCACACCTGTCTTTACGGGCTTTTTCTGCCGGTGAGGCGCGCCATGCTAAATTTGTAATGCCCTGGGAGAAAGAATTGGTTATTAGTTTGGAAGAAAATAAATATTTTGGCTTAAAAGAGCATCGTTTCCAAGTAAAAATGCCGAGGAGTTATGGACCTGGCCTAGTAATGGCACTAACCTATTACTTAATAGGGCAAATCCAGAAAGCTAAAACACCATATTATAAAAAGAATATTGCTAAATACTGCGTTGAGGGGCCGAAGGCCTATGGTAAAAAAGAGCCGTTTGAGGTAGTTGTGCCTGGTAATTAAAAATTAACTTTTGCTAAATTAAAAAAGCCTCGCGATTTAAGCGAGACTTTTTTGTTGAATGATTGAAATTATTTTTTTGTTCCTTGTTTTTTAACCTTATCAATTGCCGCTTCTAAAGTCTTTTTATCGGCTAAATAATAATGTTTTACTGGTTTAAATTTTTCATCAAGCTCATAAACTAAGGGGATGCCTGTAGGGATATTGACTCCTGAGATTTCAGCAGCAGATATCTTATCAAGATATTTAACGATCGCGCGCAGACTATTACCACTAGCGGCAATAATAATTTTTTTACCGGCCTTTATTTGAGGAACGACTTCATTTTTCCAAAAAGGCATAACTCTTTCGACAACATCTTTTAAACTCTCAGTTTCCGGCACTCTTATTCCCTTGTATTTTGCATCATTCTTTTGATTAAAAGGATTATTTTTATCAATCTTTGGCGGCGGCGTGCTGTAACTGCGGCGCCAAATTAAAACTTGCTGCTCACCAAATTTAGCCGCCATTTCTTTTTTATTCAAGCCCTGTAAGTTCCCATAATGTCTTTCATTCAGGCGCCAATCACTAATAATTTCTGGTTTTTGCTTCATGGTCTTTAAAGCAATGGACAAAGTTTTCGAAGCCCTTTTTAAAAGAGAGGTGAAAGCTAAATCGAAGCTAAATCCTTTTTTAAGCAATTCTTGACCAGCACTTAAAGCCTCTTCCTTTCCTTTTTTAGTTAAATCAACATCTGTCCAGCCGGTAAATAAACCTTTTTTATTCCAGGTGCTTTCGCCGTGACGAAGTAAAACAATTTTGTACATAATTTATAAAACTTATATTTTTATTTTTTCATTATATCATAAATTGACTATAAAAGTTTAAAAATGATAGTATAAAGTATAGTCTAATAGCAATTATATAAAAAATACTAAGACTAGCCAATTTAAGAAAATAGCCATTGAAGGCGGCCTAATCGGCATTAAATCGCTAAATATCCTAGGAAATTTAGCGATTAGCATTTCCCGACTCTTTGCCGGCTTTTTTCGTTTATTTTTTCGGCTATTTTTTTATAAAATACTGGTAAAAATATATTTTCAGGTTTTTCGCTTTAAAAAGAACAATTTACAAGAAAGAAGCTCTTCGCAATTTATTAGAAATAACCAAGTTTTTGTTTTTATTTTAATTTTTGCGATTATTTTTATTACTTCTAACTTAAGCAATAAAAGTAAAATTAATGCGGCTGAGAATCTTATCCCGCGAACCGTAATGTCTAACTTGGTAACTAATGAATTTAGCGTCAATACCGAAAACGATGAGTTAGTCGAAGAATTTTATACGCCCGACACCCTAAAGGCGGCCGGCAAAGAAAAGTATCTAGATTCTCTTTCCATGGTTGATAAACAAACAGCTCTAAGCGCCAATTCTGAAAATGAAGATTACGCTCCCTTAATTTTTGTCAGCGAGGAAGGCATGGCTGTCAAACCAATAATGATTGGATCGAGCACAAACAGCGAAGGCGTAATTCCACAACGCGATAAAATTGTTTATTACACGGTTCAAAAAGGCGACACTATTAGTACCATCGCTCGCAATTTTGCCATTACGGTCAACACCGTTTTATGGGCCAACAATCTTTCTGCTTACAGCTTAATTAGGCCGGGAGACAGCTTAACTATTCTGCCTTATAGCGGCGTCATTCATACTGTTAAGAGCGGTGATACTATTTCTAGAATTGCCAAACTATACGGTGTTGAAGACGAAAAAATACTTAGCAGCAATAATATTGGCGGGACTTTGAAAATCGGGGAAAAAATTATTGTTCCTGGCGGTAGTAAATTAACCACGTCAGTGGCGACCACTAGAACTTCCAACACGACCGGCCTTTCAATAATTAAAGATATTATAAAATCTCCATCAGCCACTGCCGCTGCCGGAGCTAAAATGGTTTGGCCGACAGTCGGTCGACGCATTACGCAATATTTCTCTTGGAAACATAACGGCTTAGATATTGCTAATAAAGTCGGCACCGCGATTTATGCGGCTGACGCTGGGACAGTAGAAATAGCTGCCGGTGGTTATAATGGCGGCTATGGCAACACTATATTAATCAACCACGGCGGCGGTAAAAAAACACGTTATGGCCACCTGTCTAAATTATATGTTAAAGTTGGAGATAAGGTGGAGCGTGGTGAAAATATCGGATTAATGGGATCCACTGGGCGCTCAACCGGCTCACATCTTCACTTTGAAGTCGTTATTAGCGGAGCTAGATATAATCCTTTAAATTATATAAAATAAAAAATAAAAAAATATGGTGGGACAAATCATTTTAGGCGCAATCATGATTGCGGTCGGTGCCGGAGCCGTTATCAAAACAGAATGGATAATTAATAACTTTGGACGCATGGCCTGGTTTGAAGAAAAATTAGGTTCTGACGGCGGTTCTAGATTAGGTTATAAACTAATCGGAGTCGTAGTGCTTACCATCGGAATTATTGTGATGACTGGTAGCGGCGATGATTTTATGCGCTGGTTATTGTCACCAATTATAAAATACAGCATACCCAAATAAGCCTCTAAAAAATCAAGGCTCAGCCGCTCTTGACCGCGCGCTAAACAATTGGTAATCTGAATTACAGTCACGCGTTGTTAAGTATGGGCCCTTAGCTCAGCTGGCTAGAGCACCTGCTTTGCAAGCAGGGGGTCAAGGGTTCGAATCCCTTAGGGTCCACAAAATAAAAATCCCCACAACTTTTTTTAAGTTGCGGGGATTTTGTTTTTCAATAATACTTAATGTTTGTTTGAACTAATCAAAATAAGTAATTCCATTTTCCTCATTGAAATTACCGCCAATAAAAGCGGATGCTAAAATAGCAGGCGTGGTCTTTGTTTTTTGGAAGATAACCATGGTACGTCGTAAATTATCAGGCGAACCGGCATTTTCCAGGGCGATTACTTTAAAATAATCGTGAGGGAAAAGTTTGACCAAAGTTTTCGGTCCAATCCGCCAAAAATCTATCGGCGATTCGTGTTTAGGAAATGATTTACCGGGCACGGTGATAAAAAGATAACCGCCAACCTGGCAAATTCTGGCCATCTCGTTGATTACGCGCCAAGGATGCTTGGTGTGCTCCAACAATTCAACCGCCCAAACCTGATTTTGGCTTTCATCCGGAAAAATTGCTTGCAAATTTTCAGCATCAGCTACCAAATTATTCATTCCGGGGAAATCTTCCAAATCAAGATTAGAAAATTTAGTCATGGAAATTAACGACATAAAATCTTCTTTTTGACCGGCTTCCAACAAGCCCAAGACTTCGCCTTGAGCCGAGCCTAAATTAACAATTACGTCGCTCTCTTTAATTAAAGGAGCAACTTCTTGATAGAAAAAATTAATTACTTCAGGTATTCCCGGGCACTCCAAGTCTAATTTATCAGTCTCTACAATTGCGGGCAGATGCTTTTCACAATCAAAACGATTAATATATTTATTAAACAATAAATTACCGCTCTGACTGTTGCCGATAAAATGAAAATTCATCCGCCAAAGTAAATGTTGAATGTTAGAATTAGTGGTTGAATTGATCAAATGCAAGAAAACTCTGACAACTCCCTGTTTTCTAAGTTTGCCAAGTAGAATAGCTAGAGCCCTCTCTTCAAAGTTAAAACCCATAGCGCTCGAAGAAAAAGTGGCGTTCTCAATCGTCGCTTCATTATCATTAATACTGACCATAAAAGCGCCAATTAAACCAAAAGAATTCCCTTGTTGTGAGGCGGAAACCGCATAAATAATGCTCCCGGAATTAACTTTTTGAAAAATTATTTCCAAGAGTTCCCGCTCATCGCTAAAGACAAAGGGATTGAAGTTTAATTTCTGAGTGGTAAAAAATAGCCTGGCTAAACGATAAAGATCGTTAACCGAAGGCGGAGCCACACAAATTTCTTGCCGCAAAGCTGTTTGTAGTTCCAAACTAGAGCTCTTCCCCCAAAACAAAAACCATTTATCAAGCTTGGCTCGGTAACGGTTCTGACGATGTTTAATATTTGATAAAAGTTCAACCGAACGAATATCAATTACGGGAATCGCGCTCAAAAAAATCATTTGCTCCGGTTCCAAGACATGAAGCCGGGGAAAATTTTCTTGCGCCGCTTGGCGCTTAGCAGGATTGCTGTCGATAAATATCGCTGCCGATTGAGAAATCTGCGTCGCTTCCAAAAGCCGAGCAATGTTTTTTACCTTAGGCTCCAAATTGGCCATAATGTAGGTAAACAGCTCTTTATCAACTCCCAATGATTCTAAGGCTCGTAAAACAACCTCGCGATCATTTTTGGAAATGATAAAAACCTGAATCCCTCGAGCATGCAAAAACTTGATAATTTCCAAGCGCTCTAAATCCAGAACAAGCTGGTCATCAGTAATCGCTCCCTTTAAAAGGGTCTGCCCTAAATCAACAATAACAGCGGCAATCTTTTTAGCCGTTAATAAACTCCTAGATAGTTCCATTTTTACTTTTATTTGAGGTTACACATATTTTTAAAGAACCCGTCTATACTAAAACAAAATAAGATAAATGTCAATATAAAAGCCCCGCAAACAAGCAGGGCTTCTACAAAAAATTTTATTTTTTACCTAATAATTCTTATTTTTGCGCTAATTTCAAACTCTTTAGCTGACCGAGAACCTCCGAGGAAAAACTATGGACGGAAGTATCTTTTTCTTCTTGGCGAATAAGGGCGTCGGCAATTAACTGGCGAACTAATTCGGCAATTTTAACACCGCTTTTCTCCCAAAGATGATGATATAGAGTTCCGGGGAGCGGATTTATTTCATTGGCAAAATATTGACCGGTGGCTTTATTGTATAAAAAGTCAAAACGAGCAATACCGACGCAGCCTAAAGCCTGAAAAACTTTTACAGAAGTTTCTTGAATTTTTTTAGTGGTATTTTCATCAAGACTGGCAGGAATCACAATTTTCTTATCTGCTTGCCCCAATTGGGCGCCACCGTCACTTAAATATTTATCCTCATAACTGAACAGTCCCTCACTAAAAGATGATTCTTGTAATAGTGACGGCTGCGGATTTTGATAGCCCCTAACCGCGCAGGTGACATCCATTAGATTTTCTACACCTTCTTCGACCAAAAGTTGATCATCATAATGCAAAGCCACCTCGCAAGCTTGTTCCAAATCCTTGAAATCACTGACTTTAGTAATTCCAATGGAAGAGCCCAGATGCGGCGGTTTTACAAAAACCGGCCAGACTAAAGAAGTTTTAATCTCTTCTAAAATTTTAGTTTTATCGGCCTGCCACTGGGAACGATTATAAAAAACAAATTTAGTGGTCGGGATATTTAAACCTTGATAAAAAATCTTGGTTAAAATTTTATTCATAGCAATACTAGAGGCGGCGACATCACAGCCGACATAAGGAACATTAAAAATATTAAACAACCCCTGCATCGCGCCGTCTTCGCCTAAATTTCCGTGGAAAGCCGGAAACACAAAATCAATTATCTGCTTTTTAGAGAGCAGGCCGGATCTTTTAAACACCAGGCAATCGCGAGAAGCGTCTAAATCTAAATCGTAGGCGCTCATATTTTTTAGAACGGCTTGATAATTAGCCGTGCTAAAAAATGCTAAGCTGCCGAGTTTATCATCAATAAAAAATCGTTCTTGCTTATCCAAATAAACGGGGATAACTTCATATTCCGGCATCTTTTTTAAAACCGAAATAATAAGCTGTCCGGTAATAATGGAGATATCATGTTCCGGGCTCTTGCCTCCAAAGAAGACACCGATTCTTTTTACATTTTTCATATAAGCAAATTATTTATAATTATCAGGCCAATCATTTTGAAAAATAATCGTATCGCCGGCATGCAAAACTTCAGCTAAGTCCTGATGAGCCGAAATTGCGTCCGGATATTCTTTAAAATTTAAAAAACCAATTTTCTGAAATTCGTTCGCGATATAAGCCGTCGCGCTATTTTTTATTAATAGCACTAAATCAATTTTTTTTAAAGCGTAAAGTCTGGCAATTTCCCGATGACGTTCCTCTTTTTTGTCCCCCAATTCCACTAAACCGGGAGTGATGACCAAGCGGCGACCAGCGGCACGGTCTAAAACCTCCAAACCGCTTTTAAAACCATCAAAATTGCCGTTATAGCTGTCATCAATTACCATAAGCTGTGAGGCGGCGTTCCAAATCGGCTCCAAACGATTTTTAACAATTGGCATGGCCGAGAGCGGCATGACTGCCTTATTTAAATCCAGTCCCAATTCTTTAGCCAATGAAAGCGCCATCGCCATTAAAATAACATTATGCCGCGCTAATAGCTTAGTAGAAAAAGTGAGGCCGTCATACTTAAAAGATAACCCAGCAAAATTTGGCAAAACATTAAGTTCGCTAACTGAAGAATAATCAATCCCAGTAATCTCTGACAGCTTGAACCTGGAATAATTATCTTTAACATTCTGATCGGTAAAATTAAGGATGACCTTGCTCGTCGTTCTTTCGGCTAACTCAAACTTGGCTTTAATAGTATTTTGGAGGCCGCCAAAACGCTCCAAATGTGATTCATTAATACCGGTCAAAAAAGAATACTTGGGATTAACAAGTTCACAAATCTTGGCAATATCGCCAATTTGATAAGCTCCCATCTCCACGATAAAAAAGTCAGCGGCCGCTAAAGCGCTTTGGTTAGCAATAACAAAATAAGCGATCCCTAAATCCGTATTAACATTATTGGGCGTCTTAACAATTTTAAAACCGCTTTGCAAAACAACCGCTAAAATTTCTTTGAGACTGGTTTTGCCATAACTGCCGGTAATACCGATGACCTCAATCTTATTGTTAGCTAAAATCTTTTTTGCGCGACCGATAACTCTATTTTTTAAAAAATAATCTAGGGGCAGGAACAACCACAAAACCAAAACCGTAATTAACGGCAAGATAGCAATTAACAAAACTATAAAAACTAAAGCCCAAATTTTAAACCAAGAAATTGCTAAAGCTATTAAGGAAATAACAACCGCCAATAACAAATAATAAATAGCACGCGCCTTCTTTGTCCAATCAATCGCTTGGCGTTTCTCAAAAGACCACCAACGCCAATCAGAATAAATAAACGTTAAAAAACGTCGTACATCATACGACTCTCTTTGCAAAATATAAACTAAGCCGCGAATAATGTTCATAAATACTTAGCAATAATTTTTTTAAACTCTTCCGGCTTATCTAAAAACGCGTAATGCCCGGCAGCCGGTATCGTTTCTAAAACCGCTTGATTGCTTAAATTTTTTAATTTTTCTGCCTGGCGATACGGCGTCGCCACATCATCCTTCCCCCAAATAAGAACAATCGGCAATTGTAATTTATAAAAAGCGACCTGCCTATCCTCGCTAATTAATTTTTTATAAGTTTCAACCATTTCCCCGGCCTCCAAATAATCAGGACTAAGGACCTTGCCGGCTAAACGTCGACGCCATTTTTTATTAACAAAAGGAAATAGAGTACGAAAAATTTTGGCTCCAATAAATAAATTTTGTGAGCGACCCAATCGCTCGCGAATAATCGCGCCGCCCAGCAAGATTAACTTCTGGGCTTCCGCGCCAGAACTCAAATATTCAACCGCGATTGCTCCGCCAACGCTATGCCCAATAATAATCGGGTTCACAACCTTTAATCTTTGCAAAACAGCGGCCACTAAGTTTGAATAGTCGGCTAAACCCCAATCTTCTTTCGGCTCTTCGCTGCCGCCCCAGCCAGGAAGGTTAATTGCTAATAAATTAGAAATTTTACCCATAACCGAACAAAACAAGTCGGCGGGCGATTTCCAGCCTGGCAAAAAAACAACTGCCTGATTAGGGTTGAAGTCCGGACTAATCAAGTAGTTAACTTTTAGACCATTAATAATGATTTCTTTTTTTATCATATAAATATTATAGCATCCTAGCCCAAAAACAGGAAAAGTCCAAGACCTAATTTCTTGACGGCTAAAAAGCAAATATTATATAATAGCAACAGTTCTTATTTAATAACTAATAAAATCAGCATCATGAAAAAGAAAAATTTTGCATCAACAGCATTGGCAGTATCTGCAACATTGAATTTTGGCGAAAAAAGAAAAAGCGACATGGCAACAGTAACAGGCTTCGACTCCGGACAGCAGCAAAGTGAAATGCAACAAAGGAAGTAAAAAGATGCCGGGTTTTGGAAATGAAAAGGGTTACTGATGGTAACCTTTTTTCTTTTTCTCCTTATTGACTGCGAAAAATAAAGTAACTACAATATAAATATCTTTAAATTAAACAGTGAATTGAATCATCTTGGACCAATTTGTCGGTCCGCTCTGAAGAACCTAATTGTTCTTTCTTATTTGATAAGCCTAGCTTATCAAAAATATGTAACAGGCGAGTTTTTCAACGTTTTAAAAAAAACTAAAAATGCGCAAGTCATTCACAAGACTGTTTTAATGCTGCTGAATTAATTTCGTTACGAGGATGATGACTACGTATTTACGTACGAATCGGGAGGGGTTTCTTTTCAGAAACCCCTTTTTTCTTTTTCTAAAGAAGATGACGCAGCCCTGTTGACAAAGACTCTTGACCTTTTTTATTCTTTTGCTAATATAACAGCATCACCAAAATTTCAGGACATGACAAAATTAGTTTTTCTTGTTTTGATTCTGGGTTTTGGGCCGCACGTACTGATTATCAGCAATAATGCCAATTTAGAAATCTGCCGACGCCATATGGTGTTGATAGAACAAGGATTTTCAAAAATTGACTATCAGCCATCTTACGGTATTATTCCGAGGATAGCTAACTTATTACTGATTAATCAGGAAGATAAAGATGAGGCCCCAATTTTTGCCGGGGCAACCAACCCTGTCGATGAAATCGACAACATAGCTTGGCGACGGCAAAAAGAAAAACTCGCAGGGCTTGCCGTTCGGAGAATAATGGCCTGTCCCGTCGTATCAGAGGATAAATATCCTCGCAATTCTCTGGCGTAACTATAACGCCGCAATCTACCTTACATGCCACGTTAAGGCAACAATGCTCTTTATTAAAGGATAAACGCCCGAAAGTGACCCGACCGCGTTCATACGGTCTAGGGAACTTTATCCCGTACTAATTTTCTCAAAAAAGACAATAAGCGTCATCTTAACCGGTGGCGCTTTTTCTTTATCAAAATCAATGTTTTTAAATAAAATCCAAATTTAGTCAAATAGAAATTATTGGGGCAATATGATAAAATTAAACTATGTCTAAACTAAAACCCAAATTAATAATCATTGATGGCAACGCCATAATTCATCGCAGCTTTCATGCTCTACCCCCAACACTTCGAACTAAAGACGGGGTGTTAGTGAATGCCGTCTATGGATTTACTTCATTTCTCTTAAAAGCTTTGAACGAATTCCATCCGGAATACGTAATTTTAACTTTGGATAAAGCGGGTAAAACTTTCCGCCACGAAGCTTATGCCGAATATAAGGCGACCCGAACCAAGGCGCCGGACGAACTCTACGAACAGATTCCTTTAGTTAAAAAAGTAGCCCAAGCTTTTGATATTCCCATCTTTGAACTTTCAGGATTTGAGGCTGATGACTTAATCGGAACTTTGAGCCGCCAAGCAGAAGACGAAAAAAATCTGGAAACAATTATTATGACCGGGGATATGGATACCCTGCAGTTAATAGACGACAAAACTAAAGTCTATACCATGAGCCGCGGTTTATCGGATAGCATTTTATATGATGCAGACAAGGTAAATGAACGCTACGGCTTAAAGCCAACGCAAATTATTGATTATAAAGCCTTGCGCGGCGATCCCAGCGACAACATTCCGGGCGTCAGAGGCATCGGCGAAAAAACTGCTGTTGAACTTCTGCAAAACTTTAATGACTTAGCGGGCGTTTATCGGGCAGCGGAAAAAAATAATCAAAAAATCAAAGCGCGCACTTTAGAACTATTGGCCGCTTCGCGCGACAATGCTTTCTTGAGCCAAGAACTAGCAACTATAAACTGTGAAGCGCCAATTAAACTGCTTTTAGACAAAGCGCGTTTCGCTAATTTTAATTTAGATAAAGTTCTTGCCTTATTCAGTGAATTCGAATTCCGCTCCCTCTTAAGCCGAGTTAAGGAAGTCCGCGACCGTTTAGAAAAAGCTCATCAAAGCGGCGAAGGCGGCGCGGAAATAATTGAACAAAAAATCTCGGAACGCCAAAAAAACGCGACTTATACTTTTTTAAAAACAGAAAAAGATTTCTCCGGCCTAATAAATAAACTGGAAAAAGCTAAAGAATTTGCTTTCAAAATTGAAGCTTCAAGCGCTGACCCACTAAGCGCTGAAATTTTGGGTATCTCTTTTTGCCTAAAAGCAGGCGAGGCTTATTTTATTGCCGGTGACCAAAAACAATTAACAGCTTTGCGGTCAATTTTAGAAAACGCTAATCTTAAAAAAATTGGCCATAATCTAAAATTTGAATGGCGCCTGCTCAATAAGCTGGGAATTAATCTGCAAGGTGTTTATTTTGACGTCATGATTGCCTCCTACTTGCTCAGCCCCGGGGAGCGCCGCCATGATTTAGATGCGCTCGCCTTTTCGGAATTGGGAATTGAAAAAATTAGTGCTAAAAATATTCAAGCCGCCGAACCGACACAAATGAGTTTAGATTTTAGCGGTCCGGATCCGGAAAAATTGAGTTTATTTGCCTGCGAAAACGTTGATTTGATTATCAAGCTCAAAAAAATCCTATCCGCTAAGCTTAAGCAAGAAGAACTAGAAGATATTTTTTCTAAAATTGAAATGCCGCTCACGATTATTCTGGGTGAAATGGAAAATAATGGCATTAAGATTGATACTAAACCGCTAGACAAGCTGGCCAAAGAAGTTAAAGCAAAATTAAAAAAATTGGAAACTGAAATTCATAAACTGGCCGGGCAAGATTTTAATATTAACTCCACCAAACAATTAAAAGAAATTTTATTTGAAAAATTGGAAATACCGACGACCGGAATTAAAAAAACTAAAACTGGTTTCTCTACGGCGGAAGACGAATTAATAAAACTAAAAGATCTGCATCCGATTATTGTCTTGCTCCAAGATTATCGTGAACTTAATAAGTTAGAAACAACCTATCTAAACGCTTTACCGAAAATGATAAACGCCGAGACCGGCAAAATTCATACTAACTTCAACCAAACAGTAGCGGCAACCGGGCGCCTATCTTCCAACGATCCGAACTTACAAAACATTCCCACGCGTACCGAGGAAGGCCGACGAATCCGCGAGGCTTTTGTGGCGACCACTGATTACAAATTAATCAGCTTTGATTATTCGCAAATTGAATTGCGCCTAGCGGCCCATATGTCCAAGGACGCTAAAATGATTAGCGCCTTTAAAGATGGCGAGGATATTCACGCGGCCACCGCTGCCGGAATTCAAGGAATTAAAATTGAAGAAGTCACTAAAAAAATGCGCCAAGAAGCCAAGGCGGTTAACTTTGGAATTTTATACGGCCAAGGCCCGCACGGTTTAAGCCAAGGAGCCGGCATCCCTTATTATGAAGCCAGTGAATTTATTAAAAAATATTTTGCCGCTTACCCGGGAATCAAGAAAATGATTGACGGCTTCATTAAACAAGCGCGCACTCAAGGCTATGCCGTTACCATGTTCGGACGCAAGCGTCCTTTGCCGGATATGGAGTCCAATATTCCTATGATTAGAAAATCAGCCGAACGCATGGCAATTAATACTCCGGTTCAGGGCTCCGCGGCCGATTTAATAAAAATGGCGATGATTAATATCGCTGAGGTTATTAACGACGGCACTGAAAACGCCCGGATGCTTTTACAAGTACACGATGAATTGATTTTTGAAATTAAAGAGGATAAGATAAACGACTACACTAAAAAAATTAAAGAATTAATGGAGAACGTGGTTAAATTAAAAGTGCCAATTATCGCTGATGAACATCAAGGGAATAATTGGGGCGAACTGAAATAGAAATTAGAAATTATGAAAATAGAGGAGCAAAAAACAAAAATTGCCTTATTGGGGTTAGGAATGGACAACCTAGCGCTTTTAGAATTGCTCGACGAGAATCGCGCGCCGGCTGACATTACTATTTGTGATTTCCGCAGCCAGGAAAAACTACCAAAAATAAAATTAAGAAACTTAAAGGTTAACTATCGCTTAGGCGCGGAGTTTAATAAAAATCTCGACGACTTTTCCCTGCTCTTCCGTGCTCCAGGCTGGCCAATCAACTGCCCGGGGATTCAAGCCGCGCTTAAAACCGGCAAAACTAAATTATCTAGCCCGCTCAATTTATTTTTAGACCTGGTGCCAACCAAAAACATTATCGGTGTTACCGGCACCAAGGGCAAAGGCACGACGGCTACTTTAATTTACAAAATTTTACAGGCCGCCAATCAAAAAACCGGCCGCCGCGTTTTTTTAGGCGGCAATATCGGTATTACGCCTCTTGGTTTTTTAAAAAAAGTGCGCCCCGAGGATTACGTCGTTTTGGAACTTTCCAGTTTTCAATTGGAAGATTTGAATTACTCTCCCAAAATTGCGGTCATTACCAATCTCTTTAAAGAACATTTGGCTCCTGCCGATCCCAACAATCCCAATTTCCATGCCTCGCTTCCAAAATACTGGCAAGCTAAATTAAATATCGCCAAACATCCGGAAAATAAATATTTAATCCTAAACGAATCTTTAAAATCCCAAACTAAAAATGAGAAGCTGGCGGGAAAATTAATTTATTTTAAAAACAGCGATTTAGATTCCGGTTTAGTCGGCGATTACAATAAACAAAATATCGCGGCGGCCGTTGAAGTCGCTAAAACACTAAAAATCAACGCGGAAATATACAAAAAAACGATTGCCAAATTTAAAAACCTGGAACATCGCTTAGAATTGGTTACTAAAATTAAAGGAGTAAAATATTTTGACAATAGTTTTTCCACGACACCCGAAAGCACGGCGCTTGATTTATTATCTTTTAAAGAACCGGTTATTCAAATCGCCGGTGGCGCGGATAAGGGCGCGGATTTTAAACCACTCGCCAAAATCATCAAACAAAAAACTGACTTTTTAATTTTGCTCCCAGGCAAAGGTTCGGAGAGAATAAAAACGGAACTCAAAAAAATAAATTTCCCGGATGATAAATTAGCGCTAGCAGAAGATATGAAAGAAGCGGTCAATCTAGCTCGCCAACAAGCAAGCCCAGACAGCGTAGTTCTGCTTTCTACCGCTTGCGCCAGTTTTGGCATCTTTAAAAATTATAAAGAACGCGGCGACTTGTTTCAAAAATATGCCAAACAAAAATAATGAACCGAAAAATATTATCGGCGTTTTTGATTCCGGCTTGGGCGGGCTAACGGTTTTAAAGCATTTTCTCGATTATCTTCCCGACTATAACTATATTTACCTCGGTGACAATGCCCGCCTGCCCTACGGCGAAAAATCACCAGAAACTATTTATGAATACACGCGCGAAGCGGTAGAATTTTTATTTGAAAACGGTTGCAACTTAATCATTATTGCCTGTAATACCGCTTCCGCTCAGGCGCTTCGAAAAATTCAGCAAGAATATTTGCCAGCTCATTGGCCAGAGCGTCGCGTTATCGGAGTCATCCGTCCCTTAGCCGAACATTTTGCCAATCCTAAATTTAAAAAAATTGGCGTCATCGGTACTAAATCTACTATTGAAGCGGGCGCCTACCAAATGGAAATAAAAAAATTATCGTCGCGACATAAAGTTTTAGAAAAAAGCGCGCCACTTTTAGTTCCATTAATCGAGGAAGGTTGGGCGCAAAAACCGGAAACTAAGATGATTTTAAAAAAATATTTACATACGCTTAAAACTGAACAAATTGACGCCTTAATTTTAGGATGTACTCATTACCCATTTCTGTTGCCGGAAATTAAAAAAATTATGGGTAAAAATGTAATCGTGCCCGATCCGGGAAAAGTTATCGCTACCAGTCTAAAAACTTATTTAGATAAGCATCCAGAATTGAAGTTAAAAAAAATTAGCGCCGGCAAACGCCAATATTTCACTACCGACAACCCGCAACTATTTCAAAAACTGGGTGAAAAATTTTTAGGCCAAAAAATGACCAAGGTCAATCAAGTAAAAATTTCCGAACTCTAAATTAAACTATGATTATTTTCTTATACGGACCAGATACTTTTCGTTCGCGCCGCTTACTGCGCGAGATGAAAGATAAATTTATCAAAGACGCCGACCAAGATGGCGATAGTCTTGATATTGTTGATGGCCAAAGCGCTACTATCTCCGAAATTAATGAAAAAATAAATACCGGTTCCCTGTTCACCAAAAAAAGGATGGTGATTATTAACGATATTTTTAAAAATAAAAAAACCACCATTCTTGCCGAACTCTTAGAGATTCTAAAACGAGTGGCCACTGACGATGAAAAAGTGATTATCATCCGCGACGGCGAATTAGGCGGCAAAGAGGCTAGTCTAAAAGCGGATGCCAAAAAATTATTCACCTTCCTATTAAAACAAAAATACGTTCAAGAGTTCCAACTCTTAAAAGACAACGGGCTTTTAAGTTTTATCAAAAAGGAATCTAATTTATACGGAAAAGATATTTCAGTCGCAGCCGCAACGGAACTCGTTAAACGCACCGGGGGCGACTTATGGCTGGTTACTCAAGGAATAAAAAAAGCCGCCTTAATTTCCGAGGAAAAAATTATTAGCTTGGAACTAATTAAAGAAGCAACCGCGGAAACTTTTTCCGAAGATATCTTTGCGCTTACCGATGCGCTTGGCGCCAGAAATAAAAAATTGGCTTTAAAAATAATGGAGGAACAATATCTGGCCGGTGCGAGCGATGAATATTTAATTGCCATGTTAATCCGCCAATTTAGAATTCTATTACAGCTGAGTGAAGCGGCCGCTTCCCGGCTAGCAACTGATAAAATTGCTCAAGAATTAAAGCTTCATCCTTTTGTCGTTAAAAAGGGACTGCAACAAGCTAAAAACTTTACGAGCTCTCAGCTTTTATCATATTTAAACCGTCTATTAAAATTTGATTTTAATAATAAGACCGGCGGCAGTGATTTAAAAACGGAAATTACCCTATTAATCGCCGGTATTTAGCCTTTCCAAAAAATTATTAGTGAAAATATAGCTCTTGCCTTTTTATTTATTATTTGTTATATTTTTATTCAGAATTTCTAAAGAGTGAAATCTAGTTTTTTTTGTTTAAAAATCGGGCAATTAGCTCAGTTGGTTAGAGCGCAACACTGATAATGTTGAGGTCGGAGGTTCGAATCCTCCATTGCCCACTAAGCCAGTAAAATTAGAAAATTTGTAGCGGGATAGAGCAGTTGGCAGCTCGCCAGGCCCATAACCTGGAGGTCGTCGGTTCGAGTCCGACTCCCGCAACCAACTTTAAAAATATAGGCCTCGGTAGCTCAGTGGTAGAGCAAAGGACTGAAAATCCTTGTGTCGTCAGTCCGATTCTGACCCGGGGCACGTAAAGTCAGATAAAAATATTCCGTACTTTCGGCGGATTATTTTTATATACGGGGTGTGGCCCAGTTGGTCTAAGGCGTCTGGTTTGGGACCAGAAGATCGAGAGTTCGAATCTCTCCACCCCGACTTTAACTTCGAAAAAAAAGGACCTTTACAGGGTCCTTTTTGCATTTTGTGTTTTGAGCCTTAAGGCTCTAAATTTTTTTACCGTTTAAATCAACCTTGAGAGTTTCATTGACGGTCGAGAAAACGTAGGCTGAGTCGCCTATTTTTTGGTAGCTGGTATAGGCGGCCGGAACCAGAATAACTCCATCCAGATTAATGAGGCCATAACCTTTTTCCGAAGAAACTAAAGCATTTTTAGCTGCGTTGACTGCAATAATTTTAGCGTTATAACCAAAGAGGTCTCGGAGCTTTGTTTCTTTTACCTGGTGGGAATAATTGTTATGAAGAGAATGAAAATCCTGATCAGCATAAGCTTTTCCGAAAGCTTTTTCTTTGAAGTACTTAATAGTTACGACATCATATGACATGTCGCCATAACCGCTGGAGCGAGTAGTTAAATCAGTAAAGAAATAAGTACTAATTGGCAGGACCAATAAATCTCGGGATACGGCATAGCCGGTTGAAAGTAATCCTTTTTGTCCGGATTTAGTCCCTACCCAATAGAGGCTTTTTTGGTGTGGATCTTTGTCAACTCGATAATAGTCAAACAGTTCTTCTTCGCCGTTAGTATTCAGGAAGCCATTTTTCTGATGGCCGGCAGTACTGATTTTAATCGTTTTTTTATCTACAATTTTTATTTCAGCAAACGGTCCGAAAACCTTTTCTTCGCGCTCAAGAAAAACGTATTCTTCCTGTCCCTTGGCCAAAATCGGATAGATGCCATCAATATTAATGGAATCGTACTGGAAAGAAGAGATTAGCCGCCCCTTAAAAAACAATGCATATTTTTCCGCTCTTTTCTCTACGGAAAACGTCGGGACGACAACCTTAGTAGGGGTGGCTTTAGGAGCTTCAGCTTTGGTTAATTTGTGGCTTTTAAATTCACAGCCAGAAAGACAAAAAACAATAATTGCAATAAATACTAAGTTTTTCATGATTGATTTATTTTAGTTAAACATTAAAATTCATAGCTAAAAACCGAGCTAATCGGTGCTTGGCTATGAATTTAATATTTAACCGGCTTGTTAAAGGGCAGGCTAACTATCAATAGTATCATTTTATTCATATTTTGTCAATAATAACAGGTAATATGCCTGTCGCACCGCAATTCCCCAGATTCCTTGACATTCCCTTGTTTTTTACTTATTATTATGTTAATGTTTTATAACAAAGAGACATTAGTCTCTCATAATTTTATTTAATTTAGAACTAGTTATGCCTAATAAGAAATCCGCGGAGAAAGAACTACGCAAAACCGTTAAAAGAAACGCTGCTAACAAGAAAGTCGCCACTAAGCTGAAGACTCTGGTTAAGGCTAATCTTAAACAAATTAAAGCTAATGATAGCAAGGTTAAGGAAGATTTTTCTAAGACCATGCAAGCTATCGACAAGGCTGCCAAAAAAGGAATTATCAAGAAAAACACTGCCAACCGCAAGAAATCACGTTTAATGAAGAAGGTAAATTCCGTAAAATAAGCTAAAAATTAACAAATTTTATAATTAATTGTACTCTTTCCCGGATGCGGACAGCTTGACCGCTTCTTAGATAGAGCAAAAGATTTATGTTAGACAAAAAAGCAAAGGAGAAAATTATTAAAAAATTCCGAGTTCATGACACTGATACCGGTTCTTCCCAGGTTCAAATTGCGATTTTAACCGAGGAAATCAAAGAATTAACCGAGCACTTGAAGAAGCATAAGCATGACTTCTCTTCCCGCCGCGGTCTTTTAAAGAAAGTTGGTGAAAGAAGAAAACTGCTTAAATATTTACAAAAGGAAAATGCTGAACAGTTCAAAGAATTAGCAACTAAATTGAAATTAAAAATTGCTCAGAGATTAGAAGAGGAAGAAGAGGAAGAAAAAAAGAAAGAAAAGAAATATATCAACCCGGAAGATGAAACAGAAGATATTAAAGAAGACGAAACGGAAGAATAAATTTTAACTATGATAAAGCACAAGGAACAACGAGTGGGAATTTTGGTGGATGTCTCTAATATGTATCATTCCGCCAAGAATTTATATAACCGTAAAGTAAACTTTAGAGAGATTTTAGCAAAAGCAGTGGCTGGTCGGAAACTTATCCGGGCCACTGCTTATGCTATCCGGACAGAAAGCAAGGAAGAGCAACCATTCGCCGAAGCCCTAGAACAACAAGGATTTGAAGTTAAAATGAAAGATTTGCAAATCTTTGCCGGCGGCGCTAAAAAAGCTGATTGGGATGTGGGCATCGCGATTGATGCCATTAAATTAGCTGATAAATTAGATGTATTAATAATTGTTTCCGGCGATGGCGATTATTTGCCCTTAGTTTCTTATCTACAAAATAATAAGGGCTGCTTAGTAGAAGTCATGGCCTTTAGAAAAACCTGTTCTTCACGCTTGGTTGAAGAAGCGGATGACTTTACTGATTTGGGGGCTGATAAAAAATTTCTAATATACAATAAAAGTAAATAACAAATTAATATAAAAGCTTTTGACCGTTAAATAGATAGCACTGTAACTTTGTTTTACAGTCCTGTAATTTAGCGGCCAAAGCACCAAACACTATGGAAAAAGTATTTTCAGGAGAGTGGCTTGGCCGTCCTCTCATCATCAAGACCGGTAAGGTCGCCAAACAGGCGAATGCCGCGGTCTGGGTACAATACGGCGAGACTGTCGTGCAAGCGACAGTTGTTCAATCTAAAACCGAACGTGAAGGCGTTAATTTCTTCCCGCTCATGGTTGATTTTGAAGAAAAACTTTACGCGGCCGGTATCATCAAAGGTTCCCGCTGGGTAAAGCGTGAAGGTCGCCCAACTGACCAATCAGTTTTAACTGGACGCATGATTGATCGTTCAATCCGTCCTTTATTTGTAACTGGCGATAACCGCGATATTCAAGTGATTATTACGGTCTTAGCGATTGACCAGGAAAATGACTACGATGTTGTTTCTCTGCTCGCTGCTTCCGCCGCTCTATCTATTTCCGGCATTAAATGGAACGGACCGATTGGCGGTATCCGCGTCGGTTTAATTGAAAATAATTTTGTTTTCAACCCAACTTATGAAGAACAAGCTAAAAGTAGCTTGGATTTAATCGTGGCTGGTACCGATAAAAAAGTCATTATGATTGAAGCGGGCGCCAATGAAATTCCGGAAGATGTGATGTTAAAAGCCATTATGGCCGGGCAAAAAGAAATGCAAGTCGCCATTAATTTAATTAAAGAATTACAAGCCGGCGTAGAAATAAAAAATAATGAAAAGCCGGTTAAAGTAAAATCGGCTGAAGAATTGGAAGCAGAAAAAGATAAAGAAGCTTTATTAGAAATTGGCCGCGCCTGGTTAAATGAAAACATTAAAAAAATCTTATTTGTTAAAGAATATTATACCAAGGGTGAACGTAAGGCTGCTGTCGGTGCCATTAAAGATGGTTTAGATGATTATTTAACCACTCAAGGTTTAAGCAGCGATAAGCGTGGTTACATCGCCAAAAAATTAGTTGAAGAAATGATCGATGCCGAAGTCACTCGCGCTATCATTGAAGAAAATAAACGTGTTGATGGCCGTGAAATTGAAGAAATCAGAGAGCTAATTGCCGAAGTAGCTATTTTACCACGCGACCATGGAACTTCTTTATTCTCCCGCGGTGAAACCCAAGTAATGTCTATCGTGACTTTAGGCGCTCCGGGAATGGAACAATCTTTAGAAGGCATGGAAGGCCAAAGCAAAAAACGCTACATGCATCATTATAATTTCCCGCCATATTCCGTCGGCGAAGCTTCTCCTTTAAGAGGAACTGGCCGCCGCGAAGTTGGCCATGGCGCTCTCGCTGAAAAAGCATTACTTCCAGTCGTTCCTAATCGTGAAGACTTCCCTTACACTATTCGCGTTGTCAGTGAAACTTTAGGCTCTAACGGCTCATCCTCAATGGCTTCAACCTGCGCTTCAACTTTAGCTTTAATGGACGCTGGTGTCCCAATCAAAAAACCGGTTGTTGGTATTGCTATGGGATTAGCCTCTAATCATGATATGAGTAAATGGGTAGTCTTAACTGATATTCAAGATTTGGAAGATGGTGAAGGTGGTATGGACTTCAAAATTACTGGTACCGACACTGGCCTGACTGCCATTCAACTAGATACTAAAACCGATGGTTTAACTGAAGAAATTATTACTCAAACTTTAAGCCAAGGACGCCGCGCTTTAAATAAAATTTTAGGCGTAATTACCGAAGCGATTCCTGCTCCTCGCGCTGAGTTATCAAAATACGCTCCTCGAATTATCAGCTTCAGTGTTGATCCAGAAAAAATTGGCGCTATTATTGGTCCGGGCGGAAAAGTTATTAACCGCATTATTGATGAGACCGGTGTCAGCATTGATATCGAAGATTCCGGTTTAGTAATGATTTGCGGTACTGATCCTGAAAAGGTTAATGAAGCCGTTAAACAAGTTAAGGAAATCGTTCATGTCTTTGAAGCTGGCGAAATTCTTAAAGGTAAAGTTGTCCGCATGTTAGATTTCGGTGCCTTTATTTCTTTAAACGCTAATCAAGACGGCATGGCTCACGTCAGCGAGCTCGCACCTTACCGCATTGAGAAGCCAAGCGACTTCTTAAATATCGGCGATGAAGTAACTGTTAGAATTAAGGAGATTGACGACCAAGGACGCATCAACTTAAGCTTAAAAGGCTTAGACGAAAATGCTCATCTTTGGAAAGATGAAAAAGGTAAATCTAATGGCCAAGCTGGAGGCGGATTTAGACCGAGCCGTTTCGGGAATGGTAACGGCGGTGATCGTAATAATTCTCGTCGACCAGGCGGATTTACCCCAAGAAGCTAAATTAACTAAATTATTGACTTTTATTAAGTATTAAGTTAATATCTAAAATACTAAAATAATACAGAAAAAACACTATGTTAGCGATAAAATTATCCAAAACAGGAAAAACCAACAAAAAAATGTTCCGTCTAGTAATTTCGGAAAAAGGCCGTGATCCATATGGCAATGTTTTAGAAATCTTGGGTTCTTATAATCCTCATTCTAAAGAATTAGTCACTAAAGACGACCGAATTAAGCACTGGTTAAGCAAGGGAGCGCAAATGACCGCCACTATAAACAATTTGCTCGTTGGCAAAGGGATTGTAGAGGGCAAAAAGGTAACTGCTTCTAAAGCAGGGGAAAAAAGTGAAAAACGCGTTTCTCAATTAAAGGCTAAGGATGATAAAAAGAAGGCAGCCGCCCAAGCCGCCGAAGCTCCTAAAGAAGAGCCGAAGGTAGAAGAAGCAGCAACCGAAGAAGTAGCCACAGAAGCTGCTCCAGAAACCGAAGCTCAAGCTTAAAATAAAAAGCTAAAAGCAAATTGACAAAGAGCAGGTCTATTGCTAAAATTATCAGCATAAGACTCCTAGCTGCCAAGCTGAGAGCCATCTAATAAATCGCTTTCTTGGTTAAACAAAATTCTTTGTCTAATCAGAAAGACTAAGCAAAATTATGGAAGAGCAAGACAAGAAGTTTCTTGAAATTATCGTAAAGAACATCGTCGGCAACCCAAACGATGTAGTCGTTGACAGAACGATTGATGAAAGAGGTGTATTATTAACCCTTAAAATCAATCCAGCTGACATGGGCTATGTTATCGGTCGTAAGGGTCAAACCGCGCAGGCTATTCGCACCTTATTAAAAATTGTCGGTGCTAAAAACAATTCTCGCGTTAACCTCAAGATTTATGATCCAGAGGGAGGCAATCATCGCCCAAGCGAACGCACAGAACGTCATGATAATCGTGAAGAAGTTGATACTTCCGCGATTGATGACTTGAACATCTAATTACAAGCTGTTTCAAATAAACAAGAAAGCCACAATTCTTAAAAAGTGGCTTTTTTGTTATAATGGGTATATATGAAATTCCAAATAATCACAATTTTTCCAGAAATTTTTAACTCTTATTTTGGTGAAAGTATTATTAAGCGCGCCCAGGATAAAAAAGTTATTGATTTTAAAATTCATAACTTGCGCGACTGGACAACTGATAAGCACCGAACGGTTGATGACGCCCCTTACGGCGGCGGTGCTGGCATGCTCATGAAGATAGAGCCGCTATACAAAGCGCTAAAAGATATCAACAAAAAATCAAAGAAAATTAAACCAGCCAAAAGAAAAATTATCTTGCTTTCCGCCTCCGGCAAAAAATGGAACCAAGCATTAGCGCAAAAATATTCCAAGTTAGAGGAAGTAATTTTTGTCTGCGGCCGCTATGAAGGCGTGGACGCCAGAATTAAAAAATTTATTGATGAAGAAATTTCTATTGGCGAATATGTTTTAACCGGCGGCGAATTGCCGGCAATGGTAATGATAGATTCTATTACCCGCTTACTTCCTGGTGTACTCGGAAACAAAAACAGCGTTATTGAAGAATCGCATTCTGAGGCCGGACTAGCTGAATATCCGCAATATACTCGGCCGGAAATATTTATCGCTGATAAGAAAAAATATCCAACCCCTAAAATACTACTATCGGGCGACCATAAAAAGATAGAAGAATGGCGAAAGAAGCAACAAAAGAAGATAAAATAAGAAAAAATCGGAGCAATCCGGTTTTTTTATAACAAAAAAACACTTTATTTACTAATATTAGTATAATCTTCAAAAAATTGAATATTTGTTAAATTTTTGCTAAAATATAAGAGAACATATAGATAATGTTGAAATAAACATCAAAAATCGCCCTGATATTGATTTTTACATATATTTATGGTACAATAATTTGATAGTAAATATCTAAATAATAACTTATTAACTTATTCTTACAAGAATATGAGTAAATTTGAAATGGGGTTTTTCAAACCCAAGGCAGCTCAAGAGCCAAAAGAAACAAAAGAAAGTAAATTTACAGGGATTAAAAACATGGCCAAGGTTTTAAGTTTGGCTTTCCTGGGATTATCAGCCGCTAATTTAGAGTCTAGCGCGCAAGGCAGACAGGAGGGTCCAAGAGCCGATTTAGCCAGAAGCGTTCATAAAATGGCCTATGAAGTGGCCGATAAAAACCCGGACATTATAAAACATCAAGGAAGAGGACCAGAAATTAATATTGGCCATTACAACCAAGTTACTCATGCCATGCAAGAGGTAATCGTAGGCGGCTATGACAAAATGACGTATGTAACCAGCAGTGAAGATTTTCAAGACGGACAAGTCACTAGACACAACACAATCATTATTGATAACAACCAAGATGGTAGTCCCGACTTATTTTTAAATCAATCAATAAAACAAGACGGGCCGACGATGGCAGTTAAAGATGTAACTCCGGGCGTCGTGGAGTATGCTGATGGAACCACGCGAGGAGATATAATCGGCGATCCATCCTTCAGAAAACAACAGTCGCAGAAGGCGGAACAAGACGACCGGTTCAGATACCAAGTTGATGGAATCTTAAGAGGCATTAACATGGATACAAAACAAGTCACTTTGGATGACATTAAAGAAGCAATCGCCAGTCAGACCGAATTTGAGGTTTCAACCATTAATGAATTGAGTCCTGATGAACAAAAAGCGGCTAATGAAGGATTTGAAAAAGTTTTAAAAAGTGCCGAGCAGGCCTTGGAAAAAATGAACCAAAAAAACTAACATAAGACCTAACAAAAAAAACCGGAGCAATCCGGTTTTTTTATTTAACAATCCTCCACCCATTCTCCGTCTCTTCTAAATGACCCTCTTGGATAAACCCGGCTGCTCGTTTATGTCCGCCGCCACCGAATCCTTGAGCCAATTTGGCGACGTCTATCTCGTCCGAATTAGTTCGCAGACTTCCCTTCACCCGACCGTTTTCTTCACGTAAAAATAAAGCCAGTTTTGCGCCCGACAAATAACTCATGAAAGAAGCAATATCTCCGTATACTTCAGCGACACTATCCCGCTCTTCCGGTTTTAGTAACTCGGAAAAATCTTTAGCGGTTAAAGCGGAGCAAACTAAGCCCGTTTCTTGATTAAACTTTATTTTTTCTAGAGCCCGTCCCCAAACTTTAAGAGAAACCAGGGTCCCGGTACCACGAATGCGCTCACTAATTTTATTTAGAGAGGCTCCACGAAGCAACATGTCAGAAGAAGCAGCCATTACTTCAAAAGAAGAATTAGCGTGCAAAAAATTACCGGTATCGGCCATCAGCCCGATTAAAATACAATCGGCGATTGCTTTATTTATTTCCAGTTTATTAACTTCAAAAAAATCATAAATTATTTCCGTAGTTGAGGCTTTGGCGGGAATACGCACCTCTAAATCAGCAAAACTTTCCCGCGATTCATGATGGTCAAATTCAATAATGTAAGGAGTATTGGCGCCCGACTGATGAGTGCGCCGGTCTAAAATAGCGCGGAGCTCAGGCTCCAAGCTGGTCCGAGAAATAGCCCCGCAATCAAGAATTAAAATCACCGAAAAATCAGCCAAGCTTTTTGGCTTAGAGCGGCTAATTAAATTTTCATTGGGAATATAATTATAAACTTCATCCAATTTATTGTCGGCATAAGCTGAACTTTTTATTCTGTAGGCCTTGAGCAATTCTAACATCGCCCCGATAGAAGCCAGGGCATCTGGGTCAGGCGAAACATGCCCCACGACTAAAACAGAAGTGGCACTTTTTATTTTTTCCCAGGCTAATTTTAGTTTGGCGGTATTTTCCATAATCTAGAATTCTATTATAAATATCAGAAAAAGTCCAGCCTCCGCTAAGCCCTAAAAACAACAAAAAACCCGGCAAATGCCGGGTTAAAAACTTAATTTTACAATATTTTATTCTTCGTTCGCCTTCTTAATTAACTGCTCAATTTTACTGGCCTCCCGTTCGGTAGCATCAAACTCCCAAGTAATTTTAGGAATCTTACGCAGCTTGGTGCGTTTGCGCAGAACTGCCACCAACTCGGAAGTCCCGGCCTCTAATTTACGCATGGCGGTGCCGGCAAGTTTATCTGGCAAAACCGAAAAACCAATTCTCGCTGTTTTTAAATCTGGCGAACACTGGACATAAGTAATCGTAATGAGAGAATCTTCAATTCTCACCTCACGATTAATAGCCATCGCCGCTTCTTCCAATATTAAATCATTGATTCTATCAACACTCGCCATATTAAATAGTT
Organism: Candidatus Falkowbacteria bacterium S5_I03; assembly: GCA_019248265.1. Lineage (GTDB taxonomy): Bacteria > Patescibacteriota > Patescibacteriia > Patescibacteriales > UBA12465 > UBA12465. The sequence goes on from JAEHGX010000002.1 coordinate 91,697, forward strand.
CCGGTTATTCTTTCTTCTATATAAGCTACTAAAATATCGCCCTCTTCAATGAGCGGTTTGCCTTCAAAACGTAAACCCGCTTCCTGATCTTTTTCTACTTCCTTAACGTCTTGCTTACCTGATTGCAAACGGCTAATACTGCCGGCAACAATAAAATTATCGCCACGATAAACTTCAATTAAACAATTATTTTGTAAAACGCCGTCTAACACTTTACCTCCCACGATTTGACTGGTATTTTCAGTTCTAAAAATAGCTAACACCTTTAGGCGGCCTAAATCAACGCGATTAATTTCCGGCTTAACCAAAAGTTGCATTTCGTCTTTGACGTATTTTATTAAATCGTAAATGATGGAGAAAACTTTAACAGTTACTTGTTTTTCTCTAACCAAATTTTCCGTGGCTGGCGACATGCGGACATTAAAGCCTAAAATTTTGGCGCCGGAATCTTCCGCGCGCTTAACGTCGCCCTCGGTAATATAGCCTAAGCCTTTAGAAATTATTTTAACTTTTACTTTTTCGCCGTTTAATTTTAATAATGATTCTTCAATCGCTTCCGCCGAACCCAAGAAGTCAGTTTTAATAATTACATTTACTTTTGGACATTTGTCTTCAACATTATCATCCGAAACGGTTGGGGCGATTTCGTTATGGCCGGAAGCAGTTTTAATTTTTTTAACTTTTACTTTTTCACCCAGACCGACATTTAAAATATCGCCAACTGCCGGAGAAATTTTTAAGCCTAAAATTTTCGCGGGAGTAGAAGGGCCGACTTCGGTCACGTCTTCACCTTTATAATTTTTTAAAGCCTTAACTTTACCGTAAATAACTTCATTGAAACAAAGCTGATCACCGACGTGCAGAGTACCGTTCTGAACTAAGATTGTCGCTAGCGGTCCGGCAGCCTTATCAACGTTAGATTCAACCACGGTTCCAGCGGCATCAGCGTTGGGGTTAGCCTTTAAATTAGAAGACTCGGTCGCGGCCACCAGCAAAACCATATCCAAAAGTTCTTCAATGCCAGTTCCCTCTTTCGCCGAAATCGGCGTACAAATAATTTTTCCGCCCCAATCTTCAGGCGTAATATTTAATTGTGTAGCTAACTCCTGTTTAGTTTTATTAATATCAGCTGTCGGCTTATCAATTTTATTAATAGCAACGATATAAGGAATCTTAGCGGCTTCAATAATTCTAAAAGCCTCGGTCGTTTGTGGCTTAACCCCATCATCGGCGGCCACCACTAAAATTGCAATATCGGCCACTTTGGCGCCGCGGCTACGCATAGCAGTAAATGCTTCGTGTCCCGGAGTATCAATAAAAGTAATCATCTGGCCTTTGCGGTTGATTTGATAGGCGCCAATATGCTGAGTAATGCCTCCGGCTTCACCGGCAACCACATCAGTTTGGCGGATAGAATCTAATAATTTAGTTTTTCCGTGATCAACATGGCCCATAACGACAATAACCGGCGGTCTTTCTTGTAAATCCTCGACTTCTTCCTTAGCTAAAATAGCTTCTAATTTTTTGTCCTCTTTATCATCATCCTCTACCTTTGATTCGGCTAGTTGAACGTCTAAATTCAAATTTTCACCAATAATCATCGCGGTATCAAAATCAATTTTTTCGTTAATTGAGGTGAAAACGCCGTTTTTCATCAGTTCCGTCAAAACGCGGTTAATCGGAATACCGGCTAATTCTGCATAATTGCGAACCGCTAAAACCCGAGGCACAAAAATAGTTTTTCTTTCTTTCGGTAAAACTTCATCCTGTTTTTTAATAGCCGCTGCCATTTTCTTTTGCTCCCATTCGCGGCGTAAAAAAGGCCAATCTTTCATTATTTTCTTGGCCGTGTTGTTATCAACCTTAATTGCCTTCTGACCAATGGCAAAACCGAGTTCCGGCAACATGTCGCGCAACTCTTGGGGGCTGATTCTTAAAATTCTCGCTAACTCGGTAATATTCATGTGATAAAGTCAAAAAATTTATAAAATAAAGGCTATCTGTGTTTAAATATTACTTTAATTTTCGCTTTAAGTCAACCGAGCCCGGGGCTCTTTCTCAGCTTTACAAAGCCTGAAAGACGTGCTAAAGTAAGCTTAGATAAATTAATAATCCTGTTTTTTAGAACCACTGAGGAAAGAAAAGACGAAAAACACCGTAGACAAATTATTTTCGAAGATTAAAAGTTATGCCTCTTACTTGTATTTCGCTGAAATTAGCAAAAAACTTAAAAAAATTTAGCCACATCTTCTAAAATAGCGCTTCTTGAAGCGTTTATTGTCGCATTGAAAAACTTAATATTTGTCTTGTTTGCCGCCTCAGCTTTCTAGAATACAGCCAAATCATATGGAATTTTTAAATTATGCCCTGTATCTCGTTTTGGCTGTCGGCGGTTTTTTTATTGGTTATATCTTCTTCAAAAAGTCGGCTGATGCTAAAATCAGCAGCGCCGGCGAGAAGGCCGATAAGATTGTCAACGAAGCTAAAATGAAAGAAAAAGAGCTACTCCTCAAAGCTCAAGACAAAGCTCTAAAAATTATTGAGGAATCCAAACAAGAAGAAAGCCGCCGACGCAATGAAATCAACCAATTGCAAAAAAGGCTAGAACAAAGAGAAAATTCTTTTTCCCAAAAACTTCTAGATTTACAAGAAAAACAACAGAAGTTGTATGACAAGGTAAATGAAGTCCAGGAGATTAAGGAAAAAATCAAAGGCATCCAGGAACAGCAATCAGCCAAGTTGGAAGAAATTTCCGGCATGAAGCGTGAAGAAGCTAAAGATATCTTATTAAAAGCCGAGGAAGAAAAGTGTGCCGAAGACTTAATGGTCAGAATAAATAAGCTAGAACAAGATAACCAGGATAAAATTGATGACAAGGCTAAAGATATGTTAGCTTTAGCGATGCAGAGAATGGTCTCTTCTTATACTGTTGAATTAACTACCACCACTATTGATTTGCCGAATGATGAAATGAAGGGCCGCATTATCGGTCGCGAAGGCCGCAATATTAAAGCGATAGAAGGAATGACCGGCGTAGAAATTATTGTTGATGATACCCCGAATGCCATTACTGTTTCCGGCTTCTCGCTTATCCGCCGCCATATTGCCAAGAAAACCTTAGACTATTTAATAAAGGATGGTCGCATTCACCCGACTAAAATTGAAGAGGCAGTTGAAAACGCTAAGAAAGATATCGCAATTGATATCAAAAAGGCGGGAGAAGAAGCAATGTATGAAGTCGGGATTACCGGTTTTGATCCAAAATTGGTATCTATCTTAGGACGCTTAAAATACCGTACCAGCTATGGCCAAAATGCTTTGCGCCATTCTATTGAAGTTGCCCACTTAGCGGCTATGTTAGCTGAAGAATTGGGCGCTGATGTCACTTTAGCCAAGAAAGGTGGTTTGCTCCATGATATCGGCAAAGCCGTCGACCATGAGGTTCAAGGCAACCATACCGAAATTGGCCGCGATATCGCCAAGAAATTTAACTTGCCACCGGAAATAATCGCTCCGATTGAAACTCACCACGAAGATCACCCGGCTACTTTAATCTCCGTGATTGTAAAAGTCGCTGATGCTATTTCTTCCGCTCGTCCCGGTGCCAGAAGCGATAGTTTTGAAAACTATCTACAACGCTTAGAGGAGCTGGAAAAGATTGCCTTAACCTTTGAAGGCGTTGAAAAAGTCTTTGCTATCCAGGCCGGACGCGAAGTTAGGGTTTTTGTACAACCGGAAGCGGTAAATGACCTTAAAGCCCATAATTTAGCTAGGGATATTGCAAAAAAGATAGAAAATGAGTTAAAATACCCAGGGGAGATAAAAGTGAACGTTATTCGCGAAATGAGGGTCACAGAATACGCTAGATAAGCGCCCGAGTTCCCATAACTTGCTTAATCGAACATAAAAAGCTAATATCATAATTATATGAACAAAGCACAACTCATCGACAAAATCTATCATGATGTCGAAGGCTTGAACAAAAAACAAGCCGAAAAAATGATTGATGTCTTTACCGACGCCGTCATTGAAGAGTTAAAAAATGACCGCGAGGTCACGATTGCTGGCTTTGGAACTTTTTTGGCTCGCGTGCGCTATGCTCGCGGCGGCGTAAATCCGCAAAAGCCAAACGAGAGGATAACCATCCCAGAGGTGAAGGTCGCCAAATTTAAGACTGGTTATCACTTAAAGCAGGCTCTTAAAGGCAAGAGATAAAAAGACGCCGCCCGAAACTGTAACTCGCTGCCGTCAGCGGCTGAGGGCGTGTTTGTTTGCGCTCGTAGCTCAACTGGATAGAGTACTTGGCTTCGGACCAAGGGGTTGCAGGTTCAAATCCTGCCGGGCGCACATCATCGCTAAAAGGATGAATAAACTTTATCAGAATTCTGATAAAGTTAGAGGCTGGGTAGCTCAGCTGGTTAGAGCGTAGCACTCATAACGCTAAGGTCGCGGGTTCGATCCCCGCCCCCGCCACTTGTATTTGACAATATTTGGTTAATGATTAAAATATAAATATAGTTTACTGCTATGTATGCGCTGTTAGCTCAGTTGGTAGAGCAGTTGCCTCTTAAGCAAACGGTCGCTGGTTCGAATCCAGCACGGCGCACAGTTAAAAACAGGTTTTCCCTGTTTTAATTTGTTTCTATGACTAACCTTATTTTTTTCGGAACTCCGGGAGCCGGCAAAGGCACCCAAGCCGAATTAATATCCCAGAAGTATAATTTAACCCACTTATCTAGCGGGCATATTTTGCGTCAAGAAATGACTAGCGGCGAATTAGGAGCCGAAATAAAATCTTACGTTGATAAAGGCGTGCTCGTTCCTAACGAACTAGTAATCGCGATGATGGAAAAGGCGGCTAAAGCTAGTTGGATGAACAATCAGGGTGTAATCTTTGACGGCTACCCGCGCAATTTAGAGCAAGCAGAATCTTTAGAAAATTTTTTTAAGACCAATAATTTAGAGTTAACAGCGGTGCTTAATTTAGAGATTAGCGAAGAAGAAGCAAAAAAAAGAATCCTTCTGCGCGGACAGAATTCCGGACGTTCCGATGATAACCCAGAAACTGTTTCCGAACGCTTTAAAACTTATCACGAACAAACCAAACCTTTAATCGATTATTACACCGCAAGCGAAAAAATAAAAACGATAGATGGCGCGCCCGATATTGAAACGGTATTCAAAAATATTTCTCAAATTATAGACCAATTTCCAAAATAAAAAAGAGCATTCGTCAGAATGCTCTTTTTTTATAAATATCGAGGAATTTATTTTTTCTTATCTTCCTTAGCTTCTTCGACTTCTTTACTTTTAATTTCGGCGATAATCGCTTTACGAATCTCCGCTAAAAGTTTCTTATCATCTTTAATCATTTTCTTAGCAGTTTCGCGGCCGGTGCCGAGCTTAACCTCTCCAAAAGAATAAGAGTTGCCATTTTTCTTGATAACTTCATATTCTACCCCCAAATCAACTAAATCACCGGAAACAGAGATGCCCTCATTATACATAATATCGAATTCACAAGTCTTAAACGGAGCGGCAACCTTATTCTTAACAATTTTTACCTTTACGCGATTGCCGATAATTTTCTCGCCTTGTTTTATTTGAGCAGCCCGTCTAACTTCCACGCGCACAGAACAATAAAACTTCAAAGCATTGCCGCCGGTAGTTGTTTCCGGATTACCGAAGAAAACGCCAATTTTATTTCTAATCTGATTAATAAAAATAACAACTGTCTTGGTCTTAGCAATCGCCGCCGTCAATTTTCTCAGCGCCTGACTCATTAAACGCGCTTGTAAACCCATATGTTGGTCGCCCATGTCGCCTTCAATTTCTTTCTGTGGAACCAGAGCGGCGACGCTATCAACTACAATCACATCTACAGCATTGGAGCGTACCAGAGTTTCCACAATTTCTAGAGCTTGTTCCCCGCTATCCGGTTGGGACAATAACATCTCCTTAATATTAACGCCGATTTTCGCTGCGTAATCAGGATCAAGCGCATGTTCAGCGTCAACGAAAGCGGCAATGCCGCCAGTTTTTTGCACTTCGGCAACAATATGCTGCGCCAAAGTTGTTTTACCGCTGGATTCCGGACCAAAAATCTCAATAATGCGTCCGCGCGGCACGCCGCCGATACCAAAAGCAATATCTAAAGATAAGCACCCGGTAGAAATCGCATCAACATTCGTCTTACGGGCATCGCCGAATTTCATAATCGCTCCTTCACCAAATTTGCTTCTGATTTGCTGGATAGCACTTTCGGCGGCCTCGAATCTTTTGTCGTGACCCTCGGCGCTTTCTTCAATTGTTTTTTTGACTCTTTCTTTAGCCATAAAGTTATATACTAGTTTATTAATTATGATTTGCCGCTTATTTGTTAATTATAACACCCGGCGGCTAAGGTGCTTATAAAAAATAAATTAACTCATTTTAAAATAATTACTTTCTGGAAAATTACCCGTTCGGAACTTTGTAAAGTCAACTGCCAACCAGCGTCGGTCTTGGTAAAATTAATAAAACTTCCTAGTCGATTCAAAAATTTATTAGTAGTTGTAGCCATTTCATCCTCCGTGCTTACTTCGGGCGTACTGGTCGGTGTTTTTTCCCAAAGTTTTTCTATTTTATTAGCAGTGTTTTTCACAACTTGATAAACCGCATTACCCTTAACCCCCGCCGCTTGATCTTCTTGCCCGCTATATTCTACAGTCGCCAGAATGGCCAAGACAATAAAGGCGACGACGACCACGATTGAATAAAATGTAGAAAATGGTTTAATCATATTTTTATTTAAAGCGGTAATTTATCAGACTTCCCCGGCTTATCGTCTTCGGAAAAAATATTAATGTCTCCATACTGACCATCAAAACCGGGTTTAATCTCTAAGCGGCCGGAACGCATTCTCTCTACGCCTTCAATAATGCGCCAATCGGTATCAGTTTTTAATTTTTCTAAATCACAATCAAGCAAAATAAATAACTCACTCCCAAATTTATTAACCAGACGCTGATATTCAGCCCGAACTTGTTTAGAGGCTCGACTTTTAATATTTAAAGCTTCGGCGATTATTTTATCTAGTTCAATTACTTTCTTGAAAGGAGCGGCTATTTCCGGCTTAAATCCGATTGGCCGGTCGGCTAGTTCGGCAACACGATTTAAAACCCCAATTATCAGTGGCTTCTGGCAAATCGGACATAAATTGTTAAGCCTTTGGCTTTCTGCTGGCAAACAACTGAAGCCACAATCACGATGTCCATCTATATGATACATTCCTTCTTCCGGATAAAATTCAATCGTGTATAAAATTCCTGACGGTCCGCCTTTTTTATGATTTTTAATAACTTCGTATATCTGATGGTAGCTAATCGGCGTTTCTAACTCCATCACTGTTGCCTCCCGGCCAATATTAATCGGGCTATGGGCGTCGGAGCTGGAGAGCAGAGTTAAATTATCTAAAGCAGACAAGCGCCAATTCATTTCCGGGTCGCTGGAAAGCCCAGTTTCATAGGCATAAATATTTTTTGTTTCCTCTTTAAAGCATTCTTCTAAAGTATCAAAGCCGGACTTAGAACCAAAAACGGCAAACCAGGGAGTCCAAATATGCGCCGGGTAAATTAAAAAATGTTCATCAATATCCAATAATAATCTTACTAGTTCCGGGGCTTTAATCCCTAAAATCGGACGGCCATCGGATTTAATATTATATTTCGCTCCCAGGCGTTCATTTAATTTAGCGACCGCTTCAATATTGGGCGCGTGAATTACTAAATGGATTCGCCTGACTCTAGTTTCGTCTTTATAAATGAGCGCGACTTCCGTCGATAAAATAAATTTTACTTTATCATCAACTGCTGTCTTTAATTTATATAAACCGGAACCGACAAAAGTTTCTTCCAGTTGTTCACTAATGGCCTTAAACCAGGCAGGATAAGTAAAATCGCCGGTCGCAATAATATCAATGCCCTTCTCGCGGCAAGTCTTATCAATATTCGCTAAAGTAAGTTGCGGTGAACAAGCTCTAGAATAAGGGGAATGAATATGTAAATCCAGAACTTGTTTCATAGCTTTAGATATTAAGCGGCGACCAAGCTCTCGGCAATTTGCAGTTCTTCGGGAGAATTAATTCCTACCGCCTCATGCGGCTCAATATTCCAAATACCGACATGATGCCCGCCGGCAAAAGCAATTTTAACCATATCAGTCAGATAAAACTCGTGCGCTTTATTATCGTCATGGACTTTATCAATATTCGCGAAGAACCAATCTCTATTAAAACAAAAACAATTAGGGTTAACTTCTAATATTTCCTTTTCCTCATCGCTCGCATCTTTGAATTCTTTTATTCCCTGAACATTTTTATCTTTATCCCGAATAATTCTTCCCCAGTGATAAAAAACCGAACGCCAATCTTTAAAATCAGGCAAAACCACTGTAATCATAGAGACTACGCCTTGGTGTTTAAGAGGAAAGCTGTTAATAGTTTCTTGTTTGTAAAAAGGGTGGTCGCCATTTAAAACAAAAATTTCCGTAGCCGCAGGATCAATATAGTCCCTAGCGCTAGCAACTGCATGTCCAGTTCCTAACTGCTGTTCTTGGATGACATATTGGACGTCATATTTTTGTAAAGCAGCAGCAATTATATTTTTATTATCAGGAGACACAATTACAATTGGTTTCAAGACAGGAGCGGTCTTAGAAATCGAGTCTAAGAGATAATCCAACATTGGCCGACCCTTAAGCGGAACCAATACTTTTGGCAATTCTGAGCCCATGCGCGTTCCTTTTCCAGCCGCCATTATAATAATCTGCGTCATAACAAAATAAAAAATAAAAATAAAGGAAACTCAAATCTGAATTTCCCTTATATTTTAGCATTTTTTGAGTTTGAGGGCAAATTGAAAAAATTATTTAATATAAGCTAAAATTTTAGCTTTGATTTCATCCACTTTCGCTATAGCTTCGGTTTTTGTTCGGGCTTCAGCATAAATTCTGATTATCGGCTCAGTATTAGAAGCGCGCAAATGTGCCCAGGAATCAGGCCAATCAATTTTTACCCCATCAATATCCGTTATCTCTTCGGAAGCATAATCTATTTTTATCTTTTGTAAAATTTCAGGAACATTTATTTCCGGCGTTAATTCTAATTTATCCTTAACCATAAAATATTCCGGCAAACTTTTACGCAATTCTGACATTTTTTTGTTTGACTGGGCGAGCATTGATATAAATAAGGCTACTCCCGACATAGCATCACGGCCATAATGAAGCGCCGGAAGAATTATGCCGCCATTACCTTCGCCGCCAATTACCGCCTGAAGCTCTTTCATTTTAGTAACGACATTAACTTCCCCGACAGCCGCTGCTTCATATTTGCCGCCATGCTTTTCGGTTATATCGCGCAATGCCCGCGAAGAAGATAAATTAGAAACCGTGGCTTTCTGATACTTACCAGGATATAAATCGTTAATTATTTCAAAATTTTCTAAAACGTAATCGGCAATTGCCACTAAAGTATACTCCTCGCCGAACATTTCGCCGTTTTCATCAATAAAAGCCAAGCGATCAACATCCGGGTCAACAACAATCCCTAAATCCGCTTTTTCAGTTTTCACTCGTTCCATAATTTCTCCCAAATTTTCGGCGAGCGGTTCTGGCTTATGGGCGAATAAACCATTAGGCAAACAATTTAACAAACTTATCTTTGTTATTCCTAAACTTTCCAAAACATGCGGAATCGCTTTGCCGCCGGCGGAATTAATTCCATCAACCACAATTTTAAAATCACGACCGGCAACGGCCTCTTTATCAATCAGCGGCAAAGTCATTATCTTATCAATATGATCCCATTCTAGATAAGGCGAGAAAAAATAAGCGCCAAGCTGTTCTTCGGGGACGTAGTGCGGTTGATTATTTTCAGCTAACGCTAAAATTTGTTCACCTTCAGCAGCCGACAAAAACTCTCCTTGTTCGTCTATTAGCTTAAGTGCATTCCAACCGCCGGGATTATGTGAAGCGGTGATAATAATGCCACCTTGCGCCTTCTGAGAGACGACAGCGACTTCTACGGTCGGAGTAGAGGAAATACCTAAATCAATAATATCAATCCCCAAACTTAAAAGATTGCCGACAATCAAGCGGCTAACCATTTCCCCTGAAACGCGCGCATCGCGACCCACAATAATTTTCGTTTTTATTGACGGGTGGCGCTTAATTATAAAAGCCCCAAAAGCGGAACTAAATTTGATAATTTCTACCGGAGTTAAGTTATTCCCCGGTTCGCCGCCGACAGTACCGCGGATGCCGGAAATTGATTTAATAATGGACATAAAATTATAATAATATATACAGCTATTCTACAACAAAGATATAGTTTTAGCCAAATGATAGCCTTGACATTATTGGTTATTTATGATAAAGTTAGGGGAAAATAAATAGAACATTTAAAAATAAATTATATTAGTTTTAACAAAAAAATCATTAAAGATGAAAAAATTAATTATTGTTGCCTGCATCATTTTTTGGACCGCCTTCTTAATTTTAATGGCTACTTTATTCAACCACGGGATACTTTTCAAATTTCTCGCGCCAAATAGCGTGACCGTTACTACCTGGGCTGCCGGGTTCCTGATGTTCGTCGGTTTTCAGATGTTGCTAACAGTCTCCGTACCAGCACCAAAAATTAAAAAAGGGCGCGTGTACAAACTGATAACAGTTATTCCACATGTTAAGGGGAAAACACTTGTTCTGACTTACGGTGATCGGGTTGAAAATTTCTGGTGTGAAGACATCCTGGCCCCAGAAGCGCCTAAAATTGGTAATAAGTATACTATTGAAAAAATTGAAGACGACTTACTGTTAACTCCTTACTAATTAAAACCAAAAAACATTAGTTTTCAAAACTAATTTAAAAAAACCAAACAAAAAGAAGAGCTCCAACCAAGCTCTTTTTTTCTTATAATTTGACTATTCAACGCCGTGGTGGGAAAATTGTAATAGAATATTGAAAAAATAAATCAAAAGTCGCGGACGGAGGCCGCAAACTAATGAAAAAAGTAATTTTGCTCTCAGAGTTGACTTTCAACTCTTGTATGACGTATGCGACTATACGTCTATGGAATTGGGGGGATTACGATGTTAAAGTTAGTTTCGTTCCCTCAAGCAACTTAAATGAGATAGTCACCCAGGCGATAGAAATATACGACCTGGTAATCGCTATGGGCTATCAAAACATTGACCAGTGCTGGTTGGACCAAAAAAACCAACTAGCATTTCTCTCTCATCGGGAAGATGAGCAAGGCGGGAAATTATTTCTCGTACCTTCAAAACAAAAACTGAAACCAGCAAACGCGAGCTTAGTAAAAAAAATTAAAAAAATTGCTAATGACCAGATTAAAGACGGTGTCCGCGTTGATTTACTCGGTTATTTATCCGCTAACGGGAAAAACCAAGCAATAACTAACTATTTAAATCTACAGCGCCGCTATTTTCAGGCGCTTAGCGTCGTCAAAAGATTTTATGGGAAAGAAGAACAAATAAGACTTCACCAATTCTTTCTTCTAGAAATCATAGACGAGCCTGAAGATGAAAATCAGTGGATAGACACTTTGATTGTTAAATATAATTTGATGGAACACAAAAATCAAAAGTCTCTGCCACTCATGCTGGAATTAAATGCAAATTAAAAAAGAAAAAGGAGCCTTTAAAAAGCTCCTTTTCAATTGGTTTTAATTAATTACAAAGTGCACGCGGAATATGTATCAAGGTTTCCTGGGCCCATGTTGTCATGGTCACCACTGTTTCCATTGGCCTTAACCTTAATCACATCTTTAGGCCATTCGCCTTGTTTGATCAAAGTGCGAGGTGAAACTATGACCAAGGCCGATAAAACATCGGCAAACAATTCCGACCAAGTCATTTCAGCTTTTTTAGAAACCACGAATCTCGTTTCCTGAGCAGTATGAATTTCATAGCCAAAATCAACCGCCGCCACACCTTCAATTTTTAACAATTCTTTTTCAATTGCCATAGAATCTATATCAAAAGGCAAAAAAAATGCTAATTGACCAAAAGCGTTAATTTGAAAACTAATCGGAATGGGCTGAGAATTTTTTGACGTTTCCACCGGATGAACAACCTTAATATTAAAATTGAGTTTATCGTTATATTCCTTCAATATTGGCGGGAATGCAACAAACGGTTGAAAAAAATCAATTTCCGGGCACATAATAAGCGTTACGACGCTTTTTTTAGGTTCAAAGATGTAATGAATGTGAGCGTCTTCCACTCCCCAAAATCTCGCTTTCATTAAGTCTTTGATTCTTTCTTCCAAGTGAATCCCTGAAAAAGTTAGGGTCAGTTCACGCTTACCTTTAAACAACAGATTAACTTCAATAGAATTTGGCAGTTTCGGAACTGGCGACCACTCGCCTCCCCAGTCAACACCAGCCGGAAAATAATCAGCGGCCACTGCCAAAACATCTTTCTTTAACTCCTGCCAGCTTCGGTCGTCATCCTTAATCAATACCATTTTGTGCTCGGCAATATTGTCGTGCACAATAATATGAGAAATGGATTGGCACTCGCGCAAGCGGTCGCAAAAGTCGTCAAGATAACCATAGTCATTATCAAAATTCAAATCTATGACCCGATTTCCATCTCTTTTAATTCGAAAGTGCTGACGGAAAAGACGCATAGCATACTGGCGATGAAGTTGAACAAACATTATCCCGATTAGTCTATCTCGAAAATTAAAAAAACTGGCGGCTGGAGACTTGGTAATAGTAATTTCGTGGGTATCAGCCGAAATTTTAATTATTTCCAAAATCATTTTCTGAATTTCAACCAATTGTTGGTTATCAAACAAGTGCGGCCAACTAGTGGCATAGGTCACAAGATCATGATTTTTGTGAGTCACCTCCCTAATCGTTAACCGGGGATCAACAGGACTAGTGAAAAGATGTTCATCAAAACGATCTGTTTCATAGTCGACCAGTTTGAATACTTTCTTTTCCGCCGGCGGAGTTTCTTCCGCTTTTAAAGCTGCAGACGCAATGGCTGACTTTTTTTGTTGTCGCCGACAATAAAAATACCAACCGACTGCTATTAATACAACGACTAATAAAATACTTAAACGCCAACCAATTGGCAGACTCGAAAAAAAATTTTCTCCCTTCATGATATATTAAGTTTAGAAGGAACTGAAGTTAAGTGAACGCCACCTAACAAGCGGTTATATATGGCCCAAAGCCCTTCAAGACGCTGTCTCGCCTCATAGTCCTCTTCACTGAGAACATATCTTTTTATCATAAAGTTTCATAAAAATCAAGCAAAAACAAACAAAAAAGGAGCCCTAAAAAAGCTCCTTTTCTTTTTGCAAAAACATCATTTTCTCAATTAAAAAACACCATTGTTCTGGCGGCGACCTACTTTCCCAGGGCTCAGGCCCAAGTATCATCGGCGCTGTCTGGCTTAACTTCTGAGTTCGAGAAGGGATCAGGTGTGACCCAGACGCTTTTACCACCAAAACAATGGTGTCTTTTATATATTAAGCGCTATCGCGCTAAAAACCATTGGTATTATTATATATGTTACGGAGTAAATATTCAAAACTTTAAAAATAAAAGTGTGGGAAAATCAAATGACATATTAGTACCGCTCCGCTCAATCCATTACTGGACTTACACGTACGGCCTATCAAGGTTATATTCTCTAACCAGTCTATGAAACCTAATCTTGAGGACAGCTTCGCGCTTAGATGCTTTCAGCGCTTATCTAAACCGAAGGTAGCTACCCAGCAATGCCCCTGATGGAACAGCTGGTACACTAGAGCTTCGTCCTTCCCGGTCCTCTCGTACTAAGGAAGGGCCCTCTCAAGTTTCCACGACCATAGTGGATAGGAGACCGACCTGTCTTACGACGGTCTGAACCCAGCTCGCGTGCCGCTTTAATGGGCGAACAGCCCAACCCTTGGGAGCTTCTCCACCCCCAGGATGCGACGAGCCGACATCGAGGTGCCGAACCAGGTCGTCGATGTGGACTCTTGGACCTGACTAGCCTGTTATCCCCGGAGTAGCTTTTATCCGATGAGCTTCCACCATCCTATATTGAATGGTCGGATCACTAAGTTCTGCTTTCGCAACTGCTTGACTTGTAGGTCTCGCAGTAAAGCCGGCTTATGCCTTTACACTATCTCCCGGGTTTCCATTCCGGGATAGCCGACCTTGGTAAACGCCTCCGTTACTTTTTGGGAGGCATCCGCCCCAGACAAACTACCCACCAGACACTGTCCCCGCCAATTGACGGGTGAGAATTAAAAATATACAAGGGTGGTATCTCACTGGTGCCCGAAGGCTCCCACCTATTCTGAACAAATATATCCCTAATTCAATATCAAGTTGTAGTAAAGCTTCACGGGGTCTTTTCGTCCAACTATGGTTAACGAGCATCTTTACTCGTCTTGCAATTTCACCGAGTACTTCGTTGAGACAGTGCGCAAGTGGTTAAGCCATTCGTGCAGGTCGGAACTTACCCGACAAGGAATTTCGCTACCTTAGGACGATTATAGTTATCGCCGGCGTTCATCCGCGCTTGGATTCAAAGCTTCACCCCGAAGGGTTAACCTCTCCTCTTAACGTTCGGACACTGGCCAGGCATCACCCTCTATACATCCTCTTACGAGTTAGCAGAGAGCTATGTTTTTGATAAACAGTCCCTTGCGCTCTTTAGCTGCGGCCCCATTGCTGGGGCAGGCCTTATCTCTAAATTACGGCCGCTGTTTTGCCGAGTTCCTTAACGAAGTTTCTCTCGTACACCTGAGGCTTCTCGCCTCACCCACCTGTGTCGGTTTGCGGTACGATTACTATTACCTTAGCCCTAGAGGTTTTTCTAGTCGGCTCCTCCGCTTAAATTGGCTCCATCTTGCGACTTCGCCTTCCCACAATCCCTTAAAACTAGTGGCCCGGATTTACCTAAGCCGTTTCTTGAAATAATGGACGTACAAATCATAGCACGCTTAAACCTTGGAACCGCGTCCCCCCATCGGAAAATAATAGTAGTGCTGGAATATTAACCAGCTCATCCATCGGCTAGCACCTGCACTACACAGGCTGCGCCTTAGGATCGACTAACCCTGGGTCGATTTTCGTTGCCCAGGAAACCTTGGGTTTGCGGTGGGCGTGGTTTTAACACGCCTTTTTGCTACTCATGCCAACATTCTCCCTTCCCTCCGCTCCACCGTGCTTCACAACACGACTTCAACGCTGAAGGGAATGCTCCTCTACCACTCCCTGAATAAATCCAGAAAGTTCACATCTTCGGTACAAGACTTGAGCCCCGATAAATTTTCGGCGCGAAACAACTTGATTAGTGAGCTATTACGCTATCTTTAAAGGATGGCTGCTTCTAAGCCAACCTCCTAACTGTCGTAGTCACAACACCACCTTTTACACTTAGTCTTGATTTAGGGACCTTAGATTGTGATCCGGGCTGTTTCCCTTTTGACTGATGGACCTTAGCGCCCATAGTCTGACTCCCGGACTCTACCCTCAAGTATTCGGAGTTTGATTGAAGACGGTATCTTGCGACCCGCCCTCATCCAGTGCTCTACCCCCTGAGGTCAACATCCGAGGCTAGCCCAAAAGCTATTTCGAGGAGAACCAGCTATTGCCGAGTTCGATTACAATTTCTGCGCTTACCACAACTCATCCCCGCATGTTGCACGGTGCGTGGGTTCGGTCCTCCATCCGTCTTTCGACGGACTTCAACCTGGCCATGGTAAGATCACCCGGCTTCGGGTCTTGTCTATGCGACAAATGCTACGCTTCCGCGGCGCTAATAAATAACGCAACGAAAGCGAAGCACAAACGGGCTATTAACCCTCGCTTTCACTCCACATACTCTCCAAACGGAGATTATGTAAGCCACATAGAACAAACTCGTTGGCTCATTCTTCAATAGGCACGCCGTCACCCTTGCGGGCTCCGACTCCTTGTAAGTATATGGTTTCAGGTACTATTTCACCTCCCTCAACGGGATGCTTTTCACCTTTCCCTCACGGTACTTGTTCACTATCGATCATAAGAAGTATTTAGCCTTAGGTCATAGTCGACCTGGCTTCAGACGGGATTTCACGAGTCCCGCCCTACTTAAGAACACTAACTACGGAGAGTTAATTCCTTTCGCTTACCGGGCTATCACCGTCTCTGGCCGAGCTTTCCAACTCGTTCTGCTAAAAATTAACTTTTCTGACTCCGCCCCATTTCTCTGGAAATAGGCATTAGGTCTTGCAACCCCTAAAAAACATATGGTCCCAGAACCTTCAAGATAAAACTTGGCGAACCAAGTTCTATCCGCAGTTATTTAGGTTTAGGCTGTTCCCCTTTCGCTCGCCACTACTTAGGGAATAATTATTATTTTCTTTTCCTCCAGCTACTAAGATGTTTCAGTTCGCCGGGTGTTCCAGCTCGCCTAAAAGGCTGAGCTTCCTCAATCTTCAATTGAGGGGGTTTCCCCATTCGGAAATCTGCGGGTCAAAGGTTGCTTGCCACCTTACCGCAGCTTATCGCAGGCTGCTACGTCCTTCATCGTCTTCTTATGTCAAGGCATCCGCCATACACTCTTAATGAGATTTTCCCACGCTTTTATATTTAAAGCTACAAAAAGCGTGTCATATTCTTTTACAGCTTGAAGGGTCTCAACCTTCAATAGAATACTTTTATCTTAATTGAACATTATTATTTGATGTCTTTACTCTAACATATGTTGTTAAGGGACTCGGGGCGCAAAAAAACCGCTTTAGCAGCGGTCCTAAGTAATCGCAAAATAGCTGATCAATTAGAATCGCTGTTTAATATGATAAACATAAAGTTTTTGCATATTTTTCTAGGTTTTTATAGCCCTGTTAAAACTGATACCAATTATAGCTGTTTTAAAAAATATGTCAAGGGGAAAAAGAAAACAAAAAAACAGCCTTATTTTAGCTGTTTTTTAAATACTTTTTAGTTTCTTTTTAAGCGCTATTTAATCGCTCAGAAGTCCAGGATCACCCAATTGCCCCATGGCCACTTCCTTGGTAATTACGTTGTCTTTGTATAGCTGTTTGACGTGTTTATCCATGGTTATCATGCCTGAGGCGCCGCCGGTTTCAATCACGCTCTTTATCTGGGCTACTTTACCCTCTCTAATTAAATTGGCAATCGCCGAATTATTCAATAAAATTTCGCGAGCGGCTACGCGTCCGCCACCAACTTTATTTAACAAGCGCTGAGAAATAATCGCCGACAACACGAAAGATAATTGTGATTTAATTTGATTCTGTTGATAAGGCGGAAAAATATCAATAATTCTATCAACGGTCTGCGCGGCGCTATAAGTATGCAAAGTCGCTAAAACTAAATGTCCGGTTTCAGCTAAGGTAATCGCGGTAGAAATCGTCTCCAAGTCACGCATTTCACCAATCATAATAACGTTCGGATCCTGGCGCAAAGCATGCTTCAAACCGCTGGAAAAACTAATCATATCGCTCCCCAATTGTCTTTGGGAAATAATACTCATTTTCGGTTTAAAAATATATTCAATCGGATCTTCCAGAGTAATAATATTAACGCTGGTGTTGGCATTGATATGATTTATCATTGCCGCTAAAGTCGTTGATTTTCCGCAACCGGTCGGACCGGTAACTAAAATTAATCCCTGTTGCAAATTAAGCATCTTCTCAACAATCGGCGGCAATCCCAATTCATCTAAAGACGGCTCTTGCTCCTTGATAATACGCGCGGCCAAACAAACATTATTTTTTTCAAAAGAGAAATTAACGCGATAACGATACTCGTCAACTTGATAAGCTAAATCTAAGTCGCGCTTATCCATGAATCTTCTTTTTTGTTCTTTGGTTAAAACTACATCCATCACATTTTCCATTTCTACGGTATCAAGTATCGGAAAATGTCCTTCGGGAAAAATATCATTGACATTGAACAACTCGCCATCGATACGCAAAATTGGCTCTTGGCCGACAATCATATGAATATCGGATGCCTCTTTTTCGGCCGCGATTTTAAATAAGTTTTTAACTTCCATAGAAAAACTAATTAAATTATTTTACCAACCCATTTTTTTAAGTCCCTGGGAAGCGGCGGCAACTTGAGCTTCCTGCTTGGAAGAGCCTTCGCCGGTAGTAACCAATTCTTCTTCTAAATACAGGCCGACTGTAAAAACTTTAGCATGATCCGGACCAACCTCATCTAAAATCTGATAATGCGGCGTTACCCCGCGCAGCTCTTGAGCCTTTTCTTGAAAACGAGATTTTGGATCAAGATATAAACGATTTTCTAAAATACCGTCCAATTTACAAATAATATGTTTCAAAATAAATTCTTTGGCCACTTCCATCCCCTGGTCTAAATAAGTGGCTCCGATAATAGCCTCAATCGCATTCGCTAAAATAAATTGTCGCGATTTTTTATTTTTATCTTTAGCTTCGCCCTTGGAAAGATAGAGAGCGTCTTCAATTTTTAATTCTTGGGCAATTTCATACAGCATCTTGGCATTAACCAAAGAGGCGCGCCAATTAGTTAAATCGCCTTCCGGAACATCTTTAAAATTCAAAAATAAATATTCAGTTACTACAATTTCCAAGACCGCATCACCTAAAAACTCCAAGCGTTCATTATGGCCAACTTTAAAATCCGGATGCTCGTTAATATAAGAACGATGGACCATGGCCTGACGGATAAGATCTTCATTATTAAAACTGATGCCGAGATTATTTTGTAACTTTGTTAAACTGTTAGCGACCATAAACTAAAAGATTATTTTTCAACCCCGAGCTCTTCGGAAGTTTTTAATTCTGCTGCAGCCTCCGGCGCTTTGGCGGCTTCAGCCTCTTTGGCAGCTTCAGCTTCTTCTTTATTATCGCGCTTTTGAATTTCCGGTTCATCGCCATAAAGCGCCCCTAAAACACCATTTACAAATTTTCCGGAAGAGTCACCCCCGAAGCTTTTAGCAATTTCAATTGATTCGTTAATCGCGACCCGAGGCGGAATCGGAGTATAGCTTAATTCATAGATGCCAAGGCGCAAAATATTACGATCGACAGCAGTGATTTGATCAAGCGGCCACTCGGTCGCATATTTAATAATATGTTTATCAATCTCATCCAGATGATCAACCACGCCGGCCACCAGCCCACGCACAAAACCCCCATCATCAAAGTTGGGGGCAAAGTTGGCAAAGTTATCTTCAATTAGACTTTCCAGTCCATCATTTTTACGTCCATTAAAATCCCAGGCGAACAAGGTTTGCAGAGCAATAGTTCTAGCGAGGTGACGATTAGACATAAATTATTTTTTCTTGCCCGTCTTGGTCTTCGGTTTAGTAACTTCTTTACTTTTGTAAGTGCCGCAGAAAGCGCAAGCGGTATGAGGCTTTCTCATCTCACCGCATTTCGGACATTTAGTAAGACTTACTTTCTTAAGAGCCAAGTGAGCGCGACCGGTATGGGTCTTGCTATGGGTCTTCTTTTTCTTAGGATTAGCCATATAAATTTTTAATTATTACAATTTTAGTATAACGTAAAGCTATGATTAGTCAATAAAGAAACCGAAAAATTAAACATTCGCCGGTTTTGGACCGACAATTTTATCAAACTCGTCTTTCTCTAAAGTTTCTTTTTCTAAAAGAGCGGCTACAATCGCTTCCAGCTCCTGTTTCTTGTCGCGAATAATTTTTTCCGCTTTATCAAAACCCTGTTTAATAAAGCCGCTGATTTCTTCATCAATTTTTTCGGCAACTTTTTCGCTATAATCGCGCTGTTCATGGATTTCGCGTCCCAAGAAAATCATTTCTTCTTTTTGACCGTAAGTACGCGGACCGAGATGATCGCTCATACCATAATCAGTTACCAAGCTGCGCGCTAAAGAAGTGGCGCGGCGTAAATCGGAGGTAGCGCCAGTAGTGACTTCAGAAAAAATTTCTTTTTCTACGGTATGCCCGGCTAATAAAACGGCAATCTCGGAAATAAATTCCGACTTGGCATGCATATGACGGTCTTCAAGCGGCGCTTTAAGCGTATAACCGCCGGCGGAACCACGGGAAATAATGGAAATTTTATGAACCGGGTCAGCGTCTGGTAAGAAATGCGCTACGAGCGCATGTCCAGCCTCATGATAAGCGGTAATCTTTTTTT
Organism: Candidatus Falkowbacteria bacterium S5_I03; assembly: GCA_019248265.1. Taxonomy (GTDB): domain Bacteria; phylum Patescibacteriota; class Patescibacteriia; order Patescibacteriales; family UBA12465; genus UBA12465. The sequence continues at coordinate 111,879 of JAEHGX010000002.1, forward strand.
CTTTGTCGGTAATAATGCGGCTCTTGCGTTCCGGACCAATCATTACTTTTTCAATCGCTTCAAATAAATCTTCATTTACAATTTCCTTCTTACCTTGGCGGGCCGCTAAAATAGCGGCTTCGTTTAAAATATTGGCTAAATCGGCTCCTGAAAAACCGGAAGTTCGTTCCGCGATTTTCTTAAGTTCCACATTAGCTCCCAAGGGCTTCTTGCGGGCATGAACCAACAAGATATCTTCGCGATCTTTTAAGTCCGGTAAATCAATCATTACGCGCCGGTCAAAACGTCCCGGTCGTAACAAGGCTGGATCTAAAACATCAGGACGATTAGTCGCGGCAATCACAATAATATTTTGAGTGGCTTCAAAGCCGTCCATCTCCACTAAAATTTGATTTAAAGTTTGTTCTCTTTCGTCATGGCTACCTCCCAAGCCAGAACCGCGACGGCGGCCAACGGCATCAATTTCATCAATAAAGACAATGCATGGCGCGCTTTTCTTGGCTTTCTCAAACAAAGAGCGGACACGTGAAGCACCAACACCGACAAACATTTCTACAAACTCCGAACCTGACATATGAAAGAAAGGCACCTGCGCTTCCCCGGCGACCGAACGCGCTAATAAAGTCTTGCCGGTTCCAGGGGAGCCTAATAGCAAAACACCGCGCGGAATTTTCGCGCCCAATTCATGGAATTTTTTAGGGAAGCGTAAAAATTCAACAATTTCTTTTAATTCTTCTTTGGCTTCTTTGGCGCCAGCCACATCTTTAAAAGTCGTCCGATTTTTATCATCCGGTTTAAAATCTTTAGCCGTTGATTGACCGAAGCTCATAGCGCGGGAATTAGAACCTTGAACGCCCCGCATCATAAAGAAAAAGAAAGCGCCGATGATGATTAGCGGTAATAAAAATGGCAGAATGTTAACCAAAAAATAATCCCAACCGCTTTCGTCTTTTATGGAAATTTTGATATCAGCTAATTTTGCTGGATCAACTCCGAGATTGCTTAATAAGGTGGTCAGTGATTCCGTTGGTTCTTTTCTGGTTACTTCTTGCTTACCGTCTTTTAAAGTCGCGGTTATTTTGTCGCCGCTAACAATAATTTCTGAAACATTAGCTTGATTAATCCCGCTGACTAAAGTTTCGATGCCCACGGTTTCGCTGTTAACAGAATTACTGGAAAAAGCGCTAAAAATAGCAGCGATTATAAAGAAAATCGCTAAAAAAAGTAAAAAATTTCTTATTAGTTTTTTCATGTGTTTAGTCTTAAATGATTATCTCTATTATAGGCGGAAACCAGCCGTTTGGCAAACCTCAACTCTTAATAAAAATTCCCCGAAGAGCGAGGAATTTTTATTTTATCTAAACTTGAGAAATTATTATTCTGCTTTGGCGCTTTTCTTCTTGGCAACTTTTTTTTCTTTAGTCTTTTTCTCTTCTGTCTTTTCGTCGCCCTCAGCTACTTCTTCCTTTTTAGACTTATCGGCCCCATCTTCTTTTTCTTCCTTATCGGCCTTCTTAGATTTTTTGCCATCGGCTAATTTTAAACCTAAGCGATGTTCAGATGGAGAAACGCTAACGATTTCAAAATCACGGACTTCGTCGCTCTTAAAGAGCTCAGTAATTTTTTCCTTAACGCCTAGATTTAATTGGCTGATGTGGGCTAAACCATGAATTTCTTCATCCAACTTAACAAACAAGCCAAAAGGATTAACTTTCAAAATTGTACCAGGAACAACTTGGCCAGCTTTATACTTAGCGCTAGCTTCTAACCATGGATCCTTCAATAATTTCTTAGCGCTCAAGAAAACTTTGGCACCATCAATAGAAATAATTTCGGCCTTAATTTCGTCATTAACTTTATACATCTCGCTTGGAGAATCAATTCTCTGCCAAGCCAATTCTGAAATATGGATTAGGCCTTCAATGCCTTCTCCGAAAGAAACAAAGACGCCGAAGTTAGTAATCGCGGTAATTTTACCGGCAACTTCCATGCCCACGCTATATTTATCAAGGGCTGGTTTCTGTCTCTTATTCCAAACATCTTTTTCGCTGAAAATAATTTTATTTTCCTCTTCATTTAAAGTCATAACAGTGACTTCAAATTCTTGACCGACAAAAGATTTTAATTTTTCTAAAATTCGGCTCTTATCACCGCCGGAAATACGCGGATAATTTTCCGGAGCCAACTGGGAAACCGGTAAGAAGCCGTCGATTTGGCAATAACGGCTAAGCAAACCGCCTTTATTGGCATCAACAATTTTAACTTTAACAGTAGTTTTGTCTTTAAGTGCTTGGCGTAAATTATTCCAAGCTTTTTCTTGACCAACTAAGCGGAAAGAAAGTTCTAATTCACCATTTTCATTTTCTTCATCAACTACGGCCGCCTCAACTTGATCGCCCGGCTTAAGCTCAGAATATTCTGGAACTTCATTATAAAGTTCCGGACCGCGAACAACACCCATTAAAACACCGGCCACGTCTAATTTAACTTCGGCCTTAGAAGCAGTAATAACGGTTGCCTTGATAATATCACCCGCTTGCGGGATTTTAATATCATCTTTTTCTAATAATTTACCAAAATCAGCGTCTTGGTCTAAATTTTTGTCTTCCATATTTATAAAGCCAACTTTTTTCATTTTTATTTAATGCCAACAAAAAAAGCGTGCTTAACCCCATCGAAATGGAGCTCTCCAGCCGCCTGATATAGGGCTTGCTAGCCGCTATCTGAAGATGTTTATTAAAGGCGAATATTTATTTGTACTAGTAGTTTAAGTGAATTATTGGGTTTTGTCAAGAAAAAAGCCATCTTTGGGGGATGGCTCTAAAAAAATAATAGCTTTTAACCAGCCATTATAATATGAACAACAGCGGAGGCGAAAAAAAGAGTGGTAGGCAAAAGATGCCAATTAATTTTTTTCTCCGAAGAGCTAAAGATTTCATAACAATGACCGGCGCAAAAGGCGCAGAGGACAAAAACAGCGTAAGCTGAAACCCTAGCGACTAAAGCGTCGTTAGCAAAGCGACAAACAAAAGCGGCAATAATAGCGCCAATAACGCAAGCTACAAAGAACGGGTCTTTATAATCATCGTCAGTGCTAAATAACTGTTTAATATTCATAATATCTGGTTTTAGGATGAAATTTCAATGAACTGGGGTAATTATAGCATAAATAATAAAAAATGTCAATATAATAACCTTCTTGCCCACAAAAAAGAGGTTCGCATCGAAATGCAAACCTCGTTTTGCTTCTAACCCTTTGGTTCGTTATTTAATATAATTTTTGGCAATTTCCTGTAAATAGCCAAGGTCTTCTAAAAGTTCTCGACTATCCTCAAGTGCTTTTTGATGGGCCGGCATTATTAAGAAGCCGGGATCCAATAATTTTTGTAATTCAGCAGCCTGAGCTTCGTCAAGACCAAGCTCAACGGTTTTCTTAGCTAGTCCGTCAGCAAATTGTGCTTGATTAGCATAAGAACCATCAGAATTGACGGCAATGTCCTGAATAGCGCGATAAGCATCGCCCGGAATCCGCATTCTTTTTAAAACTGTCTGTAAAGCGCTGCCTGACATCCCGGGATATTCCCGAATAAACGCCGAGATTTTTTCCTGGCAAGGAGCATAAGATTTCATCTCCCGAGTAATCCGATCAAGCGCGATAAAAATTGGCATCACGTCGGTGCCTAATTCCCGGAATAAAAACGAGCGTCCCATGTTACCGGCATTCGGATAGTTCGGCAATTCTTCCGCCAAAAAAGTTAAAGCATTACGTGATTTTTTGAGCATCACAACTGCTCCTTCCATCGCCCAGGCATTTGATTTATTTGGCATAATAGACGAGCCTTTAGCGCCTTTCTTTTTTTGTTTGACAAAAAGTTGCGCCGGACAGCTGGCCATGCGAATAAAGTCCTCGGTCAATTTGATAACCTGGGTCAAAATATTGGCCACAATTAAAAATTTTCCGGCTTCATTGGCATAAGAAACACATTGGTCAGTCCAAGCCTCATACGTCAGCTTGTAATCTTCAATATACTTTCCGGCAAAATCATGCCAAGGCAACTCAGGATAAGCGGCATAATGGCAAGTTAAATTACCGATAGCACCACCCATTTTCGCTGAGAACTGACTTCCCAATAAATCATGCAATAAACTCTGAACAGCGCTCACTCGAACTAATGTTTTTATCCGATGGGTGGTGTGCTCCGCGGCCTGCAAATGGGTTAATTCTGGCAAAATAAGCGGACCACCGATGATGGTTTCTTGCAAATAACAATAATCGAGTAAAAAAATACAAAAATCCAGCAAGCGATTCGACAAGTGTCCCAAAATGAGCTCATTGGCAATCAGACCGAAAACAATACTCATGGTATCTTCGGACGTTTCCGCAAAACAAACTGCCTCAACGTCTTTAGCTAAATGAGGCAGAGCGGCGGCAATCTTTAGTTTAATAAAGTCGCCCGCAGCGGCCGTGTCATGCTCAGTAAAAGCTTCGATCTTTTCTGCCTGAAAAACTTCATCCAGAGAGACCCCGATAGTTTCCATAATAAACTCTTTATCTTCGGGGCTCAGCTTACATATGATTCTTTCATCGACTGGTATTTGCTGAGTAGCCAAAAAATCGCTCAAAGCAATCAGATATTTTTTGATCACATAAAAGCGCTTCAAACCAACTGCTTTGCCAGAAGTTACGTCTTTCATAAATTCGACGCTTTTTCCATAGCGCCCCAAAAGAGATGTCGGAGACGATAAGGCCTCCACTGTTTTAGCATCTGCCCTTAAAGAGAACAGTTCTTCTAAACTGGGAAATTCCGGACCATAACCGGCAATCATCCCTTTCACGATTTGATTCATTTTTTACAATTTAAGTGGTGAAAAATATTTGTTAATGGACTATTAAATTCTAGTAAGAATATAATAAACCTAATAATGTGTCAATACAAAAACGACCCGCCAACTAACGGGTCGTTTTCATTTTCTAAAATATTAAGCGCTATTTTAATCCAAAGATTTAAAATAATCACAATGCCCTTCCGGAGAAATCTCACCGTTTTCTACCAACAATTCTTCAAAGGTTTTTTCGTCCGAAGTAACACAAACATATTTTCCGTCCTGACCATAAAAACTGGCGCAATGCTGGCATTGAGTCGCTTCGTTGCCCCATTCATTTACATACTCGCTATCCAAACTACGTTCTGACATATAATTATAATTAATTTTCTTAAAATAATTATATCATTTAATATTGCGTGTGCAAGCCATGCCCTCAACCAATTTAAAGGTAAATAAAAAAGCGCCAAGTTTCCTCGACGCTTCATAACTGCAAAATTTTCTTTCATTTTTTTTCATGAGTCCTGACAATCTCCGGGGCCCGAAGACTAACTTCAATTTTTTCGACATTGGTAAACAGATGGCCAAACATAATATCCGGCTTAAACCATTTTTGTTCCAATTCTTTAATAGTTAACTTTTTTTGCTGCCAAGCAATAATGTCGTCGCGAATAAGTTCGTGGCGGTCATGCAAAAATTTAGCCAAAATTTTTTCCAGCGACTTGTTAAAATGAAAACAATTTCTGTTTTTCCAAACACTGCCGCGCGCTTTAATCATTTCTTCCAAATCATCCGCCTGAAAATTACCGTTAAAAACAAAAGTCGTTTCTAAAACTAAAAAAGCTAAGATTTTCCCATTAATCGGGAAGATGACATGCAATTCTAATTCTCGTCTCCGGCTATTGTCAGTCATATCCCAATATTCCGGGAAGATGATTTCCGCATAGGGGAATTTACCCCAAAGCGGTTGGCGATAGATTATGGCGGCTTCCTGAAGACCATCCGGTTTTATTAAAACTATCCGTTTTTTAATTCTATAAAAGAATGTCATAAAAAAGAAAGGCACCGTGATATTCAAAGCCGTGACAAAAAGCAGGATGTAAGATCCCCAAGTTTTTAAATCGTTCAACAAGAACTGCTGAAAATCAGGAACGTTCTTAAATAACAAGAATAAAATCAGGGCGAGCAAAAAAACTGGCAGAAGAATTAGCCACAGAGCGGCGATTATCGGATTTTCGGCCACCAAAACAAAATACTTTTTGAAGAGTTTCATGATACTTGTTTTTATGAAGGTTAATATTAATTAATTCCTTATTTGTTAAAGAGTAGATTTAACATTTTAGGTTAACATAGATATTAAGACGGGTCAATAAACAGAAAATAAAAAGGCCCGTTAATCAGTGAAGATAACGGACCTAAATATCGATGTCCCTTGGGGACAATTTCTTTAGAGAACGGCAGCAGCTCTATTGAACGGATACAACTGAACCGTCGGATTCGTTTTTATCATTCTTTGAACCGCGGTCAGATTCAATTCCATTTTTGTCACATTAGTGAACAGGTTAGGAATTTTAACCATTTGAAGAACCCCATCTTCTAACAACTTTAAGTTTAGTTGCCCCAGATGATAATCAGTGAGCAAAAACTTAATGGAGTGGTGATTGCGTCGGCAATCGGTAATTAGGAAATCTTCCAAACAATCGATGAATTCAAATCTTGTTTGATTTGGAAACTTAGCTTTTTGCAAAGCAATTAATTTTTCCAAATCTTGAGCCTTGAATTCTCCAAAAGTTTCGACCCTGAGATCAAATTGCAACATGAAAATTTCATGTGATGAAATAGCCAAGCCAATCAACAAAGAATTTTGGTGCTGGCCAATGGTGTGGGTCACATCCCAATCATTAGGGAAAATAATTTCCACGAAAGGAACCTTTTTAAAAACAGGTCTCGTGTAAATCTTAGTGCGCCCGCCATAATACAACAGCGGAATACGGTGCCTATTTCTAGGAAACCAGGTAATGAACAGTTTAGTAGCTGCCAAATGGGCGATGCCTAAAAGGGCAATAACCCAAAAGAAGTATTTGGCGACTTTTGTTACCAATAAGAAATCCTGAAAAACTGCGGAGATGGCCATCATGACGATGGCGAAGAAGAAAACGGCTATCGTGGCCGACAGCAAAGGTTGTTCAACTACGAACAAAGAAGCGATTCTCAATTTCAGATTTGTTTTCATGATTGCTAGTTTTTAAGTTTATATTCGATGAATTGTAAAATTTACCTGGAGCATACAGATGAACTTAACAATTAACCCAATCCCTAATGTTAAAGAGCGACTTTATAATAATATTAACATAAACTATTTTTTTAGCAAAAATATTTAGGTTATATTAAAAAAGAATCTTATAATTATACCACGATATAATTAATTTGTCAATATAATTAATTGACACTGCCTACTATAAGTCTTAGGATAAAAAGTTAAATAAATGCACCTTAAAAATAGATTGTTATGGAATTAGAAGGATTACATGAATGTCGGCTGGTCATCGGCCGTGTCCCCGAATTACTGATTGCCGCTCTCGAAGCGACGGTTCTCTCCTGGCTGGAATATAGCAGCGAACTGAATGTGGTTAATATTCAATTATTAACAATTGATGACTATCAAAAGTTGGAACATCCCTACCGCGGCGCGCACCCTTTTCTCTACTTCTATCCAGAACGAGACAATAGTCAACCGCCAACAAACGGCTTTCATGAGCCCCAACCGCTTTTTGAAAGCCGTAATTACAAGCAGCTCGGCTGTGACTACAAAAAACTCGTCTTGATGAACAAGCTAAAAAGCCTAATTAACAACCATGATTTCATGGCCAAACAAGCGGAAAAATATGAAGGCTTCTATGGCCAAATTGTGCCAGCTCTGCAACCGGAGGAAAGATTAGTGAAAACTTTTGTGCTTGAATTTAGCGACGACTACGAAAAACCGTTCCTCAGCATTTCCTTTGCTAAAAAGTCCACCAGAAATAAATGGGACTAAAAAAGAAAGACGGAACCCGCAAAGCTCCGTCTTTTTTCTTTTCTTATTTTACTATCAAAATTTTAATCAAATTTACATTTAACTAACACTGAGCGATGATCGGAAATATATTTTCCTAAAATTGCTTTGGAGGCCTTAAGCCCGCGAATAAAAAACCAATCTAATTTTAAGTGAAAAATTTCCCAGCGGATACTGAAAGCCGACCAGGTTGTCCGCGCGATATCAGTCATTTCTTGAAAACCGGCCCGGTTAATTATTTTGATAAATGAATAGCGCTCATCTTTTAAGTAATCAGTGCTTCCCTTCAACAAACTGGAAGTTGGAACATCATGAAACCACTGAACAAATTTACGTCCGAACCCGGCCGCCGGCACAACGGTATTAAAATCACCGCAAATGATGATGGGGCCGGAATATTTTTTAGCGTCGGCGATAATAAATTTTAAAGCGGCCGCTCTTTCTTTGGGGCCGAGGTCATGAATCTCAAAATGACAATTATAAATTTTCAAAACTTTATTGCCAATTTTTAAATTAGCCCAAATAACTTCGCCAGAAATTCTATCTAAAAATGAAGGGCAGTTAATCTGGCCGCTTTTGATGATTTTAAACTTACTTAAAATAACGTTAATTCCGTCTTTATCTGCCGGCGAAAAAACATAATTATATTTATTTGTTTCTTTAAAATAATCAAGCTCATCAATAATTGTCTCCCCTTCTTGTAAACAAACAATATCGGCGTCTATTTTTTCAAGCGCCGGTTTTACTTTTTTGAAAAGAGTATGAGTATAATATTTCTTGCCTTGGATATTCCAATCCAGAACTGAAAAGTTCATTTAGTTATTTTAACTGCTTATTCTTAAAAATTGCGTAAGCTTGCTTAATTAATTTCACACTATCAACGCCATTATAAAATTTTATTTTTTTAATATCTTTAACCGCTATCCACTGCGCGGCGGACATATAGGTTTTCTCATTGGTGTCAAAATATTTTGTAGAAATTTCTCCTTTTGGACTCTTACAAAGATAATAAATTAAAATCCCGTGCAGGCTTTTGTGGCTTTCAACGCTGATAAAAAAGTTTTCGGTTACGGTTATAAGTTTAGCCGGCGTAACTTGCAAACCCGTTTCCTCCCAAAACTCTCTTTTTAAAGCATCTAACATTGGCTCCCCTTTTTTAACGCCGCCGCCGGGAAAATCATAGCCGTCCCATTGCCTGCTCAAAAGAATTTTATCGCCCTTAAAAAGCAAACCATAAATTGAGGGACGAAAACTTAATTCCTCAGCCTTAACTTTAAATGTTTTCTTATTAATATCTTCGCAGGTGACTAATTTGGTTTTCATATATAAACATTATACCACTAAAAAATACAAAAAAGCCCTTGTGTATTCACAAGAGCTTTCTCAAAAGGACATAATAGTTAGTTTATTCTTCCATAGCGGCTTTCAAATCAGTCCAATCTCTTTTGGGATCGGTACTCAAATGTTTAGCAGCAACTAATTCCGCAACCAAAGGGTCTTCCTGTTCATACTGATCAGAGGGCACGGAAATACCGGCAATTATTGGCAACCCATTCCATTCTGCAATGTGCTTTTTGGAGCGATTGGCAACGCAGGCGATGCCAACAACTACTCCATCAGTGGCATTAACCCCATCAATTGCTTTTTGAGTCGTGGCAAAATTGTTGCACAAATCTTCAAAAATAATAGCATAAGCTCCTATTTTCAAGGCTCCGGCATTTCGGCGCATAACCAGTTTGAATTGCTCTTTACTGGTCGCAGTTTTAACGGCGGTTACTTCCTTTTCCAAGCGCAAACCGGGGATACCCAGTAAACGCCCAACCTCCTGGGCAATTTTTGTCCCGCCTTCAGGCACGCCAATTAGACAATCAACTTTATGCCCCCAACTGGCTTCAAAGTCCAGAATTTTTTCCGCCATTAATTTAGCAAAATATTCAAGGCGCTGAGGAGAGTCCTCAATCACAGCAAGATTGAAATAGACGTCACCAACATAATTTTTCTTGCCAGTCGGTGAATCATATTGGCCGTTATAAGTAACCAGCGGCCCCATAAATTTCCCGTCAGGAGTTTTACGTGATTGGTAATGTCCCTCAAGGTTTACCAGAGTTTCCAAGGGCCAGCCTTTAATCAGGCTTAAGGTGTCAGAGCGTAAGGCTTCAGCAATCGAAAGCTTGCGACTTTCAACGGCAGAGATGCCTTTTTCAGGATTTCCCTTCATCAGCTGGCCACCAAGAACCAGATAATCAGCTCCGGCATCCAAGGTATTTTTAATACCATCAATTCTGGCCGCTGATTGCTGTCCAGCATCCATCCAGGAATCCCGAATCGCCGGAGTAATAAATTCAATACAATCCGGCAAATTCTTTTTCAGAAGCGGCAGTTCCGCCGGTGAACAAACAACGGCATCAAAAAAATCCTCCTTAGGTAACAAGTTGGTGGCGTCATTTAAAATCGCCATTCCCGGAAACATACCACGGCGCATCCGACATTCATCGGGTTCAGTATCCGTCAACACCGAAACAATCGCAATCTTAACTCCAGCAGGAATTAAGGCGCGAACTTCACGGAAGGCTCGCAACGAAGAAGTGCTGACCATGGTCAGAATATCTCCTGGGCGCATGTACTTAACGTACTTCAATAAAATGTTCTTGTCTGTACCATTAGTGTCCGGCAATTTAAAGTCCCAGAAAATAAAAATTTCGGGATATTCGTGAATCAAATATGGCAATACGCCATCTTCACCTTTCATGCCTTCAAGATGCAAAGCATCGTTGAATTTAAAATGACTGATAAAATCAGCCATATCACTCGGTTCCTGCAGGGTTACCTTAATTGTGTCCCAAACTGCCTGTGAACTTTTAAAGCCATCTAAGCCTAAAACAAACGGTTTTTT
>JAEHGX010000002.1:122657-123246 GCA_019248265.1 Candidatus Falkowbacteria bacterium S5_I03
TAATATTAATAATAAACTAATTTTAAAGAACTCTTTACTTTTCCAGCTATTTAAACATAAACCGCCAAAAAAGTAAATAGTTTATTATGAGAGAGTTTTAATAATATCCTTTACCTGTTTATCGAGAGAATTGATTTCTAAATTACTGCTAATGGCCTCTTGATAAGGCTGAGAAAATTCACGATTATCGTTAGAACTTAAAAGATTTTGTAATTTGGTTGTTAAGGCATTAATTTTTTCAGTTGAAATATTTTCCGCCTCAGATTCTTCATCTAGCAAAGCGATTACTTCCAATAAAGCCCGTAACCATTTAAAATCTTCATGGCCGAGAACTAGATTAAAATAAGCATTGTTATCTAAGATTGGGCCATTCTTCTCTTCATACCGCGCCCGTTCTAAATCTAATAAAGCTTTATGTAGTTTTAATAAAAGATTAACTAATGTTTGAATTTTTGTTTTCATATACTTATTTTAAAATCTAAATATAAACCAACATTAAGTATATTATCCAAAAAAACAATTTGACACAATCTCGTCCTTACTTCCATAATAAGGCCAGTTCTTAAAACCGTGCATTATGAAAAAAAAG
>JAEHGX010000018.1 GCA_019248265.1 Candidatus Falkowbacteria bacterium S5_I03
AATAATCGCGGTTATTGGTACGGTGCATATATCGATTACATGCCAATCAAAACTGAAACAGGTTGGTTACTTGGGTTCTGCGCGGTCGGTGATCGCGTCTAAATCTAAAACATCTAAATCATTTATTTTTCTCACCAAATCTTTGATATTACCAGGAATAAATAATAGACCATTATCGCCAGTGCGCTCTCGGTCGCCTTTTCTAAAAATCCGGAAACCAGTTTATATTATTTTTTACGCTGGCCTTTCTTCTTATATTTTGCTTATATTTTTGCGCCGGCCAATATTATCAAAACGCCTCGCATCTTAAAAACGACAGTGATTATTGTTTTTTTAAGCGCTATGGTGGTATTACTTACCGGTTACGCCTCACTTTTTGGGCAGGATTGGCAGGACAATTTCTTCCGACTCAAATCTCTTAATATCGGCGGGATTTTTCCCTTTGGTGAAAATCATAACTTAATTGCGGAATATTTAAATATTGGCGCTTTCTTTGTTCTTATTTTTAGAGAGTTTATCAAATCTCCGCGAGGGAAGCGTTTGACCGATATTATTTTTGCCTTGACGGCTATCGGCATTATCATGACTTTTTCACGCGCCGGCTGGATAACTTTATTTTTGCAATCTTTAATTTATTTCTTCTATCGTACTCAGGATAATAAAAAAGAGCGTTTGGCGATGATTATCTTTTCTTTGGCCGCCCTGGTTGTCATTTCGCCCTTACTTTGGAAGATGAGCGTTCTGCAAGAAAATAATACCAGTTCTACTGAAAATCGAGTTTTGCTAACGGAAATATCTTTGCAAGCTTTTAAAGAGAGGCCGCTTATTGGTTATGGTAATGGTGAATTTGTTAATTTAGTCGGTGAAAATATTAGATTCCGGGCTAAATATGGCGAACCGCTTGATTCTCACGGTATGCTGCAAAAACTGTTGGCGGAAAACGGCTTAATCGGCTTAAGTGCTTGGCTTTTCTTATTATTTTATTTGGCGCGCACAGCCTTCTTGGCTTTAAGAAAATATTATCCTCAGTTAAAATGGATATTGCCTTTTTCTTTAGCGGCTGGCGGTGGTTTGTTTTTTCAATTTTTTAACACCTCATATTTCAAGGGGCGGGTTTGGCTGCCGATTGTTCTATTTTTAATTGCAATCAAGTTTTCTGATGAGCTTTATGATAAAAAAAATAAGCGTCCTACACATCCTGCCCAGTCTTAGCCGCGGTGGAGCGGAAAGAGTGGCCGTTGATATTTTAAAGAACCTTGACCAGACGCGTTTTGCTCCGGCCTTATTGTTATTTAAAGACAATAAGCAGGGCGAAGAATTAAAGGCCGAATTAGCTGCTGCCGGCGTACCCGTTATTTCTTTGCATAAACGCTTACTAATTGACCCTTTAAACATCGCCTTAATAATTAGGGCGGTGGCTAAATTAAAGCCGGATATTATCCATACTCATCTTGGCGGGGATATCTATGGCATCTTAGCGGGCAAGCTGCAAAAAGTGCCGGTGATTGTTTCCACGGAACATAATATTAACCAAAGTGCTAAAAAAAGCGCGGAATTGGTTAAAAAAATAAACCTTAAAAGCGTTACTAAAATTTTTGCCGTCAGCAATGCGGTGCGCGAAGATGCGATTAACCGTTACCATTTAAAGCCGGAAAAAATAACAGTTGTTTATAATGGTATTGATAGCAATCGCTTTGACCCTTCTAAGGTCTCAGATTGGCTGCCTGGGCGAACTGACGGTGAAAAGGTAATAATAGGCGCGATTGGCCGCTTAAGTCAGCAAAAAGGCTTTATGAGCCTGATTGAGGCCGCCGCTAAAACTAAAACTAAAAATTATTTAATTGAGATTGCCGGTGTCGGCGAAATGGCTGGGGAACTGAAAAAAAGAATTAAAGATTTAGAATTAATTAATCGGGTTAAGTTAATCGGCCCGGTTAACGCGCGTAATTTTTTGAGTCAAATTGATATTTTTGTTTTACCTTCACTTTGGGAAGGTCTGGGTTTGGTAATTTTAGAAGCCGGGGCAAGTGAGAAGCCGATTATCGCCAGCGCGACCGGCGGTATTTTAGAAATTTTAAACGAAGAGAATGCCTGGTTATTCCCAGTGGGCGATGATGATATTCTGGCGCAAAAAATAGATTTTTTAATCAATAATTTGCAGACTTCGGAAACAGCCAAAAAAGTAGCGGCTGTAAATGAATTAGTTAAAGAAAAATTTTCTTTAGCCAAGATGGTGGCCAAATACGCCGCTTGGTATGAAGAACTTTTGGCAGCTAAGATTAATAAGCAACAATAAATTATGCGTATTCTGCAGGTCAATAAATTTCACTACGCTCGCGGCGGTGCCGATAAGTATTACTTGTCTTTGGGAAAAGCTTTGGAGCAGGCGGGGAATGAGGTTGCTTATTTTTCCATGCAACATCCTAAAAATGAGGAGACGCCTTACGCTAAATATTTTGTTTCGCGCTTGAGTTTCAATGAGGGCGGTTTTAAAGATAAACTTAAAAGCCCCGGGCGCATGATTTATAGTTTGGAAGCGAAGCGAAAATTTAAAAAACTAGTGCTTGAATTTAAGCCGGATATAATTCATATTCATAATATCTATCATCAGCTTTCGCCCTCTATTTTGGATGTCGCTAAAAAAGCTGGTATTCCCGTGGTGATGCATGTCCATGATTACAAATTAATTTGCCCAAATTATCAGTTATTTGCGCACGGTGAGATCTGTGAAGCCTGTAAACCCCATAAATATTATCGGTGCGCACAGAAAAAATGCTTCAAAAATTCACGTCCCAAAAGTGTTTTGGCGGCTCTGGAAATGTATTTACACCACTCAGTTTTAAAAATATATGAGCGCAATGTTACGGCGTTCATCACCCCAAGCGCTTTTATGAAGGCCAAACTAGTTGAATGGGGTTGGCCAGTTGATAAAATCAAGGTCATCGTTAATCCTTTTGATGCTCAAATGAATGTGTCTTTGGAAGAAAAGATCCTGTCTCTAGAAAATTATTTGTTATATTTTGGCCGCTTGTCTGAAGAAAAGGGCTTAAAAACTTTAATTGAAGCGGCGGCGATTACCGGCTCAAAATTAAAATTTGTTGGTGACGGCCCGCAAAAAATAGAACTAGATATTCTGGCTAAAAAAATTAATGCCCATCTAGAATTTTTGGGATTTAAAAGCGGGGAAGAGCTAAAACAAATAATCTTGAAGGCGCGTGCGGTTGTTATCCCTTCTATTTGGCTAGAAAATATGCCCTTGAGTCTCCTAGAGGCTTTAAATTTAGGAAAGGTGGTTATTGCTTCTAATATTGGTGGTATTCCGGAAATTATTAAAGATGGCGATAATGGTCTATTATTTATTCCTGGTAATATCAAAGATTTGGTGAGAAAAATAAATGATTTAGATGTTTTAGATTTAGACAAGATTGGCCGAGAAGCTAAGGAAAGCGTTAAGAATTTTAACGAGCCGGAGAATTTAAAGCAGGTAATAAGTGTTTATCACGAGCTTTTGAAATAAAATTTAATTAGTTTTTAAACAAAAAAATACCGAGTCGATTAAGACCCGGTATTTTGCTAAATAGGCTAATTATTTATTGAACCTGGAAGGAAATGCTGTAATGAAGTGTGGAAGATACTCCATCAACTCGGATATCGTGTCCACCTTTGATTAAAGTCGGAACTTTGATGATAGTCGCGAAACGTCCACGGCTATCAGCCTTTACAGTTGTTTTTTGATCGCCGAATTTAATGGTTAATTCTTCGTTAGCTAAGAAGCCGCCGCCGGAAAGTGCTATTTCGGAATTAACAGCTGCTGAACTCTTATCTAATCTTAAGAACAAATTTTCAGTTGCGTAAGTAGTATTTTCTTGTTCGGTAGCGGAAACAGAAGCAATCTTATTTAAATTAGCATCAAGCACTAAGATATTGGAATTGTTAAAGACGACAACTTTATCGCCATCGGCATAGACTGACTTAAGACCCATGGCCCAGCCGGCATAGCCGCCGAGATTTCCGGTCCAAGCAAAATCTTTTTCTTTCATGTTGGAGTCCAGTCTAACAACGCCTACTCCGTTAGAGAAATAAACGTTACCGGTGTTAGCGCTAACGGCAATATCAAAACCTTGATAATCTAAGTGCTTATAGCTAGCCAATAATTTTCCTGATAAATCGAATTTCTTGGCGTAATAGTCATCAACCACATAAATATTATCACTCGCGTCTAAAACGGCGCGGCGATTACCCTTATCAAACTTGAAATTCAAAGGAATAGTTTTGATAATAGAACGAGACTCAAGATTATAGACCTCAATCTTACTATTCGCTTCATCAACATTTAAATAGAAATCATTGTTGCCGCTTAAGTTATAAGGGGCTTCTTGATTTTTAAAGTCATAAGCGACAATAGTCTGTAAGTCGGAATTAAAAACTTTAACCCCCTTGGCGCTAACGGTTACAATATTGGAACCAAACTTATCAATACGGTTATACCATTCCCAATAAGTATTGGTGTTGGTTTGGATTTCGGTTAGTTTATTATTAGCAACTTCATATTTGTAAATAGTATAGTTGCTGACCGCGTATACATATAAGCGGTTATTCTCGGATGCTAACTTGGCATCAAAGAATTCACCGTAATTGTTAAAACGGGCGTTGTAGGGCTTTAGCTTAGCGACTAAATCTAGGTTTTTGCCGTCAAGCTTAAATACCTCCAAACTACCAGTATTAGTAGTAGCGACATAAACTTGATTATTAAAGGCGAGCGCATCGCCAGAATAATAAGATTTTGTTTTGGTTTTTCCCGGGGTAACCAGTAAAAACAGGGAGGCAACGGTAATAACGGCTACCGCGGCAATAATCCACTTTTTCATATTTTTTAACTAATTTTAATATTAAAATTTTTATCAAGTTATTATACATTTTATTTTTATATTTGTCAATACCTAAAAATTGGAGCCGGACAAATTGCTATTGACAAATAAAAATAATTGTAGTATAGTAAAAAGTCAATAATAAAGTGAGATAAATAAATTTATAAAATTATATGGAATTTAACGAGTTTTTAAAGCTAATTGGCCGCAAAAAACAAACTATTTTAGCTATTATGTTTGTTTCTATAGTTTTGGCTATCGGTCTTTCTTTACTGAGTCCGCTTAAATATGGCGCTAAATCTAGACTTTTAGTTTTACAAAATGCCGGCGGCGCTGACGCTTATTCGCTTTCCAAATCTAATGAGTATTTAGGCAACTTGTTTGCTCAAGTGGTTTATTCCAGCTCTTTCTATGATCAAGTAATTGCTTCTCCTTATAGCATTAATCGTGATTATTTTGCCGGTAACTATAATCAGCAATTAAAAAAATGGCGAGAAACTGTTTCCACGGGTACCCAGGGTGATACTGGAATCATTGAAATTAACGTTTACCACACCAGTTCTCCGGATAGGATTAAATCTTCTTGTTTCATGTCATAGACGCCAAGCTCATGATTAGGCTGAACACTCTTTCCTGTTCCATTATCCCTAACGCTTTTTAGCATTAAGTTGGCTCCGAAATAGCCGGAATATTTCTGAGTTAAAAACTCAGACCATTTCCCGCCAGCGAGTCCAATGCCCATTTCATCGCTACTTCCGTCGTAACGCGACAAAGTCGTATTACTTTTAAAGTAGACGCGATCACCGACCGCGCAGAACCCAAGTAACCAACCTGTTTCAGTTTTGATTGGCATGTAATCGATATATGCACCGTACCAATAACCGCGATTATTGGCATTTTGCTGAGCAGCATAGCCCCCAGCAAATAAAGACAAATTTACACGTTCGCGAAATTGCGCGAAAGCCGAGCCGACAACCACTAAGGTCATCAAGGCAACTAAAAAAAGCGATTTTTTCATCATGTATGATTTTTTGATTGTTAATGTTCGTTTTTAAAAGAGTTTAAAGCTGGAAATATATAATTCTAGCTATAAAAATAATCAAAAGATTATCAAGATAGCATACACTATTTTTTAAAATCTGTCAAGTTAATAAGTTATATATAAAAAAACAACCCCCGAACTGTGGTGGGTTCGAGGGCTTTTGACGAGTTAGGAGCTTATAGGTATAACCTATTTTAACTGAAATACCAGTGCTTCTTCCCCGCCGATTGTGGCGGCCGTCATTTTTTCGGCCATCCAACCAGTTGCATCGCATTTAATTTCTGCAAAACTTATCATCCCATATTGTTTTAGGAACGAGGTTTTAGCAAATATTCTGCCATCAGCCATAACGCCATAAGGTTCCGATCCGGTAGAGGTTGCTGGTAAAGACCAGTTGCTACCGTTGAGACCGTTCGCATACGCGTTTTGAGCGGCGCTACCCATAAGTGCTGGTAAGTGACCATTTTCGCGCCCGTCTAAACGGATGCAGAAAGTGGTCGTACCAACTGGTACGGGGGCGCTAATGCCGGTTGAATTTCCTCCGGGTACGGGAGTGGCAGGCTGCACAATTAATGTGCTTGGATCAGTTGCGGTTGCAACTCCGTTGTTTGCTGGGCGAAATAGCACAATCAAAATTAATGCTACGACGGCCAAAAACAAAAACACTGTGAACCACTTAGCTTTAAGCCAGGTGATTGCATTGATAACACTTACTCTCATGATACTGAATTTTTAAAAGTGAATATTAAGTTATTAAAGAAAATATATATAGTTAAGGTATAAAATAATGTTTTTAAGCGACTATTTTTTCGTAAAGCAAAAATTAATGTTAGTTAATTTTTGCCCCAGAAAAAATCCGGAGCGCTAAAAATATTATTTTATACCTTAACCAATTGGTTTTTGTTTGAATTTACTTTCTCAAAACATTCCCTATATTACCATGTAAATCATGATTGCTGTGTGATTGCTCAGCCAACTCTTCCCTTTCAGAAATATTGTGTCTTATTTCCATATCATTAATTTTAACGTGTTTTTTGTGGCGACCACCAACGATGTTTAAATCATTGCGTCTTTCCGGAAAGATATAGATATAGAACAAAGATACCAAGAAAGAAGCAACCAGAGCTAGAGCGGCGTTATAAGGGATATTTGGTTTAACCGGATAAGCGGAGACTAAAGGCTGATCAATGATGTTCACTTTAATATTTTGACCGCTATGATAGTTCTGATTATTGTTAATTAAAATATCATTAATAGCTAAAGCAATTTGTTTAGCTTCTTGAGTACTGGTGTGGTAAACGTTAATTTCAATGATTCCAGTATCACCCTGGGTACCCGTGGAAACAGTTTCTCGCCATTTTTTTAATTGCTGATTATAGTTACCGG
>JAEHGX010000019.1 GCA_019248265.1 Candidatus Falkowbacteria bacterium S5_I03
GCATTTGAATTTTAATTTTTGGCTTATCATCATTTTCGCTTTTTCGCTCACCCAAATGCTTAAAAAGCTCTTTAATCTCCTTCTTATCGTCTTTGGTTAATTTATTACCCTCCAGTTTTTTGACTTCCCTGACGGCTCCAAGTTGACGCAAACGGTCAAACTTCCCCATTTTAATCGCCCCTTCATGGCTTTTGATCACTCTTAAAATCGAGGCTTTATTATCAGCCAAATTATGTAAATTACCAACGCGCGTAGCCGCGCTAAATTTTTTACTGAAATTACCGGCGCCGCTAGAAACTCGAAAACTATTACCGGCTCCGGGCAAGTCCTTAATATCGCTCATAATTCTCAAATTACTAAATTAATCCTTAAAACTTTCTAAGAGCTCTTTAATCTGATCGAGGTCATTATAAGTTAAACCCAGCTTGATACGGTCTTGATAGAGATGATAGAGCTCTTGACGAACGGTGTAGCCGGAAGTTTTAATTCCCTGCATTGCTTTGCGTCTTTCTTTAGAAATTAAATCCAAAATCAATTTCTGATTTTCCTTATCCAAATTACGATAGCGCGGATTAGTGCGCATCATTTCTTTAAAGCGCTGTTCCAGACGATAGCTGTTCTGGTCGCGTAAATTTTTGGTAACGTCTTTAAGTTCCATAAATATCAAAGTTAGCTCTCGATATTCGAGCTTTCTAAGATTATTATACCATACAAAATGGCGGCCTCAAAAGCCGCCATTTATTACTATCCAATTTGAGTCAAAATATTAGAGACCGTCATATTCTCTCATTGTTAGCTGAGATTCAATCTGTTTAACGGTTTCAATAACTACGGAAACGACGATGAGCAAGCTGGTACCGCCGATAGCAAAGGCCTGAATACCGGTAAAGGCTTTCATGACTAGAGGCAGAACGGCAATTAAGCCCAAGAATAAGGCGCCCACAAGAATAATTTTATGAGTAGTGGCTGCCAAATAATCGCTGGTAGTTTTCCCCGGTCTGATACCAGGAATAAAGCCGCCTTGTTTCTGTAAATTTTCCGCAATTTGCGCAGGATGGAAAATAACTTCGGTATAGAAATAAGTGAAGGCAAAAACCATCAAGAAATAGATGATACCGTAGAAGAGCTGATTGTTAAACAGGCTGATAACACCATTAGCGGCTGAAGCAATCCAGGCTGTCTTGGCGTGAACTAAAAATTGAGCAATCATGGGTGGGAATAAAACCACGGAAACGGCGAAGATAATCGGAATTACACCGGCCATATTAACTCGTAAAGGAAGATGGGTGCTGGTGCCGCCAAAGGCGCGATTACCTCTAATTTGACGCGCATACTGAACCGGGATATTGCGCTGACCTTCGTTAATAATAACCACGCCCACAACGGTAATCACCGCAATTACGGCAAAGCCGATTAACATAAAGAGCTGGCTTTGATCAAAGGTAACAATAATCTGTTGGAGCATCTGCGGTAAAGCGGCCACGATACCGGCAAAGATAATTAAGGAAATGCCGTTACCAACTTTTTGTTCAGTAATCAGTTCGCCAATCCACATCAATAACATGGTGCCGGCGGTAATGGTAATTAATATTGAAATAAAATCAAAAGTGCTTATATTACCCAAGATACCGGAAGAAGAACGGCGCAATAAGGTAATCATGCCGTAAGATTGCAAAACACCCAAAGGCACAGTCAACCAGCGGGTCCACATGTTTATTTTCTGGCGTCCGGACTCTTCTTTTTGCATTTCTTCTATTTGCGGCACAATCATGCCTAAAAGTTGAAAAATAATAGAAGAAGTAATGTAAGGAGCGACCCCCATCATCACGATAGAGAAAGTTTCCATACCGCCGCCGGAGAACAAGTTCATTAAGCCTAGAATTTGGTTGGAAGCAAAAAGATTATGTAAAGCGGTTTGATTAACTCCAGGAATTGGAATATGGGCGGCTAAACGAAAAACCACCAACATGCCGAGAACATAAAGGATTTTATTTCTCACCTCTTTGGCTTTCCAGATTTGGATTAATTTATCAAACATAAAATTTAATTATTTTGTTTGGTCGGCAACGCTCTTACTCATTTTAATGCCTTCGAATTTAACTTTAACAGTTAATTTCTCTTTGCCTAAAATTTTAACCGGCAAGGCGGAAGAAGCAATTAAATCCTTAATGGCCAAATTTTCCGGATTAACAATTTCCCCATCTTTAAAGTTCTTATTGATGGCCGGAATGCTGACAACTTGATTCTTCGGCTGTAAAGATTTAAAACCGCGCGCTTTCGGAATTTGAAGCAATTGCTTCTTCATACCTAAACGCTTCAAACCGGAAACACCGGAACGAGATTTTTGACCCTTCTGACCTCTGGTGCTGTAGGTGCCGTGACCGGAAGCGTTACCGCGCCCGACGCGTTTAATTTTTTTGGAAGCGCCTTTGGCTTGTTTGATAGTGTTAAGTGATAACATATATATAAGTTTTGTTTTCTTTAATCTTGATTATTACTTAGGCTTTCACGGTTGCCGCTTGAGGAGCGGCGGGCGCTTTCACTTCAGCAGTTGCTTCTGCCTTCTTCTCTGATTTTCTAAGGAGAGCTAAGGCTTCAATCGTACAGCGAGCATTATTAATTTTATTGTTAGTACCTAAAGTTTTAGTGGTAACATTCTTGACGCCGGCTAATTCTAAAATCGTACGGGTAACGCCGCCGGAAATAACGCCGCGTCCCTGTTTAGCGGGCTTCAACATAATTTTAGCCGCCCCCATTTTATTGTAAATTTCATGAGGAATAGTTTCTTTATACATCGGGACATTAATCATGGTCTTTTTAGCGCGATTAACAGCCTTATTAACAGCCATAGTCACATCCGCGCCCTTTCCTAAACCAACGCCAACATTGCCTTTCTTATCGCCAATCGCGACACAGGCTCTGAAGTTCATTCTTTTACCGCCGGCCATAACACGAGTTACGCGCGCAACTTCCAAAATCCGTTGCTCGAATTCGTCACGCTTTTCATCGCGCTTGTCGCCGCGTCTTGGTCCGCGCGGTCCGCGTTGCTGCTTTTTGTCGCCATAAATATCTTTGGCGGCAGTAGCGGCGGCGCCGGCACTGACGTCAACTTTAGGCGCGCTGGTTTTTACTTTTTTATCTTCAGACATATAGATTAATTCTTTATTAAATATGGGTTACGGTCTTTAAAACTTTAAACCACCTTCACGGGCGCCTTCAGCTACCGCTTTAACGCGACCATGATATTTATAAGCGCCGCGATCAAAAACAGCGGCTGCAATCTTTTTCGCCTTCGCTTTTTCGGCAATCAACTTCTTCACCAAGCGATGGTCGCCCAAATGGCTAACAGCCGTCAGGTTTTAGCTCACACTAAAGACCGCTCTGAAGTTTCCGGTGGTGGTAAAAAACCTTGGAAACAAAAGGGAACTGGACGTGCCCGTGTCGGTTCTAGCCGTTCTCCGATTTGGATTGGCGGTGGTGTCACTTTTGGTCCAACCAAAGATCGTAATTTTAAGAAAAAAATAAATCAGAAAATGAAACAGAAAGCCATGTTTATGGTTTTGACTGATAGAGTTAAAAATAACGCGCTCGTAGTTCTTGATTCTTTAGAACTGGCTGAATTTAAAACTAAAAAGTTTAACGAAATTTTAAGCGCGATTGAAAAGAAAGTTTTAAACAACGACCGCCGCGATGTTTTAATTATTAATGACGCTAAGGATGACAAGGTTAAATACTCCGGACGCAATTTAGCCGGCACCAAGATTATCAATTTAGAAAATGTTAATCTGCTTGATTTGTTAAATTATAAGAATTTACTGCTCACGGAAAAAGCGGTTGCCGCTTTTACTAAACGCTATAATAAATAACCATATGGCTTTATTCGGATCAAAAACAACTCCTACTACCGACAAGAAACCGGCAGCGGCTAAGGCCAAAGCAACGGAATCCAAGAAGGAAGTAGCTTCCATGAAGGATTTATATTCAGAAACCACGACGGTTAAAGCAGCCGGCAAGACTAAAGTGCTTGCTCACAAACATGCTGCTTCCAGCCGCGCTTTAGTTAAACCATTAATTACTGAAAAAGCCACACATTTAGCTAGTGAAAATAAATATGTTTTTGTCATCGCTCGCGGTGCCAATAAGATTGAAACCGCTAAAGCTATCCAGGCTGTTTACGGTGTGAAGCCGCTTGATGTTAATATTGTTAACATGAAAGGCAAGAAAGTGGCACGCGGTAAAGTTCGCGGTCAAAGAAAGGATTGGAAAAAAGCGATTGTCACTTTAGCTAAAGGCGACACAATTAAGGTTTACGAAGGCGTCTAAGCGTCGGCATTTATAAATAGAAATTTTATTCATCAATATGGGAATTAAAAAAGTAAAAGCAAATACTCCTGGACGCCGTGAAGCGACTTTTGACGATTTTAAAGATATCACCAAATTCACTCCGGAAAAAAGATTAGTAACTCCGAAGAAGAAAAGAGGCGGACGCAATTCCAGTGGTAAAATCACAATTAGACATCGCGGCGGCGGCGCTAAGCGCGCTGTGCGTTTGGTTGATTTTAAACGCGATAAATTTAACGTGGAAGCGACAGTAGCAGCCATTGAATACGACCCAGGTCGCGGCGCTCGTTTAGCTTTATTAAATTACGCTGATGGTGAAAAAAGATATATTGTCGCTCCGATTAATGTTGGCGTTGGCGACAAATTAATGAGTTCCAAAGAATTGATTGAAATAAAAAACGGTAATGCTTTACCTTTGAAGTTTATTCCGGCTGGTATGCCTGTTTCTTCCGTAGAGTTGGAACCGGGCCAAGGTTCTAAGATTGCTCGCGGCGCCGGTAACGTGGTTTACGTCATGGGTGTTGAAGGCAAATACGCGCAAGTAAAAATGCCATCAGGTGAAATCAGATTAATTAAGAAAGAATGTTTATGCACCGTTGGTCAAGCCAGTAATCCTGATAAGAGACATATCTCCTTGGGTAAGGCCGGACGCAGTCGTCATCTCGGTATTCGTCCGACTGTTCGCGGAACCGCTATGAATCCGGTTGATCATCCACACGGTGGTGGTGAAGGCAAACAATCCATTGGTTTGAAACATCCGAAAACTATGTGGGGTAAACCAGCTTTGGGTGTTAAGACTAGACGCAAACGCCACAGTGATCGTTTAATAGTTAAGAGAAGAACCAAGCGCAAATAAATTTAATTTTAAATTATTATGTCCAGAAGTTTAAAAAAGGGACCGTATATAAATCTAAGGTTGCTTAATAAAATCAAAAATCTGAAAGCGGATGAAAAACCGGTAATTAAGGTTTGGGATCGGGCCTGTACTATTTCTCCAGAAATGGTGGGATTTACCATTGCCGTTCATAACGGTAAAACCCATATTCCGGTTTATATTGTTGAAAATATGGTAGGACATCGTTTGGGTGAATTCTCCCCGACTAAGAAGTTCTCCGGTCACGGTGGTAAGATGGCGAAGACCCAAGCCGCTGCTAAAAAATAATTGAAAATTTATATGGAAGTAAAAGCCAGTTTAAAACATTTGAGAATGTCAGCCCAGAAAGTTCGCCTGGTGATTGATGTTGTTCGCAAGATGCCGGTAGTGGCCGCTTTGGATCAATTAAAGTTTGTTAATAAGAAGGCTTGTTTGCCGGTTAGCAAATTGATTAGATCTGCCGTTGCTAACGCCGTCAATACTTACGAATTAGATAAAAATAATTTGTTTATTAAAGAGATCAGAGCGGATGAAGGCGTAACTTTAAAGCGTTGGATGCCGCGAGCTCATGGTCGCGCCAGCGCGATTAGAAAAAGAGGCTGCCACATCAACGTTACTTTGGGTGAAATTAAAGAAAGCGGCAAGAAAGAAAAGAAAGTTGTCAAAGCTGC
>JAEHGX010000020.1 GCA_019248265.1 Candidatus Falkowbacteria bacterium S5_I03
AAAAAAGCGGAGCAAGTTTATGTAGAAATTGCCAACACCTTGCCAGGATTTAGATTAATAAAGTGCACTCATAACAATCAAATATTGAGCCGCGAATCTATTCATTTTTTAGTTTGGCTGGCAGCCAATCAATTAGTTGCTCATCAAGCTAAAGCCAAGCCAGGATTTGAATCAATTTCTAGTTTAATCGGCGCTAGCGAACAAATCCTAAAAAATCGCGACTTGCTTTTCAATAATAATAACAGCAACAATAATAATCAAATTAATAAAATCCCTGAGGCTCCGAAGCCAAGCAACGACTTCCCTAATTTTATTCCCTCGGTTCCGGAACTCCCAGATAATAAAGAATTATCTTTACCAAAACCGGAAAAAATAATGCGCATTACCGTTGAACGAGTTTCCGCGGAAGCCAAGGTTCCGCAATTAGCTCATCCGGGCGATGCGGGATTTGATCTATATGCCGCTGATTATTATTCCATTACCGCCTATGGTCAAGCCTTGGTCGCTACCGGAATTAAAATGGCGATTCCTAACGGTTACGTCGGCTTGGTTTGGGATAAAAGCGGCCTAGCCAATGAAGGTATCACCACTATGGGCGGTGTAATTGACTCTAACTATCGTGGCGAAATAAAAGTAATTATTAAAAATTTGAGCGAAGATATTTTTAACATCGTTCCCGGACAAAAAATCGCCCAAATTCTTATTCAAGAGATTAAAACTCCAGTCATTGAAGACGGCGTAATCGCTAATGATACCAGCCGACAAGCAAATGGTTTCGGCTCTTCCGGAAAATTTTAATTAATCAAATTTCAAATATATGGCCTATCAAGCGATTATCGGCTTGGAAATACATGCGGAGCTAAAAACTAAGAGTAAAATGTTTTGCGCTTGCGACAATGATGCCGCCGATAAAAAAGCCAACACCAACGTCTGTCCGATTTGTTTAGCTCATCCCGGTACCCTGCCCGTCCCTAATAAAAAAAGCAATCGAGTCCGTAATTTCCGCCGGCTTGGCGCTAAATTGCCAAATTAACCGTTTATCAAAATTTGATCGTAAAAATTATTTTTATCCTGATTTACCGAAGGGCTACCAAATATCACAATATGATTTGCCGCTCGCTTATGGCGGTTATCTTGATATAGACGACAAAAAAATCTTAATTACCAGAATCCATCTAGAAGAAGATACGGGAAAATCATTTCATCCGCAAGGGGAGGACCACACCTTAATTGATTTTAACCGGGCGGGAACGCCGCTAATGGAATTAGTTACCGAACCGGTAATTGAAGACGCGGCTCAAGCTAAAAAATTCTGCCAGAAATACCAGCAAATTCTCCGCTATCTAGAGATTAGTAACGCCGACATGGAACACGGCGAAATGCGCTGCGAAGCTAATGTCAGCGTCCAAAAGGTTGGCGCCTTTAAATATGAGGACGGCTTAATAAAACCTATTGGCAGACATAAGTTAAACAATAAAGTCGAAGTCAAAAATATTAATTCCTTCCGTGCTGTTGAAAAAGCGATTAATTTTGAAATTAAACGCCAAACCGAGCTCTTAGAAAAGGACGAAGAGATTATTGCCGAAACCCGCGGCTGGGATGACAAAAAGAATGCTACCGTTAGCCAGCGCGTTAAAGAAAGTTCAGCTGATTACCGTTATTTTCCGGAGCCAGACATTCCGCCTTTAGAAATAGACGGCCAGTGGCTCGCCGATATTCAAGCTAGTTTACCAGAATTGCCGGACGAGAAAATGCGCCGCTTTGAGCGCGAATACGGACTAAGCCCAGAGACTGCAGAAATATTAATCAGCGATAAGGATTTAGCGAATTGGAGCGAACAGGTTATTTCCGAACTTGATGCTTGGATAGATGCGGGCGGCGACGAGTCTGAGCGCCAAGATAAAAAGTTGGCCAAAATAGCC
Source organism: Candidatus Falkowbacteria bacterium S5_I03 (assembly GCA_019248265.1). Classification (GTDB taxonomy): domain Bacteria; phylum Patescibacteriota; class Patescibacteriia; order Patescibacteriales; family UBA12465; genus UBA12465. Next base: position 1,923 of record JAEHGX010000020.1, read on the forward strand.
GGCAATTGGATTACCGGCGAATTGATGAAACATTTTAAAATAAACAATGAAACCGTTAGCCAGCTAAAAATAACCGCGGAAAATTTTGCGGAATTAGTTTCTTTAATTTATCAAGGAAAAATAAATTCTTCGGCCGGCCAAACGATTTTGGAATTCATGTATAATCAAGGCGGCGACCCTACCGATATTATGGCGAAAATGGGCTTGGAACAAATGGATGACGAGGCGGCTCTTGAAAAAACAATTATAAAAATAATTGCCGAGAACAAGGAGCAGGCCGACCAGTACAAAAAGGGTAAAACTAATGTCATCCAATTCTTGCTCGGAAAAGTAATGGCTGATACCGGCGGCAAAGCCAACCCAAAAATTGCTCGAGAACTTCTGGAAAAAAATCTGAAATAACTTATAACTGCCTAACAAAAAATCCCGGTATAACCCGGGTTTTTTTATGTTCAAAACAACAAAATTATTTTAAAAACTTAATTATTTTATTAGTAGCTGTTTTTTCATCATTAATCCACTCAATCCGCCTCCCCTGTTTTTCCCAGCGGCGAAACCAAGTTTTTTGCTTCTTAGCAAAACGATAAATCGCTGTCAGTAGCTGATTGCGCATTTCGGTGCGGCTTATTTTCCCTTGCAAAAAATAACTAATAAACTTATATTCCAAACCGAAGGAAATTAAGCGCTTATAGGAGACGCCTTCCCGATGCAAACGCTCAACTTCGGCAATCATATTTTCTTTTTCCAATCTAGTATCCAAGCGCTTCTCAATTTTCGCGCGCATCAAAACATCGTCGACGTCTATTCCGAGAACTAAAAATTTAAAGGGCGAAGCGTTTCTTTTTAATTCAAAGGTTTCCGAAGCCTCAATAATTTCCAAATAGCGCGCTAAGCGGCGGGCATTATTTTTATCGCTATTATTTATCTTGGCGGCAAAGTCCGGCTTTAAAGATTGTATTTTTTTAAATAAGAAATCTGCCCCCTTCTTCTCCAGGGCGTCTCTTTTCTTAGTATCCGGCTTAACGGCAGACAAATGATAATTATCAATTACGGCTTGCAGATATAAGCCCGTACCGCCGACGATAATCGGCAAATGGCCGCGATGCAAAATATCGTTAATTGCCTTAACGGCCAACTTTTGATAACGGGCTAAATTGAATTTAGTATTGGGATTAATTATGTCTATTAAATGATGAGGAATATTTTTCCGGCCGACTTTATATTCCGCTAAATCTTTGCCGGTACCGATATCCATGCCGCGATAAACTTGACGGCTATCGGCGCTAATAATTTCGCCGGCAAAAGCAGCCGCCAATTTAACGCCTAAAGCGGTTTTACCGCTGCCGGTCGGACCCAAAATAACAATCACCTTTGATTCGGGCGAATATTTAGAAGCGGTTATTTTTTGATTGTTCAATTTTCGCGAAGCCATAAGGCAATAATTATTTTACTAAAGTTCCTTCCAGACCGAATTTACCAACGCTTTCAATCTTAACATCCACAAAGGAGCCGACTAAAGATTTCTGAATTTTACCAATCGGATTTACCAGGGTCATCTTATAAGTCCCGGTTTTACCATAATATTTATTCTTTTTATTAACACCTTCAAGTAAAACTTTCTCGATACGGCCGATATAAGCGGCATTATTATCATGAACCCCTGTTTGCAAAATAGCTTCCAGTTCAAATTCTCGCCTTTGCTTTTCCGCGGCGCTAACATTATCTTTTAAATTATACGAAACGGTCCCTGGCCGCGGACTATAGCGCGAAATATAGACTAAATCAAACTTTATTTTTTTAAATAGCTTAACAGTATTGGCAAATTGAGCTCTAGTTTCTCCGGGAAAACCAACAATCACATCTGTAGTAATCGCAATTCCCGGCCTAGCCTTTCTAATCTTGGTCACCAAATCTATAAAATGCGCGACCGTATATTTTCTATTCATGGCCGTTAAGATTCTGTCGTCTCCCGATTGAACGGCTAAATGAAGATGGGGGCAAATTTTAGGATAGGAGCCAATAACTCGAATTAATTCCGGGCTGACATCTTTAGGGTGGCTGGAAGAAAACCTAATCCAAAAATCTCCAGGGATTTTGGCAATTTTTTCTAACAGTTCAGAAAAGACAATTAGTTTATCATGATAACTATTAACATTCTGCGCAATCAATGTAATCTCTTTATACCCGGACTTAACCAAAGATTTTATTTCTTTAATTATTTCAGCCGCCGGGCGATAAACTTCTCGACCGCGCGCATAAGGCACGACGCAATAAGAACAAAAGTTATTACAACCATTACCAATCGGCACATAAGCGCTAAACCTGCTCTGGTATTTAGGAATAATTGATAAATATTTTTCTCCCTGTAAAATTCGGACTTCGTCCAAGCTTAATTTAGTTTTAATCTGACGTTTTTCTAACAAATCAAAAATATTAGGCATTTCATTGATTGGCATAAACAAATCAACTCGCTCCTCTAAGCGTTTCATGACATCCGGGCGCTTGCTCAAACAGCCAGTAACAACAATTCTGACTTGGGGATTATATTTTTTAATTTGGTTAACTAAACCATAAAGACGGTCTTCAGCCGATTGCCTGATGCTGCAAGTATTTATTACCACTAGGGCAACGCTCTTAAAATCTTGGCCCGGAACCCAATTTTGCGACTCCAAAAAAGCCGCTAAGCGTTCGCTATCGGCCTTATTCATCTGGCAACCGATGGTAATAATAAAATATTTACTCTTCATATTATTTTTTGTTGGTCGCCGGAATTTCTGAAATCGCTTTTTC
>JAEHGX010000021.1 GCA_019248265.1 Candidatus Falkowbacteria bacterium S5_I03
AGAACATCCCGCGGTTAGAACGGAAAACGCTAAGTCTCGGAGTTTCAACACTCCCGGAAATTTTAGCGCGTACCCGACCATGGCGGCGAGCTTGTCTCTGATTTTTTGCCTTATTTTTATCCATATAATTGATATACTTTTAATTCGCAAATTATTTTCCTTTAGTCGCGGCTTTACCGGCCTTGCGGCGGATAATTTCATCGGAATATTTAACGCCTTTTCCTTTATAAGGTTCCGGCTTTCTTAGTTTTCTAATTTGAGCGGCTACTTCTCCTAGCTGTCCTTTGCTGGCGCTGGCTAAAGTAATGGCATTGCCCTCAACTACGGCGGTCACACCAGCCGGTAACGGAAATTCAATCGGATGGGAAAAGCCCAAGCTCATATTTAATTTATTGCCACTGACGGCGGCACGATAACCGACGCCGTTGATTTCTAATTTTTTAGTAAAACCGACGCTAACGCCGATAACCGCATTTCTAACCAAGCTCCAAATCAAACCCCACATCGCGCTGGCATTTTTAGCGGCTCTATCAAAAGGCGCCACGACAATATCTTCGCCCTCAACTTTAATGGAGATTAGCGAATTAAGAGCAACCTTCTGTTCTCCTTTCGGACCTTTAACAATAATTTCCTTATCAGTTAAAGCGGCGCTCGTGCCGGCGGGAATTTTGATTGGTAATTTTCCTAAACGTGACATATAGACTTATAATTACAATAATTGATTAAAATATTTCGCCGATTAGCTCGCCGCCAATCTGTTCTTTTTTAGCTTCCTTGCCGGTCATTAAGCCGCGGGAAGTGGAAATAATAGCAGTACCGAAGCTGTTTAATACGGTAGGGATTTCGGTTTTAGAAACATAAATCTTTAAACCAGGCTTACTGGATCTCTGAATAGAGGTTATTTGCGGCTTGCCGTTCTTGCGATATTTTAAACCGATAAGCAATTCGTCAAAGCTATTGTGCTTGCCAGCCAAACCTCCCGGAACAATTTCCGCTCTTTTTATCCAGCCTTCTTTCAATAGAATTTTGGCGACTTCGTATTTCAACTTGCTCATAGGTAAAACAATCTCCTGCTTTTTAACGGCGGAAGCGTTCCTGATTCTTGTGAACATGTCTGCGATGGGATCCATCATATTTTTAGATTAAACTTAATTTTCTAATTTACCAGCTAGATTTCCGAATTCCCGGCAAATCGCCATTATCGGCTAATTCGCGGAAACAGATACGGCATAATTTAAAATCTCGCATAAAGCCATGGTTGCGGCCACAACGCCAACAACGATGAATGGTGCGGGTGGAAAATTTTGGTTTTCTTTTTGCCTTAACAATTAATGCAGTTCTTGCCATATTTATTTAAATTATTTGCTGTCTTTCTTAAAAGGAAATCCGAAGGCGCGGAAAAGTTCCAAACCTTCCTCCTTAGTTTTAGCGGTAGTTGATAAACAAACTTCTAAACCGTAAATATTATCAATATCTTCAACTCTGATTTCCGGAAAAGCGACATGCTCTTTAAAACCGATAGTCATATTGCCTTTATTATCAAGGCCATTTTCGCTGATACCGCGGAAGTCGCGGACGCGTGGGAAAGTAATACCGACTAATTTTTCTATAAAATCGTACATCATGTTACCTCTTAAAGTAACTTTGGCGCCGATAACCATTCCTTCTCTAATTTTAAAAGCGGAAACTGATTGTTTAGCTAAAGTCATAACCGGTTTTTGGCCACTGATGCTGGTTAAACCTTTGACGACACTCGCGATATATTCTTTTTCTTTGGAGTGAGCACCAAAACCGACATTCAAAACCACCTTGGTTAAACGCGGAACCAACATGTTATTCTTATAGCCAATCTTTTCCTTCAACTGTTTGACTATTTCTTTTTGGTATTTTTCTTTAAGTCTCATAGTATTGTTATTACTCGATTATTTCCTTACATTTTTTACAAGCGCGGAATTTTTTATCCTTTTTGCCTTCGCCTTTGACAATCGTATAGCCGACCCGGGTGGTCTGGCCGCATTTCGGACAAACTAAAGCGACGTTGGATTCATTGATAAATGCCGGGAATTCAATTCTCTGACCTTTTTCTCCCTGCTTTTGCGGACGCAAATGTTTAATTAAAAGATTAAGCCCCTCAATGCTAACTTTAGCTTCTTTAGGAAGAACTTGAAGAACTTTACCAATTTTGTTCTTGTCCTTACCGCTTAATATTTTTACTTTGTCGTTCTTTTTGATATTCATATATTTTCGCAAACTGTATCTTTGTTGTTTATAAAACCTCAGGGGCTAAAGAGGCGATTTTGACGAAACCGGCGCGTCTGATTTCTCTGGCCACCGGACCGAAGATGCGGGTTCCTTTCGGATCCTTCTTTTCCTTATCGTTAATAATTACGCAAGCATTATCATCAAAGCGCAAATAAGAACCGTCTGGGCGTCTGATTTCTTTAGCGGTGCGGACGACAACAGCCTTAACTACGTCGCTCTTTTTAACAGCGGCGTGCGGCGTTGCGCTCTTCACGGCGGCAATTATAATATCACCGACGTGCGCATAGCGTCTTCTGGTCCCGCCTAAAACCCGGATGCACATTACTTCCTTGGCACCGGAGTTGTCAGCTACTTTTAAACGAGTTTGCACTTGAATCATATTTTTAGAACTTGTGATTTATTAATCTTGGCGGTATTAGTTGGAGATAACGCGCCATCTCTTGTCGCGGCTCAACGGGCGGCATTCCACAAAATAAACTTTATCGCCGGCCTTATACGCATTCTTTTCATCATGAACTTTATAATTGCGACTAACGGTATATCTTTTTTTATACTTCGGATGGATTTTTACGGATTCAACCTTAACCACGATGGTCTTATCGCTTTTGGCGCTTACTACAACTCCAAAAAACTTACGACTGATAATTTCTGGTTTGGTTGTTTTATCGACTACTTTTGCGGTCATATTATTTTTGCTTATTTTTTATGGTTAAAATCCGAGCGATTAATTGTCTGATGACTCTGATTTCACGGATGTTTTTTAATTGCTTATTAGAATCCTTAAAACGCAAATCGCGTAATTTTTCTTGATTAACTTCTAATAATTTATTTAATTCAGCCGCATCCTTAGTCATTAATTCTTTTGTTTCCATATTATTATTCGCTGTTATTTTATTCCTTGGTTATAAATTGGCATTTGACCGGCAATTTATGAGCGGCCGATTCCATAGCTTTTTTGGCTGTTTCTTTATCAATTCCTTCCATTTCAAACATCACCATTCCCGGTTTGATAATTGCTACATAGTAATCAACAGCACCTTTACCTTTACCCATCGGGATTTCACCACCATGAGCAGTTACCGGTTTGTCGGGGAAAATTCTAATCCAAATCTTACCGGTCTTCTTGACGTATTTAGTCATTACGCGACGAGCAGATTCAATTTGGCGAGAAGTCACCCAGCAAGCGGTCAAACTCTTAAGACCATAGCTGCCGAAACTGATGTTCAGAGTACGAGTAGCTTTACCGCCACGGCGTCTTTTCTGATCTTTTCTCCATTTAGTTTTCTTTGGCATTAACATATTTTTGTAAACAGATTCAAAAAATTTTTAATTCTCAATTACTTCACCGGCGCCGGATTTTTCTTTTTCAAAAACTTCGCCTTTATAAACCCAGACTTTGATGCCGATAGCGCCATAAGTGGTGTTAGCGGCTCCACGAGCGTAATCGATATCAGCGCGTAAAGTTTGTAGTGGCACTTTGCCCCAAACCAATTTCTCGGTACGAGCGATTTCCGCGCCGTTTAAGCGTCCGGAAATAACAACTTTAGCTCCCAAAGCACCGCCTCTTTCCACGCGGCCTAAGGCCTGTTTCATCACTTTGCGGAAAGCCATTCTTTTTTCAATATCTAAAATCATGCTTTGGACAATAATTTGGGCGCTTAGGTTCGGACGATTAACTTCTTTAATATTTAAATTTATTTCTTGCATGCGGAAATTCTTTAAAAACTTATCATGCAATTTTTTCTTCAAATCTTCAGAACCGTTGCCGCCGCGGCCGATAATGATACCCGGTTTGGCGGTGAAAATAGTAATTTCAATCTTATTGATACCACGCGCGATTTCGACTTTATCAATCCCGGCTTCACGGAATTCTCTGATCATGTACTTGCGAATATAAATATCTTGTTTGATATTTTTGATATATTGCTCGCCACTTTCAAACCAAATAGAATGCCAAGTTTTGGTAATGCCCATGCGTAGAATTTTCGGATTAACTTTTTTACCCATATTTATTGCTGTTACTTGATTTATATATATTAACCAGCTTTTCTTCTAAAAATTTTTGCTTTTTCCGGAGCGGCCACTTTCTTTAAGTTTTCTTTTTCCGGTTTAGCGGTCATCTTGGCAGCCTTCTCGCCTTCTTTAGCCAACTTTTCTAATTTGACCGGTTC
>JAEHGX010000022.1 GCA_019248265.1 Candidatus Falkowbacteria bacterium S5_I03
TTTCCCAGAGGATTAAAGGTCTAGTTTTAAAGAATGAAATTAAAGGGATAAAGGTAATCGAGAAAAATAAGACCCGAGTGTTAGTGGAGGGCTTATCCGGAGAATCTTGGTCAAAGTTTGTTGCTTTTACGGCTAATCATAAGTTTTATGGTTTAGAAAATTTGTTTTTGATTTACGGAACTGTCGGCGCGGCTCCGGTTCAGAATATCGGCGCTTACGGTGTTGAGTTTAAAGATTCTTTTCATCATCTTTTGGCTTTTGATTTAAAAACTGGCCAAGAAAAAATATTTTCCACGGCTGATTGTCGCTTCGGTTATCGGGACAGCGTTTTCAAGAATAAATTTAAAGGGCGTTACTTTATTTATTCGGTAGTTGTGTCTTTAGCCCTCAAACCTAATTTTCAGTTAGGCTACGGTTCTATTAAGGAAAAATTGGCGGAGAAGGGCATCAAGAAGATTACGATTCGGGATATTGTTAATGTGATTGCTGAAATTAGAAACAGTAAATTGCCAAATCCTCAGAGTTTGCCTAATTCCGGTTCCTTTTTTAAGAATCCTGAAATAAGCAAGGCTCAGTTTAAGAAATTGCAGCAACAATATCCGGAAATCCCTTCTTTCCCCGGTCAGGCGAATAAAATAAAAATACCGGCGGGCTGGCTGATTGAACAAACCGGGCTCAAAGGTAAAAAATTCGGACCAGTTCGGATGTATGAAAAACAAGCGCTGATTTTGGTTAATGAGGGTAGTGCCAGCACTAAGCAAGTTTTAAACTTAGTAGCTAGAGTTAAGGCCGCGGTTAAAAAGAAGTTTGGCCTTGATTTAAGTGAAGAAGTTAATATAATATAGTAAAGTCTAAGATAAATTAGAATTTTATATAATATGAACGCTAACGAATTACGTCAAAAATATTTAGATTTTTTTAAAGCCCAAGGGCATGCGGTTATTTCTAGTGCTAGCTTGATTCCGGAAAATGACCCGACGGTTTTGTTTACAACAGCGGGAATGCATCCGCTTGTGCCTTTTTTGTTGGGCGAAAAACATCCGGCCGGCAATCGTCTAACAGATGCTCAAAAATGTATTCGTACCGGCGATATTGACGAGGTCGGCGATCGGACGCATCATACTTTTTTTGAAATGATGGGCAATTGGTCGCTTGGCGATTATTTTAAAAAAGAAGCCATTAATTTCAGTTGGCAGTTTTTAACCGATGCCGCTTGGCTTGGTCTTGATAAAAACCGCCTCGCTGTTTCTGTTTTTCAAGGAGATGCCGACGCCCCTTATGATGAAGAAGCTTATCAAATCTGGGAAGAAATTTTTAAATCTAATAATTTGCCGGTTGAAAGAATCGCTAAATTACCAAAAAAGAATAATTGGTGGGGCCCCGCCGGAGTTACCGGTCCTTGCGGCCCGGATTCGGAAATGTTTTATTGGGTTGGAGACGCCGATAAGGTTCCGGCGAGCTTTAATGACGACAATGATTTATGGGTGGAAATCTGGAATGATGTTTTCATGCAATATAATAAGACGGCTGAAGGAAGCTTTGAACCGCTTAAGCAAACCAATGTTGATACCGGTTTAGGCTTGGAAAGAGTTTTGGCGGTGATTAACGGCTTGAATGATAATTACCAAACAGAATTATTTCGCCCTATCATTAACAAAATTGAAGAATTAAGCAATCAGCGATATGGCGTTAATCCGGAAACTGATAAAGCGATGCGAATTATTGCCGATCACTTAAAGGCGGCAACGTTTATTATTGGTGATAATAGAGGAATTACTCCTTCAAATACTGACCAGGGTTATGTTTTAAGGCGTTTGATTAGAAGAGCTTTGCGTTACGGCCGCCAGTTGGGAATTAACCAGCAAAATATTACTTGGCCAGCGGAGATTGCTAATGTTGTTAGTCAGATTTACGTTGATGTTTATCCGGAAATAAAAAATAATTTAACCATGGTTTCCGGCGAGCTTACTAAAGAAACTGAGAAATTTTCTCGCACTTTAGAAAAAGGCATTTTAGAATTTGAAAAATTAGCCCAAGGAGCTTTAAGCGGCGAGGCCGCCTTCATGCTTTATCAGAGTTATGGCTTCCCCCTTGAAATTACCGAGGAGCTGGCCGCCGAAAAGGGAATTAAGGTTGATAAAGAAGGTTTCGCTTTAGAGCTCGCTAAGCATCAAGAACTTTCACGCACGGCATCCGCCGGCAAGTTTAAGGGCGGTTTAGCTGACCATAGTGAAGAAACTACTAAATTACATACCGCCGCCCATTTATTACTTGCGGCCTTGCGCCAAGTCTTGGGCGATCATGTTACCCAAAAGGGTAGTAACATTACTTCCGAAAGATTGCGCTTTGATTTTTCTCATACCGAGAAGATGACTCCCGAGCAAATTGCGAAAGTTGAGGAGTTAGTTAACGGCGCAATTGCTGCCGATTTACCGGTCACTTGCGAAGAATTATCGCTTGAAGAAGCTAAAGAACGGGGAGCCATGGGAGTCTTTGATTCCAAATACGGCGAGCGTGTTAAAGTTTATACAGCAGCGCCTTTATTGGCTGACGGGAAGCCTGATGTCAAAGCGGCTTATTCGCAAGAAATTTGTGGCGGCCCGCATGTAAATAATACTGGAATATTAGGTAAATTTAAGATTCAGAAAGAGGAGTCGTCAAGTGCCGGTGTTAGACGTATTAAGGCTGTTCTGGGAGCATAGGCGGTAACTATTGACAACTTTCAAACTTATCCCTATAATAATTTTATTAAGAATATTATATTAAATAAGCGAAAATATTTTTAAAAAACTTTGATAAGGCGAGTCTTGTCTTTATCAAATTTTTTTGTGTTAATGTCAAAAGACATGGGAAACAACAACGAAATATCCAGTGATTTGAACGCCAAAGATTTTATTGAAATGCAGGGCGAGGTATTAGAGCTAATGCCAGCCGCTAGTTTTCGCGTGGCCCTAGAAAATGGCCATGAAATTCTTGCTCATCTTTCCGGCAAAATGAGAATGAACCGTATCCGCTTGCTTCCGGGTGATAAAGTTAAACTTCAAATCAGCCCTTACGATTTAAGCAAGGGGCGGATTACTTACCGCATGTAATTATAAAAATATAGAATTGTTTTATATATTAAACCTCGCAGTTTAATTAAGAAAGACAAGTAAACAGTATCATATGAAAGTGAGAGCCAGCGCTAAGAAAATTTGTAAAGACTGCAAAGTAGTGCGACGCAAAGGTCGGGTCCACGTAATTTGCAAAAACCCTAAACATAAACAAAGACAGGGGTAATTTTTAATATCTATGGCAGTAAGAATAGCGGGAGTTAATATCCCTAACGAAAAAAGAATAGAAATCGCTTTAACTTATATCTATGGCATTGGGCGCACTCGTTCCAATAAGATTTTGGAAACCGCCAAAGTCGATAAAGATATCAGAGTTAAGGATTTAAAGGAATCAGATGTTAATCTTTTACGAGAATTAGTAGAAAAGAAATTTACGGTCGAAGGTGATTTGCGTCGTGAAGTTCAAAGCAATATCAAGCGTTTGAAAGAAATCGGTTGTTATCGCGGTTTGAGACACGCCAAGCATTTACCGGTTAGAGGTCAGAGAACTAAAACTAATAGTCGTACTGTTCGTGGCAATAAGCGCATGACCGCGGTGAGCGGCAAGAGCAAAGCCGGATTACAGAAGACCTAATTAAAATTCTAAGAGTTTAAAATATGTCTGAAGAAGTAAAAAAAGACGCAGAAAAATCAGAAGAAACCTCACTTCCAGTTGCTGAAAAAGCAATTAATAGTGAAGAGAAAGAAGAACGCGATGAAATGGCCGCCTTTTCTTTTGATTCCTCTGATGAAGAGTTGCCTGAAGAAATCAAGCAAAAACTTGAAAAAAATAAGGCTGCTCGCGCCAAGAAAAAATTAGTTAAAAAGAAAAAGAAAAAAACAGCT
>JAEHGX010000023.1 GCA_019248265.1 Candidatus Falkowbacteria bacterium S5_I03
TAAAATATACTGCGCCAAGAAAAAGCCGCCGCCAACTAATGCGGAAATCAGGAGAGCGAACACGGAAAATCCTAAAAATAAATTAAGAACCGCTACCAACGCGATTGTCGGCCAAACGACCATCATCGGCACCATTTGCCAACGGAAGTCATAAATGAAAATAATCATGAGGCCGGAAATCAAAAACCAATCACGAGCCAACAACAAAGAAAAATTAGCAGAATCAGCGGCGTGTAAAAAAGTTAACACAAATAAGAGGGCGGTAAAAAATTCCACTAGTGGATACTGCCAAGAAATCTTTAAGTGGCAATGACGGCAGCGCCCGCGTAACCGCAAGAAGCTAAGCAAGGGAATATTATCATACCAAGCAATTGTCTGAGAACAAGACGGGCAATAAGAGCGCCCTAAAATTGTATCTTCTTTATACAGACGCCAGACTAAACAATTCAAAAAACTGCCAATCACTAAACCAATTAAAGCGGCAAAAACGCCAAAAATAAATTCCATATATTATTTTTTATATTTTTCTTTTAATTCAATGAGCTCCGATTTATCCGGCGCTAACTTAATAGCCTCGTCAATACTATTTAAAGCCGCGTTTTTATCTCCGGTTTCAAAATATAGAGTTGCTAATGCTAGCGGCCAATTATAATCATAGGGGCTTAAAACTGAGCCATGCGCAACATAGCGGATAGCCGTCTCCAAATCGCCACGCAAATAAAAAGTATCAGCGATTTTTTTAAGTAATGAATAATCTTCAATCATGTTGCGATAAGCGGCTTTAAAGAATTTTTCCGCAGTCGCATAATTACCTTGAGAAACATAGGCTCGCCCTAAATCGGTATACATCATATAACGATAAGACTCAGCAACTTTTTTATGACGAGGATTAATAATCGCACTATCAACATCCGGAAGCTTAGTGTCAACTAATCTGTAAAAATTCTCAGCTTCCGCCAGTCGACCCTGCCGCATATAATCACGCCCGCGCTCCAAATAAGCTAAAGGCCAATTGGGAGTTAATTGCAAAACAATAGCAAAATATTTGTCAGCCAGCGGATAATTCTCCAATTGACTATAAAGCTGGGCTTTCAATAAGAAATTTTGATAACCGCGATCCGGCAAAGACTGGGCGATAGCGGCTAAACGTCTTTTAATCATTGTCTTGGTGGCTAAATCCGGGGCTTGTTCCAAATGAACACCCAAATTATCTCCCAAAAAATGAGCGACAAAATTCTGCTGGACCGAATTAACTTTTAATCTAAGAATATCGTCATGGATAACGAGCGCCGTGAGCGCTTCGCCGCGGCTTAAAGAAATATAAATATTATTGAAATAAGCATCGGCAATCAGCGAACGGCCGTTAAGAATTATCTGCCAAGCAGCCAGAATTAAAACCCCAATTAGTAAAGCGACCCGCCACCAAAACTTAAAACTATCTTTTTTTAATAACCAAGAAAAATTATTTATAGCTGCCGGACGCTCAAAATGTATAGCCGCTAAAATAGCGAACAGCAGCCAGAAATAAACTTCGGCGGCTACAATCGCAAAGCTGAACATTAAGGATACCAGGTAAGCGGCGGCGGCGGCGCCAATCGCCAAGGATAAATATTTATATTTTCCTGCTCGATAATTTTGCCAGGCCAACTTAAAAAAAGAATAATACCACAAGGAAAATAATAGCAGGCCGAAAAACCCGGCGTTAAGCAAAGTGTCCAAAATTAAATTATGCGCCCGATCGGTATTAGCGCTCACATCAGCATAAATACCCCAATCATTTTCATAATATTTTATAAACACCTCCCCGGCATTTTCCAAGCCGTAACCAAAAGCCGGTTTTTTCAAAATCGCATCTGCTGAAGCGTGAAAAAAATTAACTCGCGCGGCAAAACTGCCGGCCCCAATATTAAAAGATTCCTGCAGACGTCCCGGGGTAAAAATTTCCAAAGCGCCAATTCCTAAAATAAAAATTAAAAACGCGCCCGCCGCTATCAAAACTTTGGCTCGCGCCGTAAATTTAGAAGCAAATAAAAGATAGGCGACAAACAAAAAGCCAATTAAAACTAAAGCTAATAATCCGCCCCGGCTCGCAGTCGAAAATAATCCTAAAATCTGAAAAACAGCCGCAAAGCTAAAAAAAGTCTTAGCCCAAAAATTCTTCGATGAATAGGCTAAATAAAAGGCCAGTGGAATCGTGAGTAACAAAAAAGAAGCAAAAAAATTAGGCTGACCGAAGGTAGATAGGGCGCGCCCGGTTAAATATGGTTCATCCGGCCAAGTCAAAAAATCAATATTTAAAATCTGCAAAACACCATAAAGCCCTACCAACATGGCTGAAAAATTGGCGCTTATTAAAATGCGGCGAATCTTGGCTTTCAGTGTCCAAACCCGGGAACCAATATTTCTCCAGGCAACCAAATTAAAAAATAAAATCAAAGACCACAAAAAATAAAAGAACAAACTAGAAATCCCCTCCTGTCTTTCATAAGAGCCAAAAAAACTTATACGCCAATCAAGCGAGAATGGTAAAATAGCTACCAAGCCGACAAGAAGCAAGGCAGGAATCAAAAAATATTTTTTAAAAGCCGGCCACGCGGCTTTCCGGCCAACTTTGGAAACCAGGCTTGGGGGCGGGAAAAACAGCGCTCGCGCCACCGTCAATACTAACAAGCTCCAAAGCAAAATCCGAAATAAAATAATCTTATCCAGTTCAAAAATATTAAAACCGGAATAAAAAGCAGCAAACCATAGGGGCACTAAAAAAATAATCGCCAAATAATTGACTTCAATAAAAAATCCTAAAAATTCGGAGCTAGAAATCCCCTTGGCCCAAACATTAAAACGGGAAATTAAAAAATTAGTTTTCATGGTTTTATTATAGCAATAAAAAAGAGGCTTGAAAATCAAGCCCCTTTTAAAAATCATTGGTAATATTTAAGCTTTTTTAGCCGCTTTGTGCATCTTATTATTCCAGATTACTAAAATCGGACTGGCAATAAAAATAGAGCTGTAAGTTCCTACAAAAATACCAATCAAGAGGGCGAGGGCAAAGTCTTTAATGGTGCTGCCGCCAAATAATAAAATCGCGAGTAACGCCAATATCGCCGAAAAAGAGGTATTGATAGAGCGGGAAATAGTTTGATTAACACTGGAATTAATAGTATTTTCAAAATTTTCGTTGCTCTTGGGCAGAGTTTC
>JAEHGX010000024.1 GCA_019248265.1 Candidatus Falkowbacteria bacterium S5_I03
GTGATGTAGCGGAGCACATCATGAAGTAACATGCCGGCATATTTGTCGGAGTTTATAATGTCGTCGTCAACAATGCTGTCGAAAACTTTGAGCCATCCGGATTCCTTTTTTGCATTCTTAGGATCGCCTTTTGTTTCGACTGCTTTTGAAAAAATGAGCGGATAGCTTTCGGTTAACCAGTCTTTAACCAGGCGGTAATTAATGGCTACAGCCTGCTTTACTTCGGGATTTATGCCTGCAGCAATAGCGGCGCGCTGAGCAATTTTATTTTCGTTGAACCGCTGGCGGGGTGGCCAGTATAGCGTGGCTATAAATTTATTGAGTGCTGCATCGATAAGAGCCTGATCGGAACCATCGGCGTTTACTGCGTAATCGTTGAAATAGGTGTCGATGAAGATGAATTGGCCGAATGTAAGGCCGTTGAGTCTGGGTTTAGGTGGTGCGCCGGTTGCAAGCTTTTTAATAATAAAGCTATCGCGAGGTTTATAATTGCGGATAAAGTCGATACAATCGAGTAGTTTGTAGATCATAAACCTATCGAGCCTACGTGCTAACCTGACGGGGATATTGAAAAAGCCAGCGATGAAATTATCATCGTCGCCTTCCTGCATGTAGAATTTAGCGATGGTAATAAGCTGGCCGGGAGTAACCTCTGGCCAATCTTCGGGATATTGCCTGGTGAATTTTTGCTGAAATAATCCGAAGTGCTTGTATGTGATTACTATTTCCTGCATCAGGCGAAGAATGTACGTTTACCGGTATTGTCGCGATTGTGAAGCCCCGATGGCTGGGCGGCATCGGTTTCCCAATCGTTGGCGTTGTCGGCCAGGTATTTTTTGAGGCGAATGAGATACTGATCGCCGGTGGAGAAGTTGCGTTTGATAAGCTCTTTTACCCTGGCTTCGTCGGTGTTGATTTCGAGGTCGGAATTTGACAGGTTTTTCAAACCCTTTAAATACAGGCCGCGTTCGGTAAGCTCAGACCCGCTATCCTGCATAAGCATGGCGGTGCTTATCCATGCGACTGGATCGCGCAGGTATGGCATAATGGCGGTGACCTTTGTGGCTGGTGTTGGTTTTTGCAGTTCGGCGATGATGTATTGCAAAGAGGCCGGGCTGATATACTTTGTGAGGTAAAGATCCTCGACGTTTTTCATGTACTGGCGGAGCCGATCGAAAACGATGCGGCTGTTGTTTATGTGGTAATGATCGTTGAATACTTTGGTATCGGGGATTATACGGCCACGGTGCCTGTACATCTGGCTTTGGTAAGCCGGGAAGTGCTGAATGCGATCTTCGAGGATACCCAGGATAATATCGAGGCCATCGATGCCCGATGAACGGAAGTACTTTTTGATGTTATCTTCCTGGTACTTGTAAAGCCCCTTAATGTTTCCGCTTTCGGAGCGTTTGAAACCACCATCGCTGATGTAGGCATTGAGGCTATCGAAGCCAATCCAGAGGGCGATGTTAGCAATAGCGCGCTGTGTGTAGAACAGCAGCATTGACCATGATTTTTCTTCGGACGTTAGGTTTAAGTCGCCATCGCCAGCAGATTCGGAGCCCTGGGTAAAGCTATTGTCCTGCAGGTCGGAAGTGATTTTGTATGTTGCGGGGTTGTTGTGGTATGATATAAGCGAGGCATACATATCGGCACCTATGGTTGGCTGAATGAATGACATTTCGGCCTGGGCCAGGTGTGTAGCCAGGCGTGGAAATTCAGTGGCTTTGCTGATGTTGACAACAACACGTACTTCGTCGAGGGATTTGAGTAACATTTTACGAAAGGGTTTTAGAGGTTCCGGCCCCGGTATCGAGGGTTGTTAAAATGGTTGAGCGGAAGCGAAGTTGCACGTCCTGGACGCCGTTGTATTCGAGGTAACATTCGAGTGGATCGAGTATGTTTTGGCGATCGAGCCAGGCATTGGCGATGTTGACAAGGAAGGCTTCGCGGATGTTGCTGCCCCCTGCAGTGCTGGCATAAGTGCCACCGGGCATACCTGCACCGAGCACGTTGGGGTTGATCATGAGGGCAAACAGGATTTCGGAGTTTGCCGCGGCCGATGTGATGAGCTTATCGCCGTCTTTGTATTTGTTGTCGATGGGTTCGATTACCCATTGCTCTTCGGCTTTGCCGCTTTGTGGGTTGATCTCGAAGAAGGTGAAGATGGGTTTGTCGGCATTTTCGACACCACAAAGGTTTTCCTCGAGGGCATCCATATAGGCTTCGATGGCTGTTTGCCTGGCGGCATTATCGTTGGAGTAGTTTTCTTTTGGAAACTTTTTATCCCAAAAGGCATAAGGTATTTTCACATGCCATTTCCATGTGATTTGATTGGTGTAGGCTTTTTTGAGGAATGCTGGTATGTTTTTGGCAATATCGATCCAGCCGGCAGTATAGGCACTGTACCAGATAGGTTCGCTGTAGTACTCGGCATTTGACCAGCTATCGCGCACGGCAAACAGTACTGATTTGGATTTGATTTGATTGCCTACCTTGCGACGCAGGAGGTCGGCAATGGGGTCGTAGTCGTCGAGCACATCGATTACTTCACATTCAGTTTCGCCAGGTGTATCGGGCCATTTTCCTGATATTACTGCCTTTTCGATTACGCCCTTGTTGGCAATTCCATAGCGGCAAAACATGGAGTTGATGGCGTTGATGCCTACCATTTTGCTGCCATCTTCGTTGGGGATCAGCTGCACATTGCCGACGCCGAATTTGAGGTAATCGCGCAGGGATTTTTCGAGATACCGACGGACCATTCGGCCATTGCAGAAGCGGACGAGCTCTTCATCGTCGAGTACTTCGAGGATTTCGTTGCCTTTATCGTCGTAGCCGGTGACCTTGCATGGAAATATACCCTGACCGAGCGTGAAGTTGCGGATGAATTTAAGCCCGGTATTGAGTACACCAACAGAACGGATGGTGTCGTAAGCAGTTTTCGGGAAGTCGTTGTTAGCGCCCCAGGCTGCAAGCTCAACGCCTCCGGCTGTAACTTTATCGTCGGTGACTTCGGTTTGTGTGGTGACCTTTGGTTTGACATCGGGGCCCCCGGTGGTAGTTACAAAGTGCTTAGTACCAAAAGCCAGCAACGGAACACCGTCGTGGTTGAACATTACCTCGCTCATAATTTTACAGTTTGACCGTTATACTCAATGATGTTGTCGATACTAA
>JAEHGX010000025.1 GCA_019248265.1 Candidatus Falkowbacteria bacterium S5_I03
GAGTAGTCAAGGTTGGTCGCGCCTATATTCAGGCGACTTATAACAACACCATGATTACCTTAACTGATAATAACGGCGATGTTATCGCTTGGGCTTCAGCCGGATTAGCCGGATTTAAGGGCGCCAAGAAAGCCACTCCTTATGCCGCTCAAATTATTACTAAGATTGCCGCTCAGAAAGCTAAAGAAGAATATGGCTTGCAAGAAGTAAGCGTCTTTGTTTCTGGTGTCGGTACCGGCCGCGAAGCTGCTATCCGCGCTTTAAATGCTAATGGTTTGGACGTCTCGTCAATCAAGGACACCACCCCGGTTCCTCATAATGGTTGCCGTCCTAAGAAGCCGAGAAGAGTTTAAACTAATCACAAAAATATGGGAAGAAATATTGATAATAAATGTAAACAATGCCGTCGTGTCGGTGAAAAACTTTTTCTAAAAGGTGAGAGATGTTTTTCGCCAAAATGCGCGATGGTTAAGCGCAATTACGCTCCTGGTTTTCATGGTCCTAAAGGACGCAAGCGTTTGAGCGACTTCGGAACACAGTTAACTGAAAAACAAAAAGCCAAGAAATACTATGGCGTTTCCGAAAAGCAATTCCGTTTGACTTTTGAAAAGGCGGCCAAGAAACAGGGCGATGCCGGTAAGAACTTCTTGAAATTATTGGAGTCACGTTTGGATAACGTTATTTTCAAGGCCGGTTTTGCCAGTTCTCGCGCTCAAGCTCGTCAATTGGTAAATCACGGACATTTCACCGTGAACGATCGCAAGACTGATATTCCGTCTTTCAGCGTTAAGCTCGGACAAGTTATTAAAATTAGAAAGTCTAGCCAAAAGAGTCCATATTTCAGAAATGCTAATGAAAAGATTGCTAAGGCTGAAAGACCAAGCTGGATAAATTTCAACAATACAGAGATGGCCGCGAAGATTTTACACGAACCTAAGGACGAAGATCTTCCACAAAGCATCAATGTTCATATGATCATTGAATATTATTCAAAATAAAAAAATAATATGCAAAACATCGCTAATCCTAAGAAAATTGATTTTAAAACCGTTGGTGATACCAACGAGGGAATCATTACTATCGAGCCTCTATTTCCTGGCTATGGTATGACCTTGGGAAATTCCTTGCGCCGCGTACTCTTGTCTTCTTTGCCAGGAGCCGCTGTCATCGGAGTAAAAATTAAAGGCGCTAGCCATGAATTTATGGCCCTGCCTCATATTAAAGAAGATGTTTTAGAAATGATTTTGAACTTGAAGCAATTAAGACTTAAGGTCTTTACCGAAGAAGAAATCCGCTTAGAATTAAAAGTTAAGGGCAAGAAAGTAGTTACTGCCGGCGATATCGCTAAAAATAGCGATGTGGAAATTAAAAACCCGGAATTAGTGATTGCTAATATTACAGATGAGGCCGGTAGCTTAGAAGCTGAAATTTTAGTAAAAGGCGGACGTGGTTATAAAATGTCTGAAGGCAATAAGAAAGAAAATAAGGAAATTGGTTTCATTGAAATTGATTCCATCTTCTCTCCGGTAACCGTCGTTAGCATTCAGGTTGACAATGCCCGTGTCGGTAAAATGACCAACTGGGATAAGTTAGTTTTGAATGTTAAAACCGATGGCACCATTAGCCCGGAAGACGCTTTCAATGAAGCAGTTAAAATATTAGTTGAACAGTATAAGGCCTTGTTACCGGAAAATATCGGTAAAGAAATGGCTGCCGAAGCTGCTGATCAAATTGAAGCTGAAACCGTTGTTGAAGAAGCTGAAGAAGAAATCGTTGAAGAGGAAGAAGTAGCCGAGCCTAAAAAAGAAAAAAAGAAAAAGTTAAAAAACCAAAGAAATAATTAAGCCTGTTTATGCGTCACAGAAATAAAAACAAAATTTTAGACCGAGAAAAGGGTCCACGCGAATTGATGCTTAGAAATTTAGCGTCTAGCATTCTTTTATATGAAAAAGTTAAAACAACCAAGGCTAAGGCTCAGGCTGTTAGACCATTAGTAGAAAGAATGATTACCGCTTCTAAGGCCGGAGATTTGGCGGCTCGCCGCGGTTTAATCAAAGTTCTCTTGCAAAAGAACGCTATTAAAAAAACCATGGAAGTTTTGGGTGTCCGTTATAAAGAACGCGCTGGAGGTTACACCAGAATCGTTAAGCTGGGAGTCAGACAGGGCGATGGTGCGGAAATGGTTCAAATTGAATTAGTATAAAAATATGAAAAATATTGAAAGAAAATTGCATCAACTGGACGCCACTGATCAAACTGTTGGTCGTTTAGCCACCAAGATTGCTAATCTGCTTCATGGTAAAAATAAACCAGAATACC
>JAEHGX010000026.1 GCA_019248265.1 Candidatus Falkowbacteria bacterium S5_I03
TTCCAAACTTTGTTCC
Organism: Candidatus Falkowbacteria bacterium S5_I03; assembly: GCA_019248265.1. Taxonomy (GTDB): domain Bacteria; phylum Patescibacteriota; class Patescibacteriia; order Patescibacteriales; family UBA12465; genus UBA12465. Next base: position 17 of record JAEHGX010000026.1, read on the forward strand.
GGTAGTTTTTGTTCCGCGCGTTTGGCTAAGCCCGCTAAAATCTTTTTAAACTGCTCATGGAGCACAGGGGGCGTTGCTTTTGGCGGCGGGGAGAAAGCCGGCAAGCTAGAACTTATCCGGCGGCTCTTAACAAGCGGCGGTACAAACAAAAAGTTATCATTTTCAATAATTGTTTTGATTTTCTGGCTAGCTTCCACAAACTCCTTATACATGCGCAGCTGCTTTTCCAAGTCACCGCTATCATCTTCTTCGCTATCGGCATACAGATACGGCAACAGCGCTTTGGATTTGATAAATAATAATTTAGCGGCTACTACCAAAAAATCCGCCAGCTCTTCCGGATTGATATCGGCGAGCGAGCGAATATATAAAACATATTCATCGGCAATCTTGGCTAGATTAATTTCGGTAATATCCATCTCTTCGCTCTCGATTAAAGAGAGCAAGAGGCCAAGCGGTCCGGAAAATTTTTCGGTCGTGAATTCTATCATAACTTATTTAACCGGTTGGGCCATTATGGTTTTTTCGTTAATCGCTGCCGGCTCGTTCCAAACCTCGCTCTTGAAACATTGATAACCGGCTTCATGGTCCTTGCTGCCGGCGCCGTAATTAATAGTCGGACGAGTCGCCGTGTTGCTCGGGTAGCTCGGAGCTAGGAAGGTAGCGCAGAATTGAAAATGAGTGTCATCTATTTTTTGATAAACTATTTCCTGATTAGTAGCATCAACGATTGGTTCGGCTAAAGAGTTATAATATATTTCTGGAGTGTTTTTAAGGTCGTCCATGCTATTTGGCAAAACATTTTTGGTTTCGTAATAAGTATTGACGGCGCTTTCCAAGCTATAAATATCGTTAATCACAATTTGGTCTAAGCGGCGATTGCGCGCTTCTTTCGGCGATTCCATGAAGAACCAAGCGGACACAAAAGCGGCGACAATCAAAACTAAAGAAGCCCAGAAAAAAATCTTGACTACTTTATCTTTCTTGGTCGCATCCGCGCGGCGGATATCATACAAATAGAAAGAAAATACGGAACCGGAAATAACTAGCATCGTGAGCGCCTTGAGAACAAAACTTAAAGTTAATTCCCCGTTCAAAAAATTATTAATCACGCTAATGAAAATTCCCAAAACTGTTACTGAAGAAACTAATAGGATAAAGTAAGTCAGCCAGCGACGGATGCCGGACTCTTGGTCCAATTCTTTAGTTTGCAAACCGCGATTGATAAGCCGGTTGATGATGAAGAAAATCGGTGTGGCAATCAATAAGGCGGAAATCGCGAAGCGGAATTGGCCGTTGTAGTCGCTGTAGCTGTTAAGCGCGAGCGTGTCAGCTACGGTTTGACTGATGATGCCGAAGGCAATTAAGCCGACGGAGATAGAGACAAAAATCAGCGCGACTAAAGACAGGAGATAGTAGAAAGCGTACTTAGCGTTGTGATTGTTAGTCATAAAATTATTAATTATTTTTTAATCTTTTTAAGCTCAACAGATAATTCGGCTAGCTGGCTCGGAAAAACTTCACTCGGTGAGTCGGTCATTAAATCGCGTCCTTGACCATCTTTTGGAAAAGCATAAATATCGCGAATTGAGTCCCAGTCATTTAGAATCATCAAAATTCTATCAAGACCCGGAGCATTGCCGCCATGAGGAGGCGCGCCGTAGGAAAAAGCATTTAACATCGCGCCAAATTTAGCTTCCACATCTTCTTTTGTATAGCCGGCGATTTTAAAAGCTTCATACATAATTTCCGGTTCATGGTTGCGAATCGCGCCCGAAGAAATTTCAAAACCATTTAAAACTAAATCGTATTGATAGGCTAAAATATCCAAGGGGTCTTTTTCTTTAAGCGCTTGCAGTCCGCCTTGAGGCATAGAAAAAGGATTATGGCCAAAATCGATGCGACCTTCTTCGATTTCGGAATAATCATACATCGGGAAATCGACAATCCAAGCAAAGGCTGCCTTAGTATTATCTTTCAAACCTAATTTAGAAGCGGTTTCATTTCTGACCGCGCCCAAAACCGTAACCGCCACGCGCCAAGTGTCAGCGGCAAAAAATACTAAGTCGCCGTTTTTAGCCGCGCAAGCTTCAGCAAGAGACGTTAATTTTTCCGGACTTAAAAATTTG